>NZ_UNRH01000009.1:0-101102 GCF_900537135.1 Micrococcus sp. Alg238-R198
GGCGGGGGGTAGCCGCGGGGGGGCTGCTGGCCACGGGGGTGACGGGTGCGGGGCACCGGGAGGTCCTCGGCCTGCGGGTGGCAACCTCGGAGACGGGGTCGGCGTGGAACGAGTTCTTCGCCGACCTGGTGACCCGGGGCCTGACCGGAGTCCGCCTGGTCACTTCCGACGCCCACACCGGGCTCAAGGACGCCATCGCCGCGAACCTGCCCGGAGCGACCTGGCAGCGGTGCCGGACCCACTACGCGGCGAACCTGATGGGCATCACCCCCAAGTCCATGTGGCCGGCCGTGAAGGCCATGCTGCACTCGGTGTATGACCAGCCCGACGCCGCCAGCGTGGACGCCCAGTTCGACCGGCTGCTGGACTACGTCAGCGAAAAGCTGCCCGCGGTGGCCGAACACCTCGATGGTGCCCGGGCGGACATCCTGGCGTTCACCACGTTCCCCAAGGACGTGTGGACCCAGATCTGGTCGAACAACCCGGCCGAACGGCTCAACCGCGAGATCCGGCGTCGCACCGACGCCGTGGGCATCTTCCCGAACCGGGCAGCGATCGTGCGCCTGGTCGGGGCGGTGCTGGCTGAGCAGACCGATGAGTGGGCCGAGGGCCGCCGCTACCTCGGCCTCGAGGTGTTGGCCCGCTGCCGCCTCACCACCGTGGACGACACCGGGAACGAGGTGAACGCCGAACCGGAAACCACCCTCGAACTCAGCGCCTAGCAGCACCAATGGAGGATCAGAGCGTTACACCACTACTCGGGACTTGACCTGTAGGGCGGATCGATGTAGATGCAGTCCACGCGTCCCTCGTAGCGAGGCAGGAGGGCCTTGAGGGCCTCGAGGTTGTCCCCATGGATGATCATGTTGGGGGAGTCGTTGTCCGTCTCGCTCTGGCCGACCTCGTCGAACGAGTACTTCCGGTCCAGCACTCGCAGGGGAACGTCGAGATGGTGGGTGATGACCTTGTCTTTGCCCACCCAGGTCAGCTCGGGCATGAGTGTCCTCTCTTCGCATGCGACCGCACGTCTTGGTCCGACTGCCGACACCGTACCGGGCCTGGCAGACACAGTAGCGGGCACCGCTCATGAGCAACCCCTAGGCTCGAGCCATGGCAGACATGACCTGGCGGAAGGCGATCCTCCGCGCCCTCAACGACCTCGGCGGCGAGGCGCACTACGCGGACATCGCTCAGGAGATCATCGACCGCGGATACCGGTCGAAGGACAGCATCGGTGCGACGCCGGCCAACACGGTGGCCGCCAACATCTCCATGCACCTCAAGGAGCAGCTGCTCAAGGTCTCACCTGGCCGCTACCGCCTCCTGGATGAGAAGCCGTCGACGACGTCGCTGGCGGGGGATGCCGACCAGCCGGTCGCGCAGCCCCCGTCGGTGGCTCCAGGCGAGGGAGCCGCCGACGACGACATGGGCCTCATCAACGCCTTCGGCATGTTCTGGCGGCGCGAGGAGGTCCACTGGCAGGGCAAGGCCACCCGCCTCCGTGGTGTGCAGCAGGACGGGGCAACTCCCACGGACTTCGCAGGACAGGCCGGGGTGTACATCCTCTACGACGGCAACCGCGTCGTGTACGTCGGCAGGGTGACCGCCACTCGCCTGGGGCACCGTCTTGCGGAGCACACGCGTGACCGCCTCTCCGCGCGGTGGGACCGCTTCTCCTGGTTCGGGGTCCGCCCCGTCGAGGAGAACGGCACCCTCGGAGCGGTGCCGGCAGCCGGGATCGGCGTGGACACCCTCATCGCCACGATGGAGGCGTTGCTGATCGAGGGGATCGAGCCCCCGCAGAATCGCCGCCAGGGTGACGGCTTCAACGCTGTGGAGTTCATCCAGGCGGCGGATCCCGACATCGAAGAGCGGCGGCGAAGCGAACTTATCGGCCACCTGCTCTCGCGTGGGGGCCGATGAGAAGCTGGCGGTCGGCGTCTTGGCGGAGGGGTGATGGGGACTCGTCAGCCCGACACTGACACCGTGACTTACAGTTGTCACTGTGAATTGGTCATCTGACGCTCTGACGGCCACCCTCGAAGCCCTCCGCGCGCGTCGTGGCGACACCACCTCGGTCGAGGTCGAGCGGGCCACGGGCGGCGTCCCCTCCATGCCGGAGACGCTCTGCGCCTTCGCCAACATGCCCGACGGCGGAACGGTCATCTGCGGCGTCGACGAGGCTCATGGTGAGTTCCGCGTGGTGGGCGTGCCCGACGTCGCCACGCTGGAGGCGGGCCTCGTGGCCCAGGCGCGCGAGGCTGTCACACCCAGCCCGACCGTCCTTCCCCAGGTCTTCCGCCTGGAGGGCAAGGACGTGCTCGTCGTCCACGTGGTGCCCCTGCGCCTCACGGACCGGCCCGCCACGGTGCGAGGGCAGGCCTACCTCCGGCAGTCCGACGGCGACTACGTGATGCACGCGCATGAGCTGCGCATGCTGGAGGTCGCCAAGCTCCACTCGGACGAGCGCGTGGATTACGACGTCAAGCCCGTCACGGGGATGAGCGAGGAGGACCTGGTCCCCGATCTCGTGGCCGACTACGTGGCGGCCGTGCGCGAGCGGGACCGTCGCCTCCGCGACCGCACCCACCACGAGATCCTCCGCCAGACCAACGTCCTCACCGCCATCGGCGAGCCCACCCTGGCCGGCCTCTACGCCCTCGGTGATTACCCGCAGGGCCGCTATCCGGGGCTCACCGTCACCGCGGCCGTCCAGGTGCGCGGGGGAGAGGGGCAGACGCGCAGCCGCAACCTCACGGACTTCACCGGGCCGGTCCCCGTGCTGCTCGACGAGGTGATGGCCTGGGTGCGCCAGAACCTCGGGACCGAGCACGTGTACCGCCCCGACGGTCAGCTCGAGCGCCGCCCCGAGCTCCCGCTCGCCGCCGTCCGTGAACTCCTCGGCAACGCCCTCGTGCACCGCGACCTCGGCCCCGACACCCTCGGCGCGGGCAAAGCCATCCAGATGCGGCTCACGGACCGGGCCCTGTTCATTCAGAGCCCGGGCGGCCGCCGCGGAGTGTCACTCACCCAGCTCGAAAGTGACGAACATGCCCAGGCCGCCGTCAATCAGCGGCTGTACCAGATCGCCAAGAAGCTCACGACGCCGGACGGCGCCTCCGTCATCGAGGGCGAGGGGGGCGGCATCCACGAGGTGTTCCGGTCCGCTCGTCAGTGGGGGCTGGGCCGGCCTCAGCTCATCGACACGGGCGTCCAGTTCAAGGCCCTCCTCTGGCGGCCGCGGCCCGAGGGGGCTCTGCCGCATCGGCGGGAGCCGGCTGTGGAGGTAGCGCGGACCTCTCCCGCGGAGGTGACGCCCGGGGCGAAGGCAGGGACACCGTCGTCGACCGTGCCGTCCAGTTCCGTGCCGACCCGCCACGAGGGGCGCGTCCTCGGCGCCCTGGCCGCGGGGGAGGCGGTGGGCATCCGCGACCTGGAGGAGGCCACCATGCTGACCGCGCGGCAGATCCGCTACGCGCTCCGCCAGCCGCTGCTCGACGGGCTGGTGGAGATGACCGGCGGTCAGGGCCACAAGGACACCCGGTACCGACTGGTGTCGGCCAGAGGGGCGGGAGACTGACACTGCCGCTCTTGAGAGCCCCCCTTGGTGGTCGACTGTGAGTCTGAAGTGTCAATCTGTCGATGTGGATCCGTCCCATGAGCAGAATGAGGTCCTATGCCGCACTCTGATCCGGTTCCCGAGCCGTTCGTCCTGACTCTTGGGTCGGTGCTCGACGCCGCTGGCCTGGACCCGCACGAGGTTCTTGCCATCCGTCACACATACAAGGCGGATGGGCTGCCGTCGCGGGCGGCGGCCACGCCGGAGCGCGTGCTCGCCTACACGCGGGAGCAGCACCACGTGGGGAAGTTCCCGAAGGAGCCCGCCCGCCACTGGCTGATCTTCATGGGGGAGGGCGGGCGTCGTTCTCGCCTCACCGCCGTGTACGAGAACCGCGGGGAGGCCGTGGCTGAGCGCACGGAGCGTTACCGGTACTACGACGTTGCGCCGGTGCCGCTGCTGGCCTCCCTCGAGGAGCGCCTGGTGGTGGAGTGGTCCGCGGACCCCGTGAACTGGGCCAAGCGGGGCCCCCTGGCGGCGCGATTCCCCGTCCTGGAGATCGCCGACCCCACCACCGAGGCGTTCCCCGGCTTCGACCACGTGCTGCTCAGCTACGGGGACCTGCAGTCAATGGTGACCGAGACCCGCTACGCAGGCTGGCGCACCGCCCTGGAGGCCGTACGCGGGATCTACCTGATCGCCGACGAGACCGCGGGCCAGTGCTACGTCGGCAAGGCCGACGGTGAGCGTGGTGTGCTCGGACGGTGGGAGGCCTACGCCCGTGACGGGCATGGCGGGAACGTCGCCCTCCGGGATGCCCTGGAGCTCGACCCCGACCAGCCGGAGCGGTACACGTTCAGCCTGTTGCGCGTGTTCGGCTCCAATACCCCGCAGGCCCAGATCGACGCCGCGGAGAAGCACTACAAGGAGGCTCTGATGACGCGCCGGTTCGGGCTGAACCGGAACTGAACGGACTCCGTTGTCCTGGGGGAGAGGGCGAAGGTCAGACGGGAGGGGGGATGGATTGCCCCCGCCGAGCCTCGGGGACGAGGGCAAGTGCGCCATCCAGGCACTGTAGCCACCGCTGAATTCCTCGAATATGACCGCCCACGAGCACACGGGGCATCCGCAAGCCGCCCGCATTGATGTCGTCGCGCGGGCCGAGGTCGTCGAGGCGGGCGGGCCAGGTCTGATGGGTGTGAACGGCCTCCCCGGAACCGGCAAGACGACGATGCTCCGGGACATCCTGGCGTCCAACGTTGTCGAACGAGCACGCCGATTGTCGGCGTGTGAGAACCCACTCGACGCCCTCACCGAACGCACCCATGAGTGGACCGGCGAGGACAGGATGCGACGACGGGCGCGCGAACTCCGGCCTGAGGTGGCCGGCCTCGAAAGGGTGGTGGCCTCGGCGAACAACGCGGCCGTGGAGAACCTCTCCGAGGAGATTCCACAGCGGAGCGCCATCAAGGACAGCCGGAACGTGGATGCGGACTACTTCGCCTGCCTGTCCACCGCCGCCTTGGGCGGAAGCGGCGGGGAAGAGGACGCCCTGGGTGAGGACAGCTTGACGTCGGAGCAGCCGGGCGCCTCGGGCCTGGCCACTGCGCCGATGGCAACGGCACCGACTCCGCCCCGCTCCGCGCGCAGGCGGCCGACGAGGGGGTAGTGCTGCTCGGGGTCCTTCTGGAGGGCCCGGACCGGCCCGGGGCGCACGGGGCGCACGGGGCCGGCCGGACCAGCCTACGGATCGGACGACTCAGCCCTGGGCCGCCACGACGTCCTCGTCGACCCAGTCGCGGGAGCGTTCCACGGCCTTCTTCCACAGCCGCAGGGCGCGCTCAGCCTCCTCCTCGTCCATGGTGGGCTTCCAGCGCTTGTCCTCCTCCCAGTTGGCCACGAGCTCGTCCTGGGACGCCCAGAACCCCACCGCCAGGCCTGCGGCGTAGGCGGCGCCGAGGGCGGTAGTCTCGATGACCTTGGGGCGCACGACGGGCACGCGCAGCAGGTCCGCCTGGAACTGCATGAGCAGCTCGTTGGCGACCATGCCACCGTCGACCTTCAGTTCGGTGAGGTCGACGCCGGAGTCCGCGTTCATGGCGTCCAGGACCTCGCGGCTCTGGAAGGCCGTGGCCTCGAGTGCCGCGCGGGCGATGTGCCCCTTGTTGACGTAGCGGGTCATGCCCACCATGGCGCCGCGGGCCGTGGCGTCCCAGTGCGGGGCGAAGAGGCCGGAGAACGCGGGGACGAAGTACACGCCGCCGTTGTCCTCCACACCGGCGGCCAGGGTCTCGACCTCCGGGGCGCTGCCGATCATGCCGAGGTTGTCCCGCAGCCACTGGATCAGCGAGCCGGTGACGGCGATCGAGCCCTCCAGCGCGTACACCGGCTTCTGGTCGCCAATGCGGTACGCCACCGTGGTGAGCAGGCCGTTGTCCGAATGCACCGGCTCCTCGCCGGTGTTGATCAGCATGAAGTTGCCGGTGCCGTACGTGTTCTTGGCCTGGCCGACCTCGAAGCACGCCTGGCCGAAGGTCGCCGCGTGCTGGTCGCCCAGGATGCCGGTGATCGGCGTCTCGCGCAGCAGCTGCTGGCCAGACACGGTGCCCACCTCGGCGGAGGAGCTGACGATCTCCGGGAGCATGGACATCGGGATGCCCATGTCCGCGCAGATCTCCTCGTTCCAGTCGAGGGTGTCCAGGTTCATCAGCATGGTGCGGGAGGCGTTGGTGACGTCGGTGACGTGCCGGCCGCCCTCGCCGCCGCCGGTGAGATTCCACACGAGCCACGAGTCCGTGGTGCCGAAGATGAGGTCGCCGTTCTCGGCGGCCTCCCGGGCACCGTCCACGTTCTCCAGAATCCAGGCCACCTTGGGGCCGGAGAAGTATGTGGCCAGGGGCAGCCCGACGCGCTCCTTGTAGCGGTCCGCGCCGACGTCGCCGGCCAGGCGCTCGCAGAGGCGGTCGGTGCGGGTGTCCTGCCACACGATGGCGTTGTACACCGGCTTGCCGGTCCTGCGGTCCCACACCACGGTGGTCTCACGCTGGTTCGTGATGCCCACGGCGGCGACGTCGTGCCGGGTCACCTCGGCGCGGGCCAGGGCCTCGCCGATGACCTCGCGGGTGTTCGTCCAGATCTCCACTGGGTCGTGCTCCACCCAGCCGGCGCGCGGGAAGATCTGCTCGTGTTCGTGCTGACCAGTGGACACGATGGCCCCACTGTGGTCGAAGAGGATCGCGCGCGTGGACGTGGTGCCCTGGTCGATGGCCATCACGTAGCGGGGGGTGGTCATGTCCTACTCCTTCGGAGGTGGTCACGGGGGTGTGGGGGTGGCGGGCACGTTCCCGCAGGGGAACGTGCCCGCCGGGGTTGGACGGGCAGACCGCTCAGACGAACAGAGGCGCGGCGAGGCCGGCCAGGACGGCGCCGACGAGCGGGCCGACGATCGGCACCCAGGCGTAGCCCCAGTCCGAGCCGCCCTTGTGCCGGATCGGCGCGACGGCGTGGAACAGGCGGGGGCCCAGGTCGCGCGCCGGGTTGATGGCGTACCCCGTGGGGCCGCCCAGGCTCGCGCCGATCGCGACGACGAGCAGGGCCACCGCGAGCGGGCCGAGCCCGGAGGGGGTGGAGCCGAAGAGCAGGATCACGAACACCAGGACGAACGTGGCGATCACCTCGGTGACCATGTTCCACAGCGGGTTGCGGATCTCGGGACCTGTGGCGAACGTGCCCAGGATCGCGCCCTGGTCCGTCTCCGCCTGGTAGTGGTCGCGGTAGGCCAGCCAGGCCAGGGCCGCGCCGAGGAAGGCGCCGATCAGCTGCGCCGCGAAGTACGCGAGCGTGGTGCCGAGGGTCACGGCGATGCCGGGGGCGTACTCCTCGGCGCCGCTGACGAGCAGGCCGACGGTCACGGCGGGGTTCAGGTGCGCACCGGTCGCGGCAGCGACGTAGACGCCCGCGAAGACGCCCAGCCCCCAGCCGAAGCTGATGAGCAGCCAGCCTCCGCCGTTGCCCTTGGTCTTCATCAGGACGACGTTGGCGACGACGCCGACGCCGAGCAGGAGGAGGATGGCCGTGCCGGCGATCTCATGCAGGAAGATCGTGCCCATGGACGGGCTCCTTTCCGTGGACGGGGGCGGCGTCGGCAGCTGCGAGCGCGGCGGCGGCGGTGACGTCGTCGTGGGCGGTCTCGCCGCGGAGGCGGGCGGCGACGAGGTCCTTGTACGCCCGGATCTCACCGGCGATGCGCTCTTCATCCCAGCCCAGCTCGGGGGCCACGAGGGACGCGATCTCCGCGGCCGCCGCGACGCCGCGGTCACGGACCTCGGTGGACAGGCGCGTGCGGCGCTCGATGACGTCGTCCAGGTGGACGACGCCCTCGGCCCGGGCCGCGTAGACGATCTCGGCGCGCAGATAGCGCGGCGCCTCGGCGAGAGGGACGCTCAGGGACGGGTCGGCGTCGATCAGGTCGAGCACGTGGCGCAGCACGGTGCCGTAGCGGAACAGGAGCCGGTCCACGCGGGCCTCGTCCAGGCCGTAGTCGGCGGCGATGCGGTCCGCCTCCGCCTCGATCTCCGAGTAGCCGAGGCCGCCGAGCACGGGGATGTGCTCGGTGAGGCTGGGACGGGTCGGGTGGGTCTCGCGCACCACGAAGTCCACGACGTCCTCGGCCATGGCCCGGTACGTGGTCCACTTGCCGCCGGCCACGGCGGTGAGGCCGGGGGCCACCTCGGTGACGGTGTGCTCACGGGAGATCTTGGTGGAGCCGCCGTCGGATCCGGTGACCGGCTGCAGGAGCGGGCGCAGGCCGGCGTACGTGGCGATCACGTCGTCACGCGTGAGGTCCTCCTTCAGCACCGCGTTGGCGTGCTCGAGGATGTAGTCGATGTCGTCCGCGGTGGTGGCCGGATGGGCCACGTCCTCCGCCCACGGGGTGTCCGTGGTGCCGATCACCCAGTACTCGTCCCACGGGATGAGGAACAGCACGGACTTCTCCGTCTTGGTGATCACGCCGGTGGCGGCGTCGGCGCGGATGCGGTCGCGCGGGACGGTGATGTGGGCGCCCTTGGAGGCGAGCACCTCGAGGCCGCCGTCGGCCCCGGCCAGCTCCTGCTGCTCCTGGGTCCACACGCCCCCGGCCAGGATGACGGCGCGCGCGTGCACGTCGAACTCCTCGCCGGAGGTCTCCTCGCGGACACGCACGCCCTGCACACGGCCGTCGTCGCCGCGCAGGTAGCCGGTGACGGCGGTGTAGTTGGCGGCCACGGCGCCGTGGTCCACGGCGGATCGCACGAGCATCATGGCCAGGCGGGCGTCGTCGAACTGGGCGTCGGCGTACTCCACCGCGCCGACGATCTTCTCGTCGTCGAGGGAGGGGAAGGTCGCGGCCATGGAGCGGCGGCTGAGATGGCGGTGCGCGCCCATCGCGCGGCGGCGGCCGAGCGACTGCATGGCGTCGTACATGGTGACGCCGGCGCCGATGAAGCCGCGGTCGATCACCTTGTGGAAGAACGGGAAGACGAAGCGCAGGGGACGCACCAGGTGGGGCGCGGTCTGGGTGAGCAGCAGGTCGCGCTCCCGCAGCGCCTCGTACACCAGCTTGACGTCCAGCATCTCGAGGTAGCGCAGGCCACCGTGCATGAGGCGGGAGGAGCGGGACGAGGTCCCGGAGGCCCAGTCGCGGGCCTCGACGATGCCCACGTCGAGGCCGCGGGTGGCCGCGTCGAACGCGGCGCCCACGCCGGTGGAGCCGCCGCCCACGACCAGGATGTCGAGGGGGGCCTCCGGGCTGGTGGCCCGGAGGCGGGCGAGGTGGTCCTCCCGCGTGGCGGCGGAGAGGGGGACGGTTCGCAGGGTCGGCATGGGGGGTTGCTCCTTTATCAGTGGAAGCACAGTGTAGTGGCGTGGCTCACGATACCCAGTATCAGCGCGAGCCGAGGTCCATGATGTCACTCCCGGGTCGCGGGTGCCCACGCGCCGGGTACGGTCTCGCGGAACCCGAGCCGCTCGCACAGGGCCACGTCGGTGCGCGTGGAGGTGGCCCGTCTCGCACGGTCCCCGGGCTGTGGCACCTCACCCTGTTCCGCTGGAACGAGGGCGGAGCGCCCCGGGTGACGCGCGCCCACGGGTGAGGCCTCGCCCCTACACTCCGACCATGGACATCACCGTCGGCGCCGTCGGCCGCGCCTCGCTCTCGGACTGGGAGCAGGAATGCTGCGGTGACCCGATCGCCGTGGGGGAAGTCCACGAGCTGATCCTGCTGCCCTCCCGGGGAGTGAGTCAGGCTGGGCCCCTGGCCTCTGCAGGCTGGGTCGTCACCCATCACGACGACGGCAGCCCCGCCGGGTCGATCCCGTTGCGTCGTGTGCGGGCCGTGGTGAGGGCGGCACACGAGGTGTGGCCCTCGGGGCGGCTCGCCGAGATCGACCGCGTCCCCGGCCACGCTGACCTGACGATCCTTGAGCCAGAGGAGGCCACCGGCCTCGGCTTGGGGGAGGTCGTCTACGTCGGCGCCTACGAGCCGGTGCTCCCCGAGACTCCCCGCCCTGACGAGTGGCCTCTCGACCTGGAGATCCTCGAGGACCTCGGTCCGCACACCTGGTGAGCCTCGCGAGTCCACCCCCTCACGGTCTCGAGCTGCATGGGGTGAGCGTAGAAGTCCGTTCGTCGTCATAGATGGCCCCTCACCCCCCGGTCGCTCGCGAGCATCGCGTAGACGAGGGTGTCCGTCCACTCGCCCTTGCTCCACAGGTCCTGCCGGTGGTGTGCCTCTCGACGCATCCCGAGCATCTCGGCCAGTCGGGCGGACGCCGTGTTGCGGGCATCCATCTGTGCCACTACCCGGTGCAGGCCAGACGTCTCGAACCCCAGGTCCAGCAGCGCAGCCGCGGCCTCCCGGGCGAAGCCTTGACCGGCATGTCGCGGATCCAGTGCCCAGCCGATCTCCGCGACACCGCGCTCGCGGTCCGTCAGCCACAGGATCACGTCACCCACGGGGACGCCCGCGTGCTCCACCACCAGGGACGCCGCCCCGGACGGGCCGCCGAGGTCGTCCCACGTGATCCGCTTGGCCAGCTTCGCCCGCGCGGTCGCCTCGTCCCAGGGCTCGTCCAGCAGGTGGCGCACCACCTCGGGCTGCGTGTACATCTCCTGCAGCCAGCCGAAGTCGTCCTCCCGGTGCGGCCGCAGCGTCAGCCGCGCGGTGGGCAACGGCCAGTCAGGGGCGCGGCCGCCCGCAGCCGCGCCCTCCTTGCGCCCCACCGGAGGCGGGGCGTCGACGTCGGCGGGGACCGGCGTCGTCGTGCCGGACGCCCAGTCCTGGCGCAACATTGCGTAGGCCACGGACGCGAGCGGCTCGCCGCCGTCCACGGGCCAGCCGCGCCGGTAGTGCGCCTCCTTGACCCAGCCGGCCCGGCGGAAGGTGCGCAGCATGGGGACGTTGTCCTCGCGGGTCTGGCCCTCGAAGCGGTCCACCGCGGGCATCGTCTCGAAGACGCGCCGGGTGAGCGCGGTGAGGATCTGCGCGCCGAGCCCGCGCCCGCGGAACCGCTCCGCCACGCGCAGGTCGAACAAGGGGGTGGGGTCCGTGAGGTCCTCCAGGCGCACCACGCCGACGCGGCCGTGCTCGGGATGCTCGATCCAGAAGGTGCGGTGGTCCTCATCCTCCCAGGCGCCGCCATCGACGGCCTTCTCCGCCTCCGGCCGGGTGACGCGCGGGCGCGTGTGGAACGGCCACGCGTTCTCGGTGAGCAGGGCGACGAGCGCGTCCCGGTCGGCGCCTGCCGGGTCGAGTGGAGTGAAGGTGACGTCCATGGGGCCGAGAGTAGGGGAGGGGACGTCACCGCCGCCCGTTGCCGTGACCCCATGGCCACGCCCCTCCTCGACCTCGCGGCGCACCGCGCGAGGAAGCCCGGGACGCGCAGGCCGAGATCGGCTGGACCATAGCCCAGGCCCACGCCGGCCGGGGCCGCGCCACCGAGCTGGCCTGTGCCCTGTTGGACCTCGCCTTCGCAGGCCTCGGCGTCCGACCCGTGGAGGCTCACGCCTTCGCGGACAACGCGCCCATCCTGCGCGTGATGGAGAAGGTCGGCCTGCGCCACGAGGGCACCTTCAAGGAGGAGTCACTGCACCGCACCCGCGGCTGGGTGGACGGCGTCACTTACGCGATGCTCGCCTCGGAGCATCGGGCCCGGGGCAGACGGCTTTCCACCTCACGACGCCCAGAAGTACGCAACTCTCTAGACATAACGTTGCGTAAGGTGGCGGCATGAGCAACGATCCGCGCCCGACCCCGTGGGCCGTCGGCTGGGAAGAGCGCCCCTGGGCCGCGGGCCCGGATGACGCCGGGCTGCGCTCCCGCAGCGCTCGCGTGCGCGCCTCGGGCCCGTATCGAGCCGCGCTCCCGGCCCGCATCGCCCGACTCGGGCTCGACCTGCCCTCTGATCTGGCGACCGAGGTCGAGGAGGCGACGGCCGCCGTCGTGCGCTTCGATGCTGAGATCAGCCACGCCCTCCCGGGGCTCACCGGCGAGATCGCCCCGATCGACGCGGTGCTCCTGCGCACTGAGTCCGCGTCCTCCTCGCAGATCGAGCACATCACCGCGGGCGCGCGAGCCCTCGCCCTGGCGACTCTCGGCGAACGCACCCGCCCGAACGCAACGCTCGTGGCGGCGAACGTGAGGGCCATGGGCGCTGCTTCCCGGCTGGCCGCCGACCTCGACGAGCCCGCCCTGCTGGCCGCCCATCGTGCCCTCATGGACGGTCAGGAGCATGCCCGGCCGGGCGCCTACCGCGATGCGCAGGGGTGGATCGGGGGCGGGGTGCCCACGCCGCACACGGCGCAGTTCGTCCCGCCCCACCCGGAGCGCCTGCGTGCCGGGATGGACGATCTCTTCGCCTACCTGCGCCGCACGGACGTGCCCGCCCTCGTGCAGGCCGCCATCGCGCACGCCCAGTTCGAGACCATCCACCCGTTCGCGGACGGCAACGGCCGCACCGGGCGCGTCCTCGTGCACGCCGTGTTGCATCGGGCCGGCGCGATCACCCGTATGGGGGTGCCCCTCTCCGCGGGACTCCTCACGGACACGGCCGGATACTTCGACGCCCTCACCGCCTACCGCGACGGCGACCCCGCGCCCATCGTGCGCCGCTTCGCGCAGGCCGCCCTGGCCGCCGTCGGCAACGGCCGAGAGCTCGTCGCGGACCTGGACGAGGCCCTGACCGGCTGGCGCGAGCGGCTCACCGCCCGGCGGGACGCGGCGGTCTGGCGGGCGCTCGCGGTGATCATCGCGCAACCCGCCGTGACCGTGGACCACCTGGCCCAGGTGCTGGGTGTCTCGCGCCCGGCCGCCCAGCGGGCCGTGGACCAGCTTGTCGAGGCCGGTGTGCTGCAGCCGGTCTCCAGCCAGCGTCGGAACCGGGTGTGGCTGGCCACCGAGGTGCTCGCCTGTCTGGACGAGTTCGCCGCGCGTGCGGGCCGGCGGGGTTGACCGGGTGTGGACTACCGGGCTGACCAGCCTCATGCCGCGTGTAGTGTCCCGGCCATGGTCAGGCGAACACACGAGGTGAGGCCCGCGGGATGACTCGCGGTCCGTCAGCCACAGGATCACGTCCCCACGGGCATGCCCACGTTCCCCACCACCAGAGACACCGATCCGGCAGGGCCAGCCGAGGTCGTCCTCCCGGGGTGGGCGCAGCGTCAGGCGCGCGGTGCGCAACGGCCAGTCAGGGGCGGGGCCGCCCGCAATCGCGCCCTCCCCGCGCTCCACCCGGGACGTCGACGCCGGCTGGGTGCCACGCTTCGACGTCGACGTGCTGGAGGCCGCCCTGCGGCCCGTCCACGAGCGGCCCCGGTGGGAGGAATGGGGGCAGATCGCCGCGCCAACCCTGCTGATCACCGGGGAGAACGGGTACGTGCCCGCCGGAGAGCTGGACGAGATGCGGCGTCGGCGCCCGGATGTGCGGCACGTGCAGGTGCCCGGCGCGGGGCACGACGTGCACCTGGACGCGCCGGAGCGGGTGGCTGAGCTCGTGCGGGGGTTCGCGGCCTGACTGATCTGGGGCAGGATCCCCCCATGGACCACAAGCAGATCCTCCACGACGGGCTGCGCCGCCAGCGTGCGGCCCTCCTCCAGAAGCTCGAGGGCCTCAGCGAGCGCGACGCCCGCCTGCCGCGCACTCCCACCGGCACCAACCTGCTGGGACTGGTCAAGCACGCCGCCGTCGTCGAGCTGGAGTACTTCGGCGAGACGTTCGGCCGCCCCGCCGAGGTGCAGCTGCCCTGGGCGGCGGCGGGGCAGCCGGAGGAGGACAACGTGGACATGTTCGCCGCCGAGGGTGAGTCCCTCGAGGACGTCCTCGAGTTCGCCCGCCGTTGCTTCGCCCACGCGGACGCGACCATCACGGCCCTCGGCGCCGACGCCCCCGGGCGGGTGGCGTGGTGGCCCGACGACAAGGCGGAGGTGACGCTCGCGCAGATCATTGCGCACGTCGCCCTGGACGAGGCCCGGCACGCCGGCCACGCGGACATCCTGCGGGAGCAGATCGACGGGCAGGCCGGCCTGCGCGCCCCGGGGAACAACCTGCCCCCGTGGGACGCCGACCGCTGGGCCGCCCACGTGGACCGTCTGACCGCCATCGCGGAGGGGAGTGGCGGGCCGGGCCGGAACTGAAGGCACATGCCTCCCGTGCCGGTCCTTGGCCTACGGTGTGGCCATGACGAGTACTCCCGCTGCCGCCGTACCCCCTGCCCTCCAGCGCTCATTCGATGCGTGGGCTGCCGCCGGCAGGCCCGCCGACGAGCCCACGCGCTGGTCCTTCGATCACTGGACGGCCCACGTGCCCGACCTGCCCGCCTGCCTCGAGTGTGAGCCGCTGACCCGCGCCGTCGTCACCGGCTACGCCGCGAAGGTGACCGCCGAGGACCGCGCCGTGCAGCGGGACGCCTTCATCGCCGCGATGGTGTGGGGATACGGACGGGTCGGCTACGGCCCCTCCCGGGTGGAGCGCATCATGGCGCAGCCCGGGTTTGAGGAGCAGCTCGCCGACGTCACCCGCATCACCCTCGAGCAGGGCGGGCCCGCGGCCTTCGAGCACATCCGGCAGCAGCGCAAGAGCGGGGTCGGCTGCCTCAAGCACCTCGGCGCGGCCTTCGGCACCAAGTACCTCTACTTCCTCACCAAGGCCCACCGGGAGTCCGACATCGCCCCCGTCCTCGACTCCGTGGTGCGCGCCTGGTTCGCCGAGCATGTGAAGGACGTCGACGTCCGGATCGGCGGCGGCTGGACCTACCCCGACAGGTACCGGACGTACGTCACGACCATGCAGGCGTGGGGTGAGGAACTCAAGATCCCGGCCGACGACGTCGAGCGGCTCATCTTCCTCCAGCAGCAGGACGCCACCCAGGAGCCCTGGCGGGCGAGCTGGAGTTCCGCCGCCGCGGACCCGGAGGCCGGCGAGCTGCTCGAGGCCCTCCGCCTCGCGCTGGCCGACCTGGGCGCCGGGGACGACGCCGAGCCCCACCTGCAGGCTCTGGAGGACGTCATCGCCGACGCGGAGGACCGGGCGCCCGACGAGGCGTGAAGCCCCGCCCGCCTGTGCGCGGTTGGCGTCGAGATGAACGTGTCCGCTGAGCAGCTGATCGGCGACGAGTCCGGCGTGCACCGCGGCCTGTACCGGCGCGTCGTGGACCACGTCCCGTGGCTACGCGGCTTCGTCTGCGACGACCTCCACAATTTCGGCCCAGAGGACCGGTGGATCTTGGCGCGGTGAGGGCTCAGCGATCCATCGCAAGGGCGCCTACCGTGTCCAGGGCCCTCCGTAGGCTCGAGGCGTAGCCGGGGTAGATGTCCCGGACGAAGAGAGGACATTGGCATGACCACCAAGGCGGGGCTCATCGTGGCCGCTTCCCATGCTCTGCAGAACAGTCCCCAGCTGTTCGCACGCGTCGAGGACGGCGGTGTGGTCATTGGTGGGCGTGGCGGCGAGGTCATGCCGGATTCGACCGGGCTGTACGCGGTTGTCGCGCAGGATCCTGACGCGGCGCGAGCCGAGCTGCGATTGGACACGTCTGTCAGTCGAAGCGATGTGCTTTACATCGGCAAGGCCGAGGGCAGCCTGCGGGCCCGCCTGGAACGCAAGCATTTCGCGGGCGGCGGCACCGCGCACTCCACTCTGCGCCGCACTCTGGCCGCACTCCTGGTGGATCGGCTGGACCTGGAGCCAGTCGCCGTCGCCTCCGCGGGTCGATTCTCCCTCACCCCGGAGAGCGGCGAGCAGCTGACCACCTGGATGCGCCGTCACCTCGCCGTCCGTGTGTGGCAGGCGCCCGCCGGGTTCGCGGAAGTGACACCGCTCGGGGGCATCGAGAAGCCTGTGATCGACACGCACACCCCGCCGTTGAACCTCATCTACGGCGGCACCAGCCCCGAAGCACAGCTGCTCCGCCAGCGCATCCGGAAAGCCCGCACGGCCATGGCGGAGCAGGCGAAGCGCGATGTGGACGTGGTGGAAGTCCATTCGTCGGCGCGCGCGACCGTCGGCGACTTGTTCCGCCGCCGCCGCCCCCGCCAGTACGGGCTGCGGGGAAGCATCGGTCTCTGGGAGGAGCTCGCTGAACGGCTCGACGACACCCCCATGCCCACCAGTGAGTATGAACTCGGCCGGCTCCTGCGCGATGCGCTCGATCGCTCCCTCGAGGGGGCCGAGCCTTACGACGAGGACAAGGTCAATGTGGAGCGGTTCAACCGCGGAGGCATGAGTCAGGGCCTCGTCCATCTGCCCTGGTGGGAGGACCAGGCCATCCCCCTCCTCCTCGACCGCTGGGGAGCCTGGGCGGACACCCGGGGTCTCCTCGGCCCGGAGGACTACATCGGGAGCTGGTGACCCGACAGTGTGTGGTGCCTGCCGCCGTCCTCGATGGCCTCCTTCGCCACCGGCCGGGTGACGTGGGGCGCACAGGGAAGGGCCACGTGTTGCCGGTGAGCAGCGCAATGAGCTCCGCGCGGTCCGCGCCGGCGGGGTCGAGACGGGTGATGGCGACGGTCATGGGGCGAGGGTGGGCGCCGGCATCATGGGCGCCTCCCCACCCGGACCCCTTCCGAGTCCGACACAATGCATACATCCATGCATGCATCCGATTACTCTGGCCCGCATGACTCCACTCTCCGACCCCTTATGGGGCAGTCGTGCCACGGCTGCCGGCCGCCTGGCCCACGACGTCGCCTGGCGCATCGTCCGCGGTGAGATCGCCGCGGGGGAGATGCTCACCGAGGTCCAGCTCTCCACGGAGGCCGGCATCTCCCGGACGCCGGCCCGGGAGGCCCTCCTCCAGCTCGAGCGCTGGGGCCTGGTGCGGCTCCTCCCCAAGAAGGGCGCGGCCGTGCAGGCCCTCACGCCGCAGAGCGTGGCCGACCTCACGGCCCTGCGCGGCCTCCTCGAGTCCACCGCCCTCGCCACGGTCGCCGCGCGGCCCGACGCCGTCGGGCCCCTCGTCGCCACGCTCACCGCCAACCTGGAGCAGCAGCGCGCCGCCCTGGACGCCGGCGACCTCGCTGCCTTCTCCGCGCTGGACGTGCGCTTCCACCGGGACGTGATCGCCACGTGCGGCAACGCCGCCTTCGACGAGGTCGTGCGCACCTTCGCCCCCCGCCTGGCACGCCTGATCCACGCCGCCACCGGCGGATCCGTCGACGCCGCCCGCCGCCTCCTCGATGGGCACGCCGAGATCTGCGCCCAGCTGGCCGCCGGGCGCGCCGCAGACGCCCAGCGCGCCCTGCAGGCGCACCTCGACGCCGCGGGGAGCGGCGTCGTCCCCGGCCTGCCGCCAGTGGGCCCGTCCGAGGCAGGTGAACCCCGATGATCGAGGGCCTGCTGATCCTGCTGCTCTGCCAGCTGGCGGGCACGCTCGTGGCCGACACGCTGCACCTGCCGATCCCCGGGGCCGTGCTGGGCATGCTCCTGCTGCTCGGCCTGCTCGCGTGGCGCCGGCCGGCCGAGGACGCGCCGGTGATGACGGCGAGCCATCACCTGCTCCAGCACCTGCCGCTGCTGTTCGTCCCGGCGGGCGTCGGCGTCGTCGCGGTGCTGGGCCTCATCGAGGAACACCGGGCGCTGATGCTGGTCGGCTTCGTGGTGCCCTGGCTGCTGGGGCTGGTGGTCACCGCCGGCGTCGCCGCCCCGCTCGCCCGCCGCCTCACGGACAAGGAGGACGCACAGTGAACGCCGCCGAACTCACCGACTCCCTCGCCGAGGCCTGGGACGCGCTCCTGCACACACCGCTGTTCGGCATCGCGCTGACCCTCGCCGTCGCCGTGCTCTCCCGCCGTCTGTGGCTCGCCGCCCGGCAGACCGCCCTGCTCACGCCCGTGCTCGTGACGATCGTGCTGGTGGCCGCGTTCCTGGCCCTGACCGGCATCGACTACGAGACCTACATGATCGGCGGCAGTTACCTCACCTTCCTGCTGGGCCCCGCCACCGTGGCCCTCGCCGTCCCCCTCTACCGGGCCGGCCCTGACATCCGGAAGCTGCTCCTGCCGGTCGCCGTCGGGGTCACCGTCGGCTCGCTGACCGCCATGGTGAGCGCCGTGCTGATCGTGCGGGCGATGGGCGGGGACGCCGCGCTGGCCGCCACGTTCGCCCCCAAGTCCGCGACGACGCCGATCGCCATGGCGGTGGCCGACGCCGGCGGCGGGATCGTCTCCCTCGCCGCCGTGCTCCCCGTGCTCACCGGCGTGCTCGGCGCCGTGTTCGCCCCCTGGGTGCTCGACCGGCTGCGCGTGCGCGACCCCCGCGTGCGCGGTCTGGCCATCGGCGTGAGCTCCCACGGCATCGGCACCGCCCGCGCCCTCGCTGAGGGGCCGAAGACCGGTGCGTTCTCCGCCCTCGCCATGGCCTGCTCCGGTGTGCTCACCGCCCTGCTGGCCCCGCTGGTGCTGGCGATGACGGGGTGAGGGGCCGGGCGGCCGCCCCCGGCCGGGCAGCCGCCTCGACCCGCTCCGGCCGCGGCGGCCGCCTTACCGTGTCCGCCCCGCCTGCCACCCTGGTCCTCTTCCTTCCCCGCGGGCCGCCCGCCGGCCCTCGCAGGCGCAGTGACGCGGCCCGGTCCTGCGAACGAGAGGACCCCACCCATGATGGGCCCGTCCCACGCGGCCACCGGCGCCGCGGCCTGGCTGGCGCTCACGCACTGGCAGTCGCCGATCGCCGTGCTGCACCTGCCCGCCGAGCTCCAGCTGCTCGGCGCCGTGACCACCGCCGGCGCGGCCATGATCAGCGACTGGGACCACCCCCGCGCCACCGTCGTCCACGCCCTGCCGCCCCTGACCGAGTGGCTGAGCCGCGGCATCCGCCACGTGGCCGGCGGGCATCGGCGCGGCACACACTCGCTGGTGGGGATCGCGGCGTTCACCGCCGTCGCGACGGCGGCCGCCTCCATCCAGGTGCCGATCGCGGGGCACGTCTACACACCGGGGCAGGGGGTCATCGCCGCGTTCCTGGCGGCCGTGGCCGCCAAGGCCCTCCGACTGCTCCCGAACCGGGGATGGAGGGCCGCGTGGGCACTCGGCATCCTGGTCGCGGTGTCGGCGACCGTCCTCAGCGACGGGCTGTGGTGGATCCCCGCCTCCGTGGCCGTCGGCGTGAGCGTGCACATCCTCGGCGACGCCCTCACCAACAACGGGGTGGCCCTGCTCTGGCCGCTCAGCCCGGAGCCTCCCGCGCGCCTGTGGTGGTGGCAGTCCTCCGGACGGTTCCGGCTTCCCCTGCTCGGCCGGACCGGGTCCTGGCGGGAGTGGGCGCTCGTCTCGGTGGTCACCGCGTTCACCGTGGTGCGGGCCGTGCGGCTCGTCCCGCTCGCCGCTCGGGGGGTGGCGGCACTGTTCTGAGCGGCGGCACCCGGCCACCGCCGCCCCCTCACTTAGCCCGCCCGCACCACCGTCTCGTCCTGCACGCGAAGCCGCTCGCCGATGAACCCGCCCAGCGCCGTCAGCAGGGAGATCCCGACAAGGATGACGATCGCGGGCGTCGAGGACGGCGTCTCCTGAAGACCGATCATCCACGTGGCCAGGAACGGCAGGAACCCGGAGAGCGCGCCGGCCAGGTTATAGCCCAGGCCGACGCCGGAGTACCGGTACTCGGCGGGGAAGAGCTCAGACAGCAGGCTGCCTGTCACTGCGTAGGTGATGGTCAGCAAGCCGATGCCGGTCGCGACGGCGACGGTGATCGCCCACGCCTGCCCCGTGTCGATCAGGGCGAAGAGCGGCCACGCCGCCAGCGCGGTCACCACGCCGCCGGCCATGGTCACTCGGCCGGGTCCCCAGGTTTCGGCGACCCTCCCGAAGATCAGGATCACGACGACCTGGACCACGGCGGCAATGAGGGTCGCGTTCACGACGGTCTGCCGCTCCACCCCGAGGGTGTTGGTGGCGTAGCTGAGCACGAACGTGTTCATCACGTAGAAACCGCCCACGCCGAGCAGCGCGGCCATGATGGCGACGAGGAGGCGACCGCCGGCCTTGGTGAACACCTGGGCGGCAGGCACCTTCGGTCGGTCGTCCATCTTCTGCAATTCCTCGAAGACCGGCGACTCCTCGACCTTGACCCGGATCCACAGGGCGATGCCGAGCAGCGGGAACGCGAAGAGGAACGGGAGCCGCCAGCCCCAAGAGTCGACGGCATCGGCCGGAAGCATCAGCACAAGCGCGAACGCGCCAGACGACAGCAGAGTGCCGACCGGGGAGCCCAGTTGCACGAGCGCGGCGTATCGGCCGCGACGCTCCGGAGGTGCGTGCTCGATCGCGATGGTGGTCGCACCACCCCACTCGCCGCCGACCGCCAGGCCCTGGATGAGGCGAAGCACCGCGAGCAGGACTGGCGCGAGCAGGCCGATGTCGGCGTAGCTCGGCAACAGGCCGATGACGCCGGTGGCCGTGCCGATGAGGACGATGGAAAGGATCAGCGTGGGCCGGCGCCCCCAGCGGTCGCCGAGGATCCCGAACAGGAACGCACCGATCGGCCGCGCCGCGAAACCCACGCCGAAGGTCGCAAACGAGGCGAGGACGGCCGCCGTCGGGTTGAGGGTCGTGAAGAAGAGCCGGTTGAATACCAGCGCCGCCGCGGTGCCGAAGAGGTAGTAGTCGTACCACTCGAGGGCGGTCCCCACGAACGCCGCCCGGGCGATGCGCCCGACCTCCTTGGCGCTGACGGTCTTTTCCGAGGCCGGCTCGTGCGGCTCGTCCACCTTCGGGGCGGGACGCGGGCTTGGATGTGTGCTCGACATGGTGGTCCTCCCAGCAGCTCTCGTCGTTCAGTCCCTCAGCGTGCGCCCGGGGCTGTGACCGTGGACGTGGAGGGGCAGCGCCGATGACGGGTGGCAAACGCCGGCGCATCATCTGACGTGTCACTTTGCCACCCAGGGTGATGGGAATCACTGGGCATGTGCCGCGCCTGGGCCAAGCACCCTTGGTCACCTGCACAGGGCACACCTTGTCAAGGACAGACTCGACGTCCGGGGCGGTCACCCCCCCCCATGCCGACGGACCGGCACGGGGGTGAGCGCCCCGGCGCCGCGATGCTCCCCCGCACTCCCGGGCCGGGTCACCGCCCTGCACGCTTTCCACGAGCACTTCAGCACCGAGCCCTAAGGCGGCGGCCAGGGCCGCTACCTCAACCTCGACCGGGTGCGGTGACGGGGCGTCCTCATGAACGGCCAAAAGGTCGCCACCCTCGACCGGGTCCTCGCGGACCAGGGCCCGGCCCCGCTTCACGTGATCGTGGGCCGGGACCTGCCGGCGATCAGCGGCGCGGGGTTCTGCCGCCCGGGCTGTCCTCCGCGTCCAGCTCGGTCGTGTCCGCGCTGAACAGGATCTGGAGGAGGGCGGCCTCCCGCGGGACGGTCACGTCCAGCCCCACGCGCTCCTTCAGCATCCGGAACCGGTTCTGCACCGTGTTGCGGTGGCAGTACAGCGCCCCCGCGGTGTCGCGGATGGAACCTGTCTCCATGTAGGCCCGGGCGGCCTCGACCACGAGGGCCCGGTCCTGCGGCGGGATGCTCTCGATGAGCTCCCGCCACTCCCGCAGGAACCAGGGGGTCGCGTCTGACAGGTGACGGCGCGCCTCGTGCTCCCACACGTGGAGGAACTCGGTGGGCCGACTCAGGGACGGCAGATTGGCGAGCGTCCGCGCACTTCCGCGCACCGTCCGGCGCAGTTCCGCCACGCCGAGGCAAACCGGGAGCAGGAGCGCACCGAGACCGGCGAGGTCGTCGGCGAGTCTGCGCCCGCCGGTCACGGGGCGGACGAACGCGATCGTGTCCGCACGCTGGTGGCGCCACGCGGTGCCGCGCTGGAACGCGGGCTCCATCCGCCGGTCGAGCTCCGTCCCGTTCTCGACGGGCAACAGTGCTGCTTCAAAGCGCGTGTCCGCCTCGACCCCCAGGCCGGTGCAGATGCGAGAGACCGCGTCCGCGTCGAGTTCGGCTTCATCGAAGAGCCGGGCGACGACGCGGTCGGTGACTACCCGTGCGTCGTGCTGGATCCGCGCCCTCTCCGCCGTGAAGGCCAGCTGGACCCCGGCCGAATAGGCCTCCACCGCGTAGTGGATGTGCTCGGTTCGGGCCACCAGCACGTCCACGTGCGTCGGCAGCGCAAGCTCCTTAATCCGGCGCCACAGGACGCCGAAGTCGAGGCGGATGGCCTGCACGAGCGAGGAGAGGGGGACGCCCTGATGGGCGCGGCTGCGGCCCAGATCTTCGGCCGCCGCCTGGGCGGCCGGGGCGTCACCAAGGGAGGGGCCCTGGCCGGCATCCTCCAGGGCCAACAACTCGATCAGCGCCGTGAACGTGCTGAGGGCTGAGTCGAGGATCTGCTGCGGGGTGACGCGGCCATGGTCGTAGTAGCCGTGCCCGCGCAGCTCATCCGAGAACGCGTCGGCGAGTCGGCCCACGTCTCCGTGGAGGGTCTCGACGATCCTCCGCCAGACCTGCTCGTCCACTGCCTGCCCGTCCTTGACGGGGTGCGGGGTCACCTCCTCCATCGTCCCGATGCTAGTCCACCGCCGGTTTCCCGGCCTGGCTGGATGTGCACGTGCCCACGCACCGGGGTGAGGACGGCTACATACGTCCATTGCTGGGCCCCACCCCGGTCGATTCAATGGAGGGCATGCCAGTGGTCACCGTAGAGACAGACGGGGCGGGAGTTCCGTGCAACTTGATCTGATCCTGGAGCACGCCCGGATCCATACGATGACCGCGGACCGCCCTTCGGCCAGCCGCGTGGGCGTGTGGCAGGGGCGGGTCGTGGGCGTGGACGAAGAGATCGAGGGGTGCACCGCGCGGGAGCGGGTGGACCTTGGCGGCCGGACGGTCCTGCCGGGCTTCAACGACGCTCATGCCCACTCCGTCTGGTTCGGCCAGACTCTCCTCGAAGTGGACCTCAGCGAGGCCACCACGCTGGACGATGTTCTGGAGGCCGTCCGCTGCGACGCCGAACGGCGCGCGCCCGGCGAGTGGGTGAAGTGCTCCGGCTACAGCCCGCTGAGCCTCACCACCCGCACCCCGCGCCGTGAGGACCTGGATGCGGCTGCTGGCGGCCGCCCCGTGCTGCTACGCCACAACTCCGGCCACGCATTCACCGTGAACACGGCCGTGCTGGAGCAGGCCGGCATCGGGGTGGCGCCTGGGCACCAGCCCGAGGGCGGGCGCATCGTCACGGACGAGTCCGGGAAGGCCACGGGCCTGCTCGAGGAGACTGCGATGGCACTCGTGCAGGAGCTGATCCTCCCCGAGTCCCGCGCCGAGATCGCCCAGTGCCTGGCCGCGGCCACCGAGGCGTACGCCGCGGAGGGCCTGACCTCCGTCACCGACGCCGGCACGGCGGGCGGGTGGATCGGCCACAGCCCGCAGGAACTCGCCGCCTATCAGGACGCCCGGGACGCTGGCCGGCTGCGCACCCGCCTGCAGGCCATGGTCACCTCGGACGTGCTCCACGACGTCGGTGGCCATGCCGACGATCCCGCCGCCCTCACCCTGGACGCCGGGTTGCGCTCCGGCCTCGGCAACGAGTGGTTCGAACTGGGCCCGGTGAAATTCTTCACCGACGGCTCACTGCTCGGTGCGACGGCGGCCATGACCGACCCGTATTGTTCCCATGGTGCCGAGACGGGCTACCTGCAGATGGACGCCCCGACCATGGCGGCCCGCATCCGCGGCGCCGCGCGCGCAGGCTGGGCACTCGCCCTCCACGCGATCGGCGACGCCGCCCTGGACTTCGCCCTCGAGACCATCGAGCAGGCTCGGGCGGAGGCCGGCCCCGGGCCCATGCCGGACCGCATCGAGCACGGCGGAGTCGTCCGCCCGGACCAGGTGGTCCGCATGGCCGCTCTCGGTGTTGTGCTGGTCCCGCAGCCCCATTTCCTGGCCAGCTTCGGCGACGGGATGGCCGGCCTGCTCGGCCCTGAGCGGACCGCCCTCTCCTACCCCGCGCGTCGTCTTCTCGACGCCGGGATGATGCTTCCCGGCAGCTCAGACCGCCCCGTGGCGCCCGGCGCACCGCTCGCTGTCGTCCAATCCTTCGTCAGGCGCCTCACTCAGAGCGGCGAGGTCTACGGACCGGACGAGCGGATCGGCGTCGAGGAGGCGCTGCGCGCGTACACCGCCGGCTCCGCCGCGGCGACCGGCTGGGCTGGCCGTAAGGGCCAGGTGGCCGCGGGCCAGCTCGCCGATCTCGTCGTGCTCGAGGAGGACCCGCTGCGGGTCGAGCCGGACGACCTGGCGGACATCCCCATCTCGTCCACGTGGGTGGGCGGGGAGATCACCTACGGAGAGGAACGATGATGACCGGCACTGCGGACTTCCTGAACGATTTCGCCACCATGTCCACCCATGGGGCGACCCCCGGTGGGGGCGTGGACCGCCAGGCCGGTACTGACGCGGACCGCTCCGTTCGCCGGTGGTTCCACGGCTGGCTGGAGGAGCGCGGGTTCACGGTGGACTACGACGCGATCGGCAACCAGATCGGCCGCATCGAGCTTGTGCCCGGCGCCCCGTACATCGTGGCCGGCTCTCACCTGGACTCTCAGCCGCTGGCTGGCCGCTTCGACGGCGCCTACGGCGTGCTCGCCGCCGGACACGCAGCGGCCGCTGTCGCGGACGCCGTGCGCGCCGGTGAGGCGGCATCGGTCTTCAACGTGGCCGTCGTGAACTGGTTCAACGAGGAGGGCTCGCGGTTCACTCCGTCGATGATGGGCTCGTCCGTGCACACCGGGCGGCTCGAGCTGGCGGACGCGCTGGCGAAGGCGGCTCGAGACGGCGCAACCGTGGCCGAGGAGCTGGGGGCCGAGGGTCGCGCCGGGTCCGGTGCCTTCCCCGAGACCGCCGGCTACGCCGAGCTGCACGTGGAACAGGGCCGGTCCATGGAGGAGCGCGAGCTGCAGGTCGGCTTCGTGACCGCCACATGGGGCGCCAAGAAGTTCCGCGTCACCGTGACTGGTGCACAGGCCCACACCGGCTCCACCCGCATGGAAGACCGACAGGACGCTCTCTACGGAGCGGCCCGCGTGATCGTGGCCGCCCGTGAGGTGGCCGACCGTGCGCCGTACCGGGCGCTGCACTCGTCCGTATCCGAGCTGGACCTCGAGCCGAACTCGCCCGTCACGCTGGCGCGCGAGGTCGTGCTGAACCTGGACCTGCGCTCCCCGGAGACGTCCGTGCTGGAAGACGCCGAAGCCTGGCTGCGTGAAACCGTCGTCCGGATCGAGGAGGAGGCCCGCGTGCGCGTGGACCTCGAGCTCACCCACTCGTGGGGCCAGCTCGCCTACCCGGAGGAGGGCGTGGCCTTGGCACGGAAGGTGGCCGAGGAGCGCGGCTTGCGGGGCGGAGAGGTGCTGACCGTGGCCGGCCACGACTCCACCAACATGAAGGACGTTGTGCCCACCGTCATGCTGTTCGTCCCTTCGGTGGACGGCGTCTCCCACAACGAAGCTGAGCTGACCTCGGACGAGGACATGCTGGCCGGCGTCGACCTGCTCACGGGCGTGCTCACGCGCATGGTGGAGGGGGACCTCAAAGCCTGACCTTGCCTGTCCTGGCCCCGACCGGCTGGGTCGCCGGTGGGCGGGGCCATTGACCGGCCTCTCCCGCCGCTGAGAGGGTCGGGCCATGACCGAAGGAGCCCCCCAATGACCCGCGTCCACGTCCTTGCCACCGGTGGCACGATCGCCTCGCGCTCTGGCGAGGGGTCCGGGGCGACGGCCGGGGACTCCGCTGAGGTCCTGCTCGAGGGCATGGACGCGGCCGCCGACGTCGAGGTCACCAGCGAGGACGTGATGACGGTCGGCAGCTACCGGCTCGGACTGCCGGAGCTGGCCACGATCGCCCGCGTCTCACGCGAGCGCGCGGAAGACCCCGGCATCGACGGTGTCGTCGTCACACACGGCACTGACACCATGGAGGAGACCGCGTTCCTCGCGGACCTGCTGAACGGCACGGACACCCCCGTAGTCTTCACGGGCGCCCAGCGCGCTGCCGACCACCCGGACACCGACGGTCCCCGCAACCTCCGCCAGGCCGTCCTCGCCGCCGCTCACCCGAACGCTCGCGGACTCGGCACCCTCGTCGCCTTCGACGGTGTGCTGCTCTCGGCACGCGGCACCCGCAAGGGGCACACGATGGTCAGCCAGCCGTTCACCGGCGGCACGCTCGTAGGCACGACGCACGGGGATGAGTTCCGCCTGCACGCCCGCCCGCATCGACCCGGCACCCTCGACCTCCCGGACTCCGGGCTGGACGGCGTCCGCGTCGACCTGATCACCGCGTACCCGGGCGCGGACCCCGCGGCCCTGCCGGCCGCCGTCGATCGCGGCGCCCACGGCATCGTGCTGGCCGGCACTGGCCTGGGCAACGCCGGGCCCGGACACGCGGAGGCGGTGGCTGACCTTGTCGCGCGAGGGGTGCCCGTCGTGCTGGCGACCCGCACCCTGGCCGGCCCCGTCCTCGGCGTCTACGGCAGCGGCGGTGGCGCGGACATCCTGGCCGCCGGTGCCGTGGCGGCCGGCGAGCTGCCGCCGTTCCAGGCCCGCATCCTGGCCGCCGCCCTGCTGGCACATCGTCCGGATCCCCACGAGTTTGCGGCGCGGTTCACCCGGCTGCGCTGACCCCACCCACGATTCCGAGGAGGAACCCCCATGGCGAAGAAGATCTACGTGAGCGTCGGCATCGATGTGGACGCGGTCGGCGGCTGGCTCGGCTCGTACGGCGGCGAGGACTCCCCGGGCGACATCTCCCGCGGCCTGTTCGCCGGCGAGGTGGGTGTACCGCGTCTGCTGCAGCTCTTCCAGCGGCGAGAGCTGCCGGTCTCCTGGTTCTGGCCGGGGCACTCGATCGAGACGTTCCCGGAGCAGTTCGACGCCGTCGTCGCCGCCGGTCACGAGATCGGCGTGCACGGGTACTCACACGAGAACCCCATTGCCATGACCCGGCAGCAGGAGACCGAGATCCTGGACTACTGCACGGACCTGATCGAGCGCCGCTCGGGCACCAAGCCCGTGGGCTACGTGGCGCCGTGGTGGGAGTTCTCCAAGGTGACCAACGAGATCCTGCTCGAGCGGGGCTTCCTCTACGACCACTCGCTCATGCACGACGACCACACCCCGTACTACGTGCGTGTGGGGGACAGCTGGACGAAGATCGACTACGAGGCCGCGTCCGCGCACGAGTGGATGAAGCCGCTCGTCCGGGGCGAAGAGACCGACCTGATCGAGATCCCGGCGTCCTGGTACCTGGACGACCTGCCTCCCATGATGTTCATCAAGTCCAGCCCCAACAGCCACGGCTTCGTCTCCCCGCGGGACATCGAGCAGCTGTGGAAGGACCAGTTCGACTGGGTGCACCGCGAGATGGACTACGCCGTCTTCCCGATCACGATCCACCCGGACGTGTCCGGACGCCCCCAGAACCTGCTCATGCTGGAGCGGCTGTTCGACCACATCCAGGGGCACAACGGCGTGGAGTTCGCGTTCATGAAGGACGTGGCCGCGGACTTCGCCCGCCGGTTCCCCCGCGAGCTCCGCTGAGCGCGGATGTGCGGGGCGTGCGGACGCGGGGTGGCGTCCCCGACGACAGCGTTCCTCAACGAGCACGGCCTCAAACGGCGGGCCCTGGCGCGGCTGCGCGGCGAGCTCGCCCCGGGGTGTCGACTCACGCTCGAGGGGGACGCCTGGACGCTGATCCGCCGCTCGGGGCGCGGTGAGCACCACGCCGACGTCGAGGGGTTGATCGCCAGCCTCGAGGGCGGCGCCGCGGGGGACTGGGCCGGGGCCGAGCCACCACGGGAGGTTGTGGCGGCTGTGACGGCGGGGATGGTGGCCCGCGCCCGAGGCAGGTCGGCCTGACGGCCGCGACACGACCTGGGGTCTGCCGTCAGGTCATGTCGCGATCGACAGGTCATGCCGAATCCACCGCCGCCCCCTCATGTCTCCGGGAACCACCCCGCCCGCACGGTCGCCTCGGTCCCGCGCGGCAGCCTCGGACAGCCGCTGGCGGCCAGGTCCCGGCAGGCGTCTGTGAGCGCCTCGAACGGCCACCCCGGGGCGCCGACCGCCACCCGGATCACCGGCAGGACGCCGCCGTCGTCGTCATCCTGGGGCACGTCCGTCTCCAGCAGCCACCAGGGGGAGGCGCCGTCGACGCCGGGCGGCCGCGATCCGATACCGCTGCGGGTCGGTCACCCGGGAGTACTCCTCCTCCCGGGGTGGGGCGCCGTCCGGGTGCGGGCCAGGCCAGGTGGGCAGGTCGAGGGCGGCGTACCGCCGGGCCACCTCCGCCCGTAGGCGCGGCAGGGCCGTCATGGGAGGCTCACCGTGTGTCCGGCCCGGGCGGCCACCCCGGGCTCACTCCGCCGGCGCCAGTTCCCGCTTGAGGATCTTGCCGGTGGCGGTCTTGGGCAGCCCGTCCCGCACGGTCACGGTGCGCGGGTACTTGTAGGGGGCCACCTGAGACTTCACGTGCTGGATCAGCTCCTCCTCCGTGGCGTGCGCGCCGGGGGCGAGCACCACGTGCGCGGCGACCTCCTGGCCGAGCTCCGGGTGGGGCACCCCCACCACGGCGGCCTCCGCGACGGCCGGGTGCTCGTAGAGCACCTCCTCGATCTCGCGCGGGTACACGTTGAGCCCGCCGCGCAGGATCATGTCCTTCGTGCGGTCCACGATGTAGTAGTTGCCCGCGGCATCGCGCCGGGCGAGGTCGCCGGAGCGGAACCAGCCGTCCTCGGTGATGGCCTGGGCGGTGGCCTCCGGCTTGCCCCAGTAGCCCTTCATCACGTTCTCCCCGCGGATCCACACCTCGCCCAGGGTCTCCTCGTCGCCCTCGGGCACGACGGCCCCGTCCGGCGTCACCAGCTGCAGTTCGCACCCGCGGACGGCGCGTCCGATCGAGCCCGGCTGATGCTCCTCACCCGGATGGTTGAAGCACGCCACCGGGGAGGTCTCGGACAGGCCGTAGCCCTCGAGGATCTCGCAGTCGAAGGTGGCCTCGAAGCGGCGCAGCAGCTCCACGGGCAGGGCGGATCCGCCGGAGACGCCCAGGCGCAGGCTGGCCAGGTCCTCCGGATGGTCCTTGGCCGCGGCCAGCACGGCCCCGTACATGGTGGGCACGCCGATGAACACGTCCACCGCGCGCTCCCTGACGGTCTGCGCGGCCACGGCGGGATCGAAGCGGGGGATCAACGCCAGGCTGGCGCCCATCGTCACGGGCGCCATGAGCGCGCACGTGAGGCCGAAGACGTGGAACAGCGGCAGGCAGCCGAGCACGGTCTCCCCGTGCTGGAGCTGGATCAGCGTCTCCGCCGCGGTGTCCGCGTTGGTGCCCATGTTCCGGTGGGTCAGCTGGGCGCCCTTGGGGCGGCCGGTGGTGCCGGAGGTGTAGAGGATGACGGCGTCGTCCTCGAGGTCCCGCTCGACGGTCTCGGTCACCGGGCCGGGGCTCTCCGCGAGGTGCGGGGCGAGGCCGTCTTCGCCGAGGGTGCGCAGCGGCACACCGCGCTCGCGGGCGCCCTCCACGGCTTCCTCGGACGGCACCGACCACAGCATCGACGCGCCCGAGTCCTCCAGGTAGTACTCGATCTCGCGGCGCTTGAACAGCGGGTTCATCGGGACGACGACGGCGCCCAGCTGCAGGGCCGCGAAGAACACCACCGGGAACGCCGGGATGTTCGGCACCATGAGCGCCACGCGGTCCCCGGGGCCGATGCCCTCCTGCCGCATGAGCCCGGCCAGACGCTGGGACTGGTCCTGCAGCTCCGCGTATGTCATGCGGTTCTCGCCGAGGATCAGGGCGGTGGAGTTCGGATGCTCGGCGGCGGTGCGCTCGAGGCGGGCGGGCAGGGTGAGGGTCACGACGGGCCTCCGAGGGGAGTCGGATGTGATGGGAACCACAGCGTAACGCCCGGCGGTGCTCGTTCGCTGTGAGCCGAGTGGGGTGTGTCGGCCAACCTCACGCCAGCGACATCACCGCGGTTCTGCCCGGCGGTGATGTCGCTGGCGCGCGGTCATCCACCGGCCCCGCCCGCGTCGCCGATGTGTCGTCTCCACGGCTCAGGGGCGCAAGACTGGTCCCCGCACACCGCCCGGACCGCCGGGCCAGACCGGAGGACAGACCATGACCGCACAGACCCCCGCCACCCCTGCCATCCCCAAGACGATGAAGGCGGTCGTCATGCGCGCGCCGGGCGACGTCGTCGTGGAGGAGGTGGACACCCCGCGCGTCGCCCAGCCCACGGATGTGGTCCTGAAGCTGGCCGCCGCGTGCGTGTGCGGCTCGGACCTGTGGCCCTACCGCGGCCACAACGACGTCGACCACCGGCGCATGGGCCACGAGTACGTCGGCACGATCGTGGAGAAGGGCGAGGACGTCGCCACCCTCGAGGTCGGCGACTTCGTGATCGGCTCCTTCATGCTCTCGGACAACACGTGCGAGATCTGCCAGGCCGGCTACCAGTCCCGCTGCGTCAACGCCGGCGAGTACACGGGCAGCCAGGCGCAGTACATGCGCGTCGAGCTCGCCGACGGCTCCCTCGTGAAGGTGCCCGGGGGCGAGCCCTCGGACCCGGACCGCCTGGCCGACTACCTCGCCGCCTCGGATGTGCTCGGCACCGGCTGGTACGCCGCCGTCGCCGCGCAGGCCGGCCCCGGCAAGACCATCGCCGTGGTCGGCGACGGCGCCGTCGGCCTGTGCGCCGTCCTGGCCGCCAAGACCCTCGGCGCGGAGCAGGTCATCGTGTTCTCCCGCCATGAGGATCGGGCCGCGCTCGCCCGGGAGTTCGGCGCGGACGTCGTGATCGCCGAGCGCGGCGAGGAGGGCGCCGCCCAGGTGCGCGAGCTCACCGGCGGCTACGGCGCGCACGGGGTGTGCGAGGCCGTCGGCACGCAGGGCTCGATGGACCAGGCCCTAGCCTCGGTGCGCCCCGGCGGGTACCTCGGGTTCGTGGGCGTCTCCCACGACCAGACCCTCGACGGCTCCGACCTCTTCGCACGGGAGGTCCACCTCGAGGGCGGGCCCGCCCCCGTCCGCCGCTTCCTGTCCGAGCTGATCGAGCGCATCCAGTCCGGTGAGATCCAGCCCGGCCGTGTGTTCACCGCGCGCATGCCGCTCGACGACGCCGCCGAGGCGTATCGGGCCATGGACGAGCGCCGCGAGATCAAGGTGCTGCTGGAGGTCTGAGCCCCCCGCGGCGGGCGGAGGTGCCGAGGGGCTCCTCCGCCCTTCAGCCCTTCTTCACGGTGATCGTCCACTCCGCGGCGCCGCGCTTCACGAAGTCGGTGACCTCGTGGCCGTTCTCCGCGGCCCAGCGGGGCAGGGAGTCGGTGGCCTGGGTGCAGTCGAAATCGATCACGAGCTCGTCCCCGGAGGGGATCTGCTGCATCGCCTGGTTGGCCTCCACGAGCGGGAAGGGGCAGACCTGGCCGTCGGTCTCGAGCAGGTGCTTCGCCATGATGTTCTCTCCTTGATGTCGGTGGTCAGAGATCGTGCGCGGGCGGGCCGGCTCAGCCGATCGGCGTGAGCTTGACGGGGCGGGCCGCCCCGGCGTCCGCCGCCGCGCCCTCGGCCGAGGTGAGGCCGGAGCCGGAGGCGGGGACCGGCGTCGTGCCCTTGCCGCGGTGGTTGAGGATGAAGAGCTTGGCCGCCAGGCCGGTGCCGAGCACCATGAACACGAGCGCGGTCCAGCCCTGGAAGCTGAAGGTCGCGGTGTTCACCATCGCGTTGCCGATGGTGCAGCCGCCGGCCCACGCCGCGCCCCAGCCCATGCCGAGGCCGCCGATGATCGAGCGGACGGTGGTCTGCGCGTCGGGCACGCGGACGCGGAACTCGCCCGAGGCCTTCGCGGCGATGAACGAGCCGATCAGCAGGCCCGTCACCATCAGCACGCCCCAGTCCACGAGCTCGAGTTCGCCCGTGCCGAGGAACGCGCCGATGTTCGCGGACGGGCCGGTGATGCCCAGACCGGACTCGCGGCCGGTCGCCCAGGAGAGCGGCCACGCGAGGATCGCCAGCACGCCGATGATCGCGGCGGTGACGAACGGGTGCCACGCCTTCTCGGTGAGCACGTGCGCGAGGCCGGTCTTGGCGGCGGGCAGGCGGAAGCGGGTCATGGCTGCCTCGCGACGCAGGTGATGACGCACGGCCAGGCCGACGCCGGCCACGAGCAGCGCCACGAACACCCACGGGGACAGCCCCGTGAGCTGCTGGAACGAGCCCGTCTGCGTCTCGACGGAGCGGACGGCCTCGGTGGTGCCGGCCAGCGGGCCCTTGCGGAACGCGGTGGCGCCCACGATGTAGAAGATCAGGGCGAACCACGAGCCCACGAGGCCCTCGCCCGCGCGGTAGTACGTGCCGGTGGCGCAGCCGCCCGCGAGCACGATCGAGAAGCCGAAGATCAGGCCGCCGATGATCGTGCCGAGCCACGGGAACGTCTCCGCCTCCAGGGTGATCACGCCGAGCGCGTCGAGGGCGAACACGCCCACCGACTGGACGGCCACGATCACCATGAACGCGGTGAGCCATCGGGTGGACCGGATGGTGAACAGGTCACGGAAGGCGCCCGTGACGCAGAAGCGTCCGCGCTGGAACACGAAGCCCAGGACGAGGCCGAGGAGGAGTCCGGTGATGATCATGCCTGCCATGAGACAGGGTGCGGCCGGGCCCGCGCGCCGGGCAGGACGTGCGGGGTAACAGTCGGAGGACTGTGCCGGGGACGACGCGCGGGGGCGCCGTGGGCGACGCTTGACCCTCCCCTTGGGGGAACGCCCACGCTGGGATCACCTGAGAGAAAGGTCGCCCCATGAGCCCCCTGATGACCGTCGGCGAGTTCGCCCTCGCCACCGGACTGAGCGCGAAGGCGCTGCGCTTCTACGACGAGCGCGGCCTCCTCGCCCCCGCCGACGTCGACGCCCACTCCGGCTACCGCCGCTACGCGCCCGCCCAGATCCGGACGGCCGCACAGATCCGCGTCCTGCGGGCGGCCGGCCTCACGGTCGACGACGTCCGGTCCGTCCTCGCGGACCCCGCCTCCCTGCCGGCGCGGCTCGAGACACACGCGGCCGAGCTGCGACGCCGCCGCGACCTCGAGGACCGCGCGCTCGCGCTCGCGGCCGCCGGTGTCTACGCGGCCCCGGATCCCGACGACGACGGCGGCCCCGCCCGTCCCGGCCCCGTGGCGGAACGCACGGTCGGGCCGACGCCGTGGGCCGGCGTCGTGCAGCGGGTGGCCCTGGACGAGGCCGGTGAGGAGGGGACCACCGAGCGCGCGAACGCCGCCTTCGCGATGCTGTTCCAGGCGCTCGCGGAGGCGGGGCCGGCACCGGCCGGGCCGCTGTGGACGGCGCTGCGTCCGGTGCCGGGCGCCGCCGACGTCGTGGAGACCGTCCTGGCGGTCCCGCTGAGCGGTCCGGCTCCCGCGGGCCTCAGGGTCGACGGGCACGAGGTGGTGACCGGGACACTGCCACGCCGTGTGGAGCGGTACGTGGACGTGCGGGCCGATGCGGGCGACGTCGACCTCCTCGACGACGCCCCCGGCGGCGCGCTGCCCCATCCGGATCTGCTGGGACTCATGGACGCGTTCGACGTGGACGACGCCGGCGCCGCGCCGGAGATCCGCCAGATCCTCGTGGACCCGGAGGCCGGACACGTCGAGTTGGCGGTGACGGTGCGGGAGGAGGCGGGAGCGGGGCAGGGGTGAGCCGGTGCGGGGGCGGCACGGCGTGTCTGGCCGGCCGACCCTGCCGGTCTCACACAGACCCCCCGGGGGCTCAGGGGTGCCCGGGGTGGCCCGAATGTGATGGAGTGCACGGATCCTGTCCGCGACCTGGGAAGAAGCCATGGAGCAGTTCGTCACCGCCGCCAACTCGATCATGTGGAGCCTGCCCATGGTCGTCGGGCTCCTCGCCCTAGGCCTGTACTTCACGATCCGCATGGCGGCTCCCCAGGTGCGGCTGCTCAGGGACATGGTGGGCCAGCTGGTCAGGGGAGGATCGTCGTCGGCGGGGATCAGCTCGTTCCAGTCGTTCGCCATGGCCCTGGGCGGGCGCATCGGTGTCGGCAACATCGCGGGCGTCGCGGCCGCGATCTACCTGGGCGGCCCGGGCGCGCTGTTCTGGATGTGGGTGACGGCGATCCTCGGCGCCCCCGTGGCGCTCGTGGAGAGCTCGCTGGCGCAGCTCTACAAGCACAAGGTCCGCGGCGAGTACCGCGGCGGGCCCGCGTACTACATCCTCGAGGGGCTCGGCCGGAACTGGCGGTGGCTGGCGGTCGCGTACGCCGCGGCCACCGTGTTCGCGACGGTCTTCACCGGCCCGCAGATCCAGGCCAACGCCGTCACCGCCGCCACGACCGAGGCGTGGGGCTGGAACCCGCTGTGGGTGGGTCTCGGGATGGCCGTGCTGTTCTGCGCGATCGTGTTCGGTGGCATGCACCGCCTGGGCCGCACGGTGGGCCTCGTGGTCCCGTTCATGGCCGGCGCGTACATCCTGGTGGGGCTGCTCGTCGTCGGACTCATGTGGCAGCAGGTCCCCGCGATGTTCGGGCTGATCTTCTCCAGCGCGCTGGGCCTGCACTCGGTCTACGGCGGCATCCTCGGCGCCGCCGTCGCGTGGGGCGTGCGCCGTGCCGTGTACTCCACCGAGATCGGCACCGGTTCGGGCGCCCAGGCCTCGGCGGCCGCCCACGTCTCCCACCCCGTGAAGCAGGGCCTGGCCCAGGCGTTCTCCGCCTACGTGGACACCCTGTTCGTCTGCACCATGACCGGCCTGATGATCCTCGCCACGAACAGCTTCAACGTGCTGGGCCCGGACGAGGAGAGCCTCCTCGCGGAGCACGTGCCCGGCGTCGAGGAGGGCCCGGCATGGGTCCAGATCGCCATCGACGAGGCACTGCCCGCCTTCGGACCGTCCTTCGTGGCGATCGCCGTCTTCCTGTTCTCCTTCACCACCCTGCTCTCCTTCGCGTTCTACGCGGAGACGAACGTCGCCTACCTCATCCCCAACAAGACGGCGCAGCGCGCGGTCATCGCGATCGCCCGGCTGCTGCTGGCCGGCTCCATGGTGTTCGGGTCCGTGCAGAGCTCGGCCCTCGTGTGGGCGTTCGCCGACTTCGGCGTCGGCCTCTACACGTGGGTGAACATCGTGGCGCTCATCCTGCTGAGCCCCGTGGCCATCCGGCTGCTCAAGGACTACGACCGCCAGCGCCGCGCCGGCCAGGAACCCGTGCTGGATCCGCACGCGATCGGCGTCCGCAACGCCCGCCTGTGGGAGCAGATCCACGCGGCGTACCAGCAGACCGGCGACCTCGACCGCGCCATGGAGCACGTCGCCGACACCGCCCCGGACACCCGGGCCATCACCGTGGTCCCGCGCCGGGAGGGCTGAGGACCGACGACGGCGGCCCGGGGCGCCGGACGTCCGCGACGACGTCGGGCCACGGGCCAGGGCCGTCCGCGCGGCCTGAATCCCGGCAGGCTCACCCCATGGACCACAAGGAGATCCTCCATCAGGGGCTGCGCCGGCAGCGCGACGCCCTCTTCGCGAAGCTGGACGGCCTGCCCGAGCGGGAGGTCCGCCTGCCCCGCACCCCCACCGGCACCAACCTGCTGGGCCTGCTCAAGCACGCGGCCACGTGCGAGCTCGAGTACTTCGGCGAGGTCTTCGGCCGCCCCGCCGGCATCCCCCTGCCCTGGGACGCGCCGGGGGTGGGCGAGGAGGACGGCGCGGACCTGTTCGCCGCCGAGGACGAGACCCTCGAGGACGTCCTCGACTACGCGCGGCGATGCTTCGCGCACGCGGACGCGACCATCGAGGCCCTCGTCCTCGACGCGCGGGGGCGGGTCCCCTGGTGGCCCGCGCACCTGGCCGAGGTGACTCTGGCGCAGATCCTCTCCCACGTGGCCCTCGACGCGGCCCGCCATGCCGGCCACGCCGACATCCTGCGCGAGGGGATCGACGGGCAGGCCGGCCTGCGCGGCCCCGGGGACAACCTGCCCGGCTGGGACGCCGAGCGGTGGGCCGCGCACGTGCGGCGGCTCGAGGGGATCGCCCGGGGTGCGGGCCCGGTGCGCTAGCGTCCGCGGTGATGACTCCCCGCTCGCTCGCCGGTCTGGCCCTCACCGTCGCCGCCCTGATGTCCGCCTTCGTGCTGATGGCGCCGACGGCGCCGGGGCTGTTCGTCGGCGTGCTCACGGTGGGGACCTTCGGGTTCGGCCCGTTCTACGGGGAGCCCTCGCGGCAGCTCGTGGACCGGCCGTGGAGGCGGGACACGCGCTGGCGCGATCTCGCCCGCCGGGTCCGCACCGACTGGCTCTCCCGGCAGCTGGGCGCCGTCGGCTGGAACGCGGCCATCAGCCGCCGCATCACCGGCCGGGCCGACCTGCGGCGCATCCGCACCGCCGCCGTGGGCTCCCTCGTCAGCCACGCCGCCTCCGCGGGTCTGCACGCGGTGGCGGGCGTGGCGCTGGCGGCCGTCGGGCATCCGGTCTGGGGCGTGGTCGCGGTGGCCCTGGGGCTCGTGGTGCACGCCTGGCCGGCCCTGCTGCAGGTCTCCGTGCTCGGGCGCATCGACGGACTCCAGACGCAGATCCGCGGGGACCAGCTGCTCTGGTGACCGGCCGGCACCGGGCGGCCCGGCCGAGCACTTTGTGGGCCGAATCCGACGGATGAGCCCCTGAATCGGGCACGGGAGCGTCGCATTCGGCCCGCAAAGCGGTGGGGAGGGGGCAGCGGGGAGAGGGCGGCGAGGAGAGGGCGGCGGGGAGAGGGCGGCACCGCGCGCTCAGCCCTACGCTCGGACCCATGACCGAGCACACATCCGAGCACACCCCCGAGAACCCCCACGTCGTCCGCCGCGGCTCCGGCGTCCCGCTGATCGCGGTGCACGGCAACAGCGTGGACCACCGGCTGCTGCTGCCGCTCGACGACGCCCTCGCCGAGGCCGGGGAGGTCGAGCGGATCTACGTGGACCTGCCGGGCTTCGGCCGGACCTCGGCCCTCCAGGACGACGGCGGCCTCCCCGAGCTCGCCGCCTGGCTCGTGGACTGGATCAGCGCGGAGGTCGGCGAGCGGCCGTTCGCGGTGCTCGGCAACTCCCTCGGCGGCCTGCTCGCCCGGCACGTGGCGGCCGAGTTCGGCGCGCAGGTGTTGGGGCTGGGGCTGCTCGCGCCCGTCGTCGACCCGGACGAGGACCGGCGCACCCGCACCGACCTGGTGGTGCGCGAGCGCGACGACGCCTTCATGTCTACCCTCGACCCCGACGACGCCGCCCCGTTCCTCGAGATGTCCCCGCGGCTGACGCGGGACACGTGGGAGCGGTTCCGCGAGCACGCGCTGCCGGGCGTCCGCGCCGTGGACGAGGAGGCGCTGAAGCGCCTGTCCGCGCGCTACGTCCTGGACGCCGTGCCGGAGGAGGCCGCGCCGCCGTTCGAGGGGCCCGCCCTGATCCTCACCGGCCGGGAGGACCACCTCGTCGGCTACCGGGACCAGGCCGGGCTCCTGGAGCATTACCCGCGCGCCACCTACGCGGCGCTCGACGCCGCCGGCCACAACGTGCACCTGGACCAGCAGGAGGTCGCCGAGGCGCTCGTCCGCGCGTGGGCGGTGCAGGTGGGCCGCGCGGCGTCGGACTGAGGCGGGGTCAGGGGGAGGGACGGGCCTCCACCCGGGCCTCCGCCTCGGCGCCCGCCCCCACCCCGACGCCGGCCCGCGCCAGCAGGCCGTCGGCCACCCGCAGCAGGGCGGCGACCGCCACGAAGAACACGAGGATCGCCACCACGTAGACGGCGACGCCGTCGTAGCCCAGCCGCGGGACGTCCAGGATCGTGTACGGGTACCAGTCCAGCCACGGCCCGCGCAGCAGCGTGAACGCCAGCCAGGCGAGCGGGATGAGCGTGGACAACCACACCACCCGCCACGTGATCTGCCGCCGCGGCCCGAAGACCGCCCACAGCACCGGGGTGAGGATCGGCGTGACGATGTGCTGCAGGGTGTCGTTGAACCGCTCGACGGCGGTCATCGGGTCGGCGTCCCGCAGCAGCACGTTGAACACCACGCCCGTGATCACGATGCACACCACCCCCGTCACCCGCAGCACCCGGAACAGCGTGCCCGGCCGGTGCAGGCGCAGCGCCAGCAGCAGGGACGTCAGCCCCACCAGGAAGTTCGAGAGGAACGTGAAGTACGTGGGCTGGTTGAGCATGTGCTCCCAGCCGCCCTCGAGCACGCCCGCGTAGCCCGCGTCGGCCGGCAGGTCCGAGGACTTCCACGAGCCGATCCACAGTGAGAGCAGGTTGCCGCCCAGGGACAGGGCCGCGGCGACGGCGAAGGCAGGCCGCGCCGTCGTCGTCCAGCGGCCGGAGGGGGTGGGGAGGGTCATGCGCCCATCCTGCCGGAGCGCGACGCCGCCCCCGGTGCACTGGCCGAGCCGCTCGGGCCGGCGGGCGTGTCCCGGCCGGCGGTCCGGACCCTACGCTCGGCACCATGATCCGGACCCCCTGGACCCGCACCCCCGCCGGCGCGAGGCGCGCGCGCCGCCCCCGACAGTTCCGCCGCGTGACGACGACCGGGCCCGCCGCCGTGGACGTGGCCTGGGCCCGCTACGCCGACCTGCGCCTGTGGCCGCGGTGGGCTCCGCAGATCCGCGCCGTGGAGGCGCCACGGCGCCGGCTGCGGGCCGGGCTTCGCGGCGTGGTCCACGCGCCCCTGGGGCTGCGCGTCCCGTTCGTGGTCGAGGAGGTCGACGACGACGCCCGCACCTGGCGGTGGACGGTGCGGGTGGCCGGGACGGCGGTCTCCATGACGCACGACCTCACCGCCACCCCCCGCGGCACCCGGGCGGGGCTGACGGTCCACGGGCCCGCCGTCGTCGCCCTGGCCTACCGACTGCCGGCCCGCGTGGCGCTGCGGCGGCTGTGCCGGGCGCACCTCTGAGGGCGGACCGCCGGGCCGGGCCTGTGGCCAGGGGCCCCGCCCGCCTCACACCGCCGCGGCGTCGGTCCGCAGCTCGACGCGCGGCCAGTCGGCGAGGTCGGCGAGCATCTGCCGGTCGTGGGTCACCACGACGACGGCCTGCTCCGTGACCTGCAGGGCCTCGGTCATCTCGTCCACGAGCGCGGGGGAGAGGTGGTTCGTCGGCTCGTCCAGCAGCAGCACGTGGGGGCGCTCGATGAGCACCATCGCCAGGTGCAGACGGGCCTGCTGCCCCTGGGACAGGCGTCCGACCGGGGTGTCCGCGGCCTCGGCGGTGAGCAGCCCGAGCGAGGGCAGCGTGGGGGCCGGCAGGGGACGGCCCAGGTCGTCGACGCCGGCCTCGTCCGCGCCGACGCGGCGCACGTGCTCCTCGAACACGGCGGCGGCGGTGCGCTCCTCGTCCCACGCGGGGGTCTCCTGCGCCACGAGGCGCACGCGCACGTCGGCGCCCACGGTCACCAAGCCGCTCGTGGGCTCCAGGTCCCCGGCGAGCACGCGCAGCAGCGTGGACTTCCCGGCCCCGTTCGGGCCCGTCACCAGCACGCGGCCGCCCGGCACGAGGGCCGCGCCCATCGGCTGCTCGAGCCGCCCGGCCACGCGCACGGCGTCCGCGGTGAGCAGGACGTCGTCGCCCGCCGTGCCCGGCCCGCCCGCCGTGCCCGCCGCCGCGTCCGCGCCGTCCCGCGGGTCGCCGTCGGGCATGTCCGCGAACGGCCAGTCCAGGCGCAGGGGCGGCTCGGGCACGGTGATCCGGTGCGCCTCCAGCTCGTCGAAGCGCCGGTTGAACATCTGCACGATCCCCGCCGACCGGCTCGAGCGCTGGTGCTTGCCGGTGCCCTTCGGGGGCCGCCACGAGCCCTGCATCTGCTCCCGCGCGTCCTCCACGGCCAGCTCCAGCCGCTCGCGCTCGGCGTTCTGCTCGGCGTACTCCTGCTCCCAGGCGGCCCGGGCGCGGCGGCGCCCCTTCGCCCAGCCGGCGTACCCGCCGGAGTACCGCCGCGGCCGCCCGTCCTGGCTGGGATCCAGGTCCACGATGTCGGTGCACACGGCGCGCAGCAGGGCGCGGTCGTGGCTGACGACGGCGACCCCGCCCGGGTGCTCCACCAGCCGGCGGGTGAGGAAGTCCAGGGCGACGTCGTCCAGGTGGTTGGTCGGCTCGTCCAGCAGCAGCAGGTCCGGCCGGGAGCCGAGGGTGACGGCCAGGCGCACCCGGTGGCGCTGGCCGACCGAGAGCGATGTGAGGGGGCGCTCGCGGTCCGTGCACGCGTGCAGCCCCTCGAGGTCCATGTCCACGCGCCGGCCGGCGTCCCAGGCGTCGTAGAGGTGGGCCCGCTCCAGCGCGGTGGAGTACCGGTGTCCGGCGCCGGCGTCGTCGGGGGCCTCGGCCAGGGCGGCCGCGGCGGCGTCCAGGGCCTCGAGTGCGGCGTGCGGGCCCGTGAGGGCGTCGCGGACCAGGTCGCCCACCGTGCGGGAGCGCCCGTCGGCCCGCGCCCGCAGCGCCTGCGGGACGAACGCGAGCGTGCCCGCCCGCGTCACGCGGCCGACGTCGGGCGTGATCCGGCCCGTGAGCACGTGGAGCAGCGTGGTCTTGCCGCGCCCGTTCTCACCCACGATCCCGAGCCGCGAGCCGGCGTTGATCCGCACCGTGGCGTCCGTGAGCACGCGGTGCCCGCCGAGCGAGACGGTCAGGTGCTCGCCGCGCAGGTGGGCGGCGGGCCCGGCGGGCAGGGCGGGGGAGGGAGGGCCGGAGGTCATGTCCGCCAGTCTAGGGAGGGGGCGCGCTGCCGCGTCCGGGGTCGGGACTACGCTCGGGGCCATGTCCGCCGCCCCGCCGCCGCCCGCCTTCGGCACCGTCCTGCACCACCGCGCCCACGGGATGGCCCCGGGGGAGTCCATCTCCCCGCCGCTGGTCCACGCGAGCGCGTTCCACCTGCCCGGCGCGGACCCGGACGGCGCCCCCACCGCCCCCGGCGCGGACGTGCCTTTCCAGTACGCGCGCTGGGCCACGCCCACCTGGTCCGCGCTCGAGGCCGCCCTGGGCGCGCTGGAGGACGCCGACGTCGCCGTGGTCCCCTCCGGCATGGCCGCGATCGCCGCCGTCCTGCTGCCCCTGCTGCACCCGGGGGACCGCGCCCTCCTGCCCGCGGACGGCTACGGGCCCACCCGCGCCCTCGCCGCCGAGCACCTCACGCCCCGAGGCGTGCACGTGGACCTGGTCGCCACCCAGGGGCTCGCCCATGCGGACCTGAGCGGCTACGACCTGGTGCTCGTGGAGACCCCCTCCAACCCGGGGCTGCGCGTGGCGGACCTGGCGGACGTCGCCGCCCGCGCCCACGCGAACGGCCGCCGGGACGGCGCGGGGGCCCTCGTGGTGGTGGACAACACGCTGCTGACCCCCCTGGGGCAGCGCCCGCTGGAGCTGGGGGCGGACGTGGTCGTGGCCTCGGACACGAAGGCCGTCAACGGGCACACGGACGCCCTCGGCGGGCACGTGGCCAGCCGGGACCCGCAGGTGATGGCGCGGGTGCGCGGCTGGCGGACCCTGGCCGGCGGGATCCTGGGCACCCACGAGGCCTGGCTCATCCACCGCGGTCTCGAGACCCTCGAGGTCCGCTTCGCCCGGATGTGCGCCTCGGCGCAGGCGGTCGCGGAGCTGGCCGCGGGCCACCCAGCGGTGCGCGCCGTGGTCTACCCGGGGCTGGCGGACCACCCGGACGCGGAGGTCGTGGCGCGTCAGATGACGGCGGCGGGCGGCCTCGTCGGGCTGCGGTTCGCGGACGCGGCGGCGGCCGAGCGGTTCATCGCCGCGGCGCAGTACGTGGTGCCGCAGACCAGCTTCGGCGGCACGCACACGGCGGCCGAGCGCCGCGCCCGCTGGGGCGACGACGTCCCGGACGGTTTCGTGCGTCTGTCCGTGGGCGTGGAGCCCACCGCCGAGCTGCTGGCCGACCTGGAACGCGCGATGACCGCCGCGGGCGGCGGGCCGACCGCCTGACCCGCGCCCTCCGCACTTTGTGGGCCGAATACGACTCTCCCGGGGGCTCTGGGGCCCGGGAGAGTCGTATTCGGCCCTGAAAGTGAGCGCCGCCGAGACCTCACCCTGACCCGCGTCCCGGCTACGCTCGCGAACCAGTCCCCGCCGCCCCACCCCAGGAGACCCGCCCCCATGCAGCTCGACCTGATCGTGGAGAACGCCCGCCTCATCACCGGCGACCCCGCCCGCCCGTCGGCCTCGCGGCTGGGGGTGTGGCGGGGCGTCGTCGTCGGGGTGGACGAGCAGCTGGACGGCCTCGCGACGCGCGAACGTCTCGACGCGCGGGGGCGCACCGTCCTCGCCGGGTTCAACGACGCCCACGCGCACAGCGTCTGGTTCGGCCAGTCCCGGCTGGACGTGGACCTCGAGGGCGCGCGCACCGCGGAGGAGGTCCACCGCCGGGTCTGCGCCCGCGCCGCCGAGCTCGACCCTGGCGCCTGGGTGACGTGCACCGGCTTCGACCCCGGCCACCTCACCGGCCCCCAGCCGGACCGGGACGGCCTCGACGCCGCCGCCTCCGGGCGCCCGGTGCTCATCCGCCACAACACGGGCCACGCCGTCACGGTGTCCGGGGCGGTGCTGGTCCTGGCCGGCGTGGGGGAGCAGGTGCTGCAGCAGCCCGAGGGCGGGCGGATCCTCACGGACGCCGCCGGCCGGCCCACCGGCCTGTTGGAGGAGACCGCCATGAGCCTGGTGACCCGGCTGCTGCAGCCGGAGTCCCACGAGCACATCGGCGCGTGCCTGGCGCGGGCCTCGCAGGAGTACGCGGCCGAGGGCATCACCTCGGTGACGGATGCGGGGGTGGCCGGCGGGTGGATCGGGCACAGCCCGCTCGAGTTCGGCGCGTATCAGCGCGCCCGGGACGCGGGGCTGCTGCGCACCCGCTTCCAGACGATGGTCACCCTGGACGCGCTGCACCCGGTGGACGGCCATCCCGACGACGGCACGCACCTCACCCTCGACGCCGGCGTGCGCACGGGCGTGGGCGACGAGTGGCTGCAGATCGGGCCGGCGAAGGTGTTCACGGACGGGTCGATGCTCGGACAGACCGCCGCGATGACCGAGGACTACTGCGGCCACGGCCACGGCCGCGGCTACCTACAGCAGGACGCGGGGGAGATGCGCCGAGCGTGCCTCGGTGCGGCGGCCGCCGGCTGGGCGCTGGCCCTGCACGCGATCGGCGACGCCGCCCTCGACTTCGCCCTCGACGTGATCGCCGAGGCGCGGGGCCGGTTCGGGCGGCCCGTGATGCCGCACCGCGTGGAGCACGGCGGGGTGGTCCGCGACGACCAGGTGGCCCGCATGGCCGAGCTGGAGGTCGTGATGGCCACCCAGCCGAACTTCATCAGCGCGTTCGGCGGGTCGGTGCGGGAGCGGATCGGGCCGGAGCGGGCCGCGCTCTCGTACCCGGCCGGGCGGCTGCTGCGCGCGGGCCTGGTGCTGCCCGGCAGCTCGGACCGGCCCGTGGCCGGCGGCCGCCCGCTGGAGGTCATCCAGGACTTCGTGCTGCGCCGCACCGAGACCGGCGAGCAGTACGGCCCGGACGCGGAGCGGCTCACGGTGGCCGAAGCCCTGCACGCCTATACGGTCGGCTCCGCGGAGGCGACCGGCTGGGGCGGCCGCAAGGGACGGCTCGTCGCGGGCCAGCTCGCGGACTTCACGGTGCTCAGCGAGGACCCGCGCGCGGTGCCGAGCGATCAGATCGCGGCGATCGACGTCGTCGCCACCGCCGTGGGCGGGGAGTTCGTGCACGGCGGGCTGTGACGCCCGGCCCCGGTGCCCCGCGACGAGCCCTGCGATATGGCCCCTAAACGCGTGGTTTAGGGGCCATATCGCAGGGCTCGTCATCCAGGGGAGCGGGTGGGGCACGTCCGGTGGCCCGGCGGTCAGCCGTGGCTCTGCTGGGGGGTTGCTCCCTACGCTCGGAGGACGGCGCGCAGACCGCGCGTCGCCCCGAGACCATGAGGAGCACCCCGTGGCGCACGACGACGCGAACACCACCACCACCGACCAGCTCACCCTGCAGGACCCCACGAAGCGCTACCCCGTGATCAGCCCGCCGGAGGAGACGCTGCCCGGCACCGGCCTGGACGCGGAGATGACGCCGAAGGCCGACCTGGGTGAGAAGTCCTACCGCGGCACCGGCCGTCTCGAGGGCCGCAAGGCGCTCATCACCGGCGGTGACTCCGGCATCGGCGCGGCCACCGCGATCGCGTTCGCGCGCGAGGGCGCCGACGTCGTGATCACCTACCTGCCCGAGGAGGAGAAGGACGCCCAGCACGTCCTCGAGGTCCTGCAGGCGGAGGGGCGCACCGCCGTCGGGATCCCCGGCGACCTGCGCGACAAGACGTTCTGCGCCGACCTCGTGGCCCAGGCGGTCGAGAAGCTCGGCGGGCTGGACGTGCTGGTGAACAACGCCGGCAAGCAGGTGGCGCAGGACTCGATCGAGGACATCGACGACGAGCAGCTCGAGGCCACCTTCGACGTCAACATCCTGGCCCAGTTCCGCCTGGTCAAGGCCGCCCTGCCGCACCTGAAGCCGGGTTCCACGATCATCAACACCACGTCCGTGGTGACCTACATGGCCCCGCCGCAGCTCGTGGACTACGCCTCCACCAAGGCCGCCATCAACACCTTCACGAAGGCCCTGGGCCAGCAGCTGGCCCCGAAGGGCATCCGCGTGAACGCCGTGGCGCCCGGGCCGATCTGGACCCCGCTGCAGCCCTCCGGCGGCCAGAAGTCGGAGGACCTGCCGGAGTTCGGCCAGTCCACTCCGCTGGGCCGCGCCGGGCAGCCCACCGAGCTGGCCCCGGCCTACGTGTTCCTGGCCTCGCCGGAGTCCTCCTATGTGGTGGGCGCGACCATCCCGGTGACCGGCGGCATGCCGACGCCGTGAGGTGAGGCCTGTCAGGCGGGGCGTGTACCCCGCGACAGACAAGGTGACGGCCGTGGTCGCCTCCGGACACCGGAAGCGACCACGGCCGTCACCTTGTCTGTGGGGTGGGGCTGCAGGCTCCACAGCCTTGTGCGGAATCACCTGATGGAGCCCGGTGGTGCCGCGCGGAGCCGACTCAGCGAAGACGCGGGGGATCCCGCGTGGTGTGCGTCTGGACGCAGTTCTCAGGCACAGACCTAGCCTCAACGAAGGGGCGGGGTGACTCCGCGCGACGAAGACGACCTTACGTGAGGACGCGCGTGCTGGGGAGGCGTCCCCATGGTGCGCGGGGTGGAGGGGTCGGGAGGCGCGCCCGTCCTATCCGGTAGTAGGTATGTGCATGAGAACTTGCCAAGAGGGTTTTGGTCTTGACCCTGTGTGCCCGCTCTGTCAGCATCTGTGTCATGCCTCACCGAGGCTCCCGTCCACGCGATCTTCGCGCGTGAGGCGGACACGTTAAGCGGGGGCAGTGCCGATTGAATGCGGCGGCCCCGAGACCAGGACGAAAGGCCGCGTCATGTCTGACTTCGACACCCTGTCCCTCGAGGACCTCCTCGCCGCGTGTGCTCCCGGGGGGAGCACCTCACTCTTGTCGGAGACCCCGCTCCAGCCTGCCGGCGGCCCCGGGGCGGTGATCGCGCCGGCCAAGGTGATCGAGGGCCGGGGTGAGCCCACCTACGCCTACGAGCGTCGGATGGAACTCGACGAGGCCGGCCAGCCGCGACCGGTGTGGACCGTCGTCGTGGACAGCAAGCAGTCGGTCTCCAACCGGGACGAGGACGCCATCATCTCCGCTCGGCGGGATCAGGGGACACCGGAGGGAGAGGCGCTGCGCAAGGTGCCGACCATCGAGGTGCGTTACGGAGAGGCTGTCGAGTCGGATCTCTCCCTGCCTCATCGTGCGTTCGACGGACACATCCGGGCGGCCACCCTTGACGGTGCTCCCGTGACGCAGACCGAGGCCTACCGTGCACTGCGAGACGCCACGAAGCTCGACGCCCGGGCTCTGCTGGACGCCGCACCGACGGCCTTGGTCCTCGGCGCATGGGACTCCACTCGGAAGTCGCATCAGGGCCGCTACCAGTCCTGCATGACGGGTGAGATCATCGGCGTTCTGGCCGACCAGGACCAGGAGGGCGGGGCGCCGCGGACCAATCGGCGCGCAGCTGGCCGTGTGGACCCCGTCGCGGCGAGCGTCAAGCCATCGGCCAAGGACGTTGAGGCACTGGTCAAGGCGCAGGCGGGTGAACTGAGTGCCAAACTGCAGGACAAGGTGCTCGCCGAGGCCAAGAAGAAGGGGGAGACCGGATCGTCCATGTCCACGCTCGGCCTGGGCCACATCCCGCCGGTCCTCGGCGAACTGGGTGGTGTCGCGTGCCGTTCCATCATGCGACGACGCCTCCTGTCCTTTTCCGCGCTCCGTCAGCTCCGCTTCGGTGGCACGTCGGAGCAGGACGTGGCGTGCCGCGCCCTGCTCGCGGCCTACGCCCTGCTCGGCATGGCCCTCTCGGACCGCGAGCTGCATCTGCGTGCGAACTGCCATCTGGTCGAATCCGATGAGCCGACCGTGACCCTCGACCTCCGGTACGGCAAGTCCCGGGCGCTCGCCCCCATCACGGACGAGGTGGCCGTCCAGGTGTTCGAAGCGGCGCTGGCGCATGCGGAGTCGGTCGCCGGTGTCGAGTGGAACGGGCAGACCATCCAACTGGTGGGCGACCCGGCGATCCTGGGCGCCGCCAGCACCGACGACGCCGAGGTGTGACCGTGGGCGGACTCGTCATCAGCGCGGACTTCCCGCTGGGCGTCTACACGGGCCACGGGTCGGACGGCGGCGCAGAGCGATTCCCTGATGTCGCGAGGCTCTTCTCGGCCCTCGTGCAGGCGGCCGCTGCGGGGACTCTTTCGACGGGGGATCCTGAGGCTCCGTTCACGGCAGAGTCGTTGGCCGCCCTGGACTGGCTCGAGGAGCATCCGCCGGATGCGTTGGTCCTGCCTGGTCACACGCCCGTGGCACCTGGCGTGCGACGCTTCGCGTACCGGAAGGAGGGGGTCTTCCTCAAGGAGGTCGGCAAGACCAACTACAAAGTGACCGGCCGGCCTGTCTCGGACGGAACTGCGCTCGGCGGCCCCGTGCAGTGGGTCTGGGATGACGGGCCCAGCGGGACGGACACACAGGTCTGCTCAACTCTGGAACAACTCTGCGCGGACGTGCCCCATCTCGGAGAGGCGTCGTCGCCCGTACGTCTGACGGTGCACGAGGGGGAGGGCCTTCCGGCGCCCACGCATCGACGTGACCGGAATGCAAGTCTGCGTGCGGTCCCCGGTGCGGTGCGGCAGGCGATGCCGAGTCCCGGACGGAGGGCAGAGCTCGACCGTGCCCACGCGGCAACGACGCTGGGGCGGAAGCCCTCGGCTAGCGGCGACAAGCACACGACGTCGGCGGTGCCGCATGCCACCCTGCCGCCGCGCGACCACCTCCGGAGCGGGATCTTCGCGCCGGTCGAGCACCACGAACCTGACGTTCCCTGGACCCAGGTGCTGGCGGTCCCCGTCATCGGGGCCAACTCCACTGTCCCTGAAGAGCGGTACGTGAGTGTCTGCGTCGCCCTGCACCGCGCGCTCGTGTCGCGCCTGGGCCCCGACGCCCCGCCGGAGATCACCGGCCGTTATGCGCCGTCCGTCGCCCCACCGGCCAACCGTGTCGCACTCCACCTGGCGCCGGGGGACCTTCCGAACCTGCCGTTCTCGGACGGACGGGATCGATTCCTCGTCCTGGTGCCGCGAGGGATGCCCGGGCCCGCCCTGGGGATGCTGGCATCAGCCTTGGCCGGGGTCCGCCGTGTCGTCACCTCAGAGCACCAGCTGACCGTTGCACCTGAGGAGATCGAGGTGTATGACGGGGCTGAATTCTGGAAGGCTCCGACCGAGGGTGCGGTGCGGACGTGGGACGCCCAGCCGGCCGTGGTCGTAGAGCGACGGCTCAAGTCCAAACCCCCGATCCGGGACGTCGACCTGGCTGCCGCATGGTCTTTGGGCAATGTGCTCCGTGACGTCGAACCGGCGTTCGCGACGAAGGACCCTGTCGCTCGGCACGCAGCGGTTGTGGAGAGCGGGGCGCAGCTTCGGGGCAGGGCGTTCCGCACGCTCACGCCGACGGCGTACGTCCACCGTACGGACCGCCGCAGCCCCATCGAGCCGTTCCGCCTCACGCTCACTCTCAGCACCGCCGTGCCTGACCGGGCCATCCTCGCGCTCGGTCAGAGCCGTCATCTGGGCTGCGGACTGCTGGTGCCCACGGACATTCCCGGATCGACCCAGGAGCAGTCATGAACGTCAATGACAAGGCGGCCTTGACCGTCGACATCGATGAGTTCGACGAGTTCTTCGCCGCCGTGAACCAGGGCCGTGAGCCCTACGACTGGCAACGTGCTCTGCTGAGGCAGGTCGTGACAACGGGGCGCTGGCCTGACGCCGTCGTTGCGCCCACAGGCGCCGGTAAATCGAGCGTCCTGGAGGTGCACGTCTTCGCAGTGGCCATGACCCACTCGCCCGGGTGGGATGGGGCCCGGGCCCCTCGCCGCCTTTGGCACGTGGTGGGGCGCCGAGCGCTCGTTGACGACATGGCCTCCCGGGCCGAGGGTGTGTTCGAGCAGCTCGCCGAGATCACGGACGTCCCGGGCGAGGCGCCTTTGAGCCGAGTCGCAGCTGCCCTGAGGCGCATCTCGCCGGCCGGGCAACCGGGCTCGGTGACAACGCTCCGCGGCGGGATCGCACCGGAGCGTGGATGGCAGGACGACCCGGTCTCCTGCCAGGTGATCTGTGCGACGCCGGACATGGCCGGCAGCCGGCTCCTGTTCCGTGGCTATGGCTCCACCGCAGGGATGCGTCCCCGCGAGGCGGGGCTGATCGCATACGACTCCGTGCTGATCCTGGACGAGGCCCATCTCAACCGGCAGCTGCTCACCACGGCTCGTCGTGTCGCGTCGCTCGCCGGTGAGTCACCTCTCGCCGCTCACGTGCCAGTACTGCAGGTCGTCGAGACGACGGCCACTCCGGCGGGACTCGCGCCGGCCCAGACTTCTATCGGCGTCGAGCTTTCGGACATCCGCACGGGTGCCGTGGGGGAGGCGCTCCTGCGCCGTCTGGATCGTCCGAAGCCAGTCCATCTGCATCTGGACGGCCCCTGGCTCGTTGGGGGCACAGCGCGGGAAACGACGCAGGGAGCGCAGGAGATCGCCCGCATGGCGGCGGACGCCGTGCAGGCGGGACACACCCCCGTGGGGGTCGTCATGAACCGCGTCGCGTCGGCCCTGGCCGTGCACCGTGCCCTCCTCGGTCTCAATGGCGGCCTGGATGTCGCGCTCGTCGTGGGGCCGCGCCGCCGCTGGGAGCAGGCCCTCGAACGATCCCGGACCCCGGATGTCTACGTGGCGACCCAGGCGATCGAAGTCGGCCTCGACCTGGACTTCGGGTTCCTCATCACGGACATCGCGTCGGGATCGGCGCTCGCGCAACGGGCAGGGCGACTCAACCGCACCGGGGCCCGGGAGTCCGCGCCCGTGCATGTGCTCTGCCCGTCCGCCGATCCCACGGCAAAGACGGCGGCCCCTTACGAAGTGCAGGACATCACCGACGCGCTCGAGTGGCTCCGGGACCGCGCAGAGGATCCGAAGGGGGTGAGTCCCGCTGCTCTCCTGGAGCACCCGGCCCCGTCCTCCACCCCGGCCAGGCCCGTCCTCAGCGAGATCGAAGCCGCGCGCGCGGCCCTGTTCAGCCGCACGTCCGAGGCACTGGCCGTCGAACCGGACTTGACGCTGTGGCTGAGGGACTCACTAGACGCGGAAACGGACGTCACCGTCGTGGGCCGCCGGCTTCCCCGTCTCGGCGAAGACGCTGGACAGTACTTGTCAGGGCTGGACCAGGCGGAGTCCGCGGCGTTGCTGACGACTGCCCCACCTCAGCCGCATGAGGCTTATCCGGTCACGCTCTCCCGGCTACGCCTGCTGCTCGCCGGGGGCCGCCGCGGGCGGGCCACGCCCGCGTTCGTCCGTCGTGGACGCCAGTGGACGCTCGTGGATCCGGAGGCCTCGGGTCACGGGATCGTCCCGGGAGATGTCGTCTGCGTCCCCCACGACTGGGCTGCCACACACCATCACGTCCTGGTCGAGGACGGCCAGGAGCCTGTCGGCGACGTCCTCGACCCGCGGTCTCCGGACGGAACGATGCTCTCGCTCGAGCCGGTAAAGGCCAGTCGGCGCAGGGTGGTGTTCATGACCGGCGTCGCTTCGCCTGGCGTGCAGGACTACCTTCGATGTTCCCTGTTGGAGGTCTGCGCGGGCCTGCAGGAGGCGGACGTTCCGCTGACCCTCCCCAGCGTGCTGGATGCGCTGGATGACCGGGGACAGTCCGCGTGGCTCACCGCTTATCTCGGCCAGTGGGCGGACCCGGATCTGGCCGCGCGATTCGACGTGCAGGTCCACGTGGGTGGCCGGGCTCCCGACTCGCCGCAGCAGGCGGCATGGGTGGTGTTCGAGCTGCTGGACGCGGCCGATCCTGACGACGCCCAGCTCTCTGCGACAACCGGGCGCAGCCCTGTGTCCCTCGCCGATCACCAGAGGGACGTGGCAGACCGGGCCGGCGAGTTCGCCCAAATTCTCGGCCTGCCTGAGAGTCTGAAGCGGACGTTGACCGTGGCGGGGGCACACCACGACGACGGCAAGAGCGACGAGCGTTACCAAGCATGGCTGACCCAGGGTGTGGCTGGCGCGGACGAGCCGATGGCGAAGAGTCTGCTGAGCGCCCTGCCTTTCCGTCAGTCACGGTTCCTCCCCGCTGGCTGGCGGCACGAGCAACTGTCCGCCGCGATGCTCCGCGCGCATGCGGACGGGGCGGATGCCCTGGCCGTGCGTCTGGTGGGAACGAGCCACGGGCATGGGCGCGGCACGTTCCTGATGGGGGCGGAGAGTCTTGTCCACCCGGAGGCAGCCCCTCACGTCCGCATGGCCGCGGAGGAACTGTTCGACGTCGGAGTCTGGGACGCACTGGTCCTGTCCGTGGAGCAGACGTGGGGGCTATGGGCTGTGGCCTGGCTCGAGGCGGTACTGCGGGCTGCCGACGTGACGATCTCCAAGGAAGGACGATGAACATGGCCCGCACGACTGAGCCCGTGACGCTGGCGGGCACGTGGGACGTGCTGCTGTCCCATACGGCGCTGCTCGGCGCCGCGATGATCGTGGAGGAGGAACTGGGAGCCGGTGCTGTGCGGCTGCGGTGGACCGACGAGCCGGACTCTCGACCGCAGTTGTGTGGGGCAGGGCTTGATGCCGCGGCCCTTGGCGGCCTCATCCACCGGCATGCGACCCGGCATGTCCAAGACCCGAGGGGCTGGCTGTACTCCACGGACGCAGTGGCCGGATCGTTGTTCTCGGCCCGGACCAAGATGCCGGCGTCCGAGCACGCGTGGGTCGACCTGCTGCACGATCGCACAGAGGCGGCGCGGCCATTGCGCGGGCTCGACTCGGCTCTCGTGGTGGGCTTGGGGGAGCGGGCCTGGTGGCACAGGACGAGCAAATCGTTCCGGCCTGACCATGGCGCGGCCGCCTGGGAGATGCGCACCAGGAACAAGGGCATGGAGTTCATCGCGCATTCACTCCTCCCCACGGGAAGGGCCGTGGCTGGCCGAGCGGTGGAGGCAGTGACCTCGGGCCTTCTCGGGACCACGGTGGAGGACGAACCGGGCAAGAACAAGCCGGATTCCCGCACGGCGACGGGCATGGCCCCCCTGGGGCCGGTGGATGCCGCGCGCGCCTGGGTGGGGCTGTGGGCGCTCGCGGCCTTGCCCGTCTGGGCGGACAGCCGCGGGCGGTCCGTTTCGTCCGCTCATATCCCTGCCCGCAGGGAGTCCTTGGCGCGGCTGTTGATGCCGGTGCCGACATCCTGGGTGACGGTGGCGCGGATGCAGGCCGCCTTGCGCTCGCGATACCTGCTCGTGGCGGGGGAAGACGCGACAGCTCCCAGCCTGGGCTCAGCCGAGACGATGGCCGCTCAGACGATCCTGGAGGAGTGGGGGTTGGCCCAGATCCTGAGCTTCCCCGTGAACGTCACCGGCAGTGCGTCGGCCCCGGAACGGCGCACTCTCGCGGCGGAGGCACTGAGATGACTGAGCACGACACGGGGGAGCCGTATGCTGATTCGCTGCCATTCAGTCTGGTCGCGCACTGGAGTTTCTGCCCGCGTCGGGCATGGCTCGAGGCTATGGACGAGAAAGCACCGAAGGTGGCGCAGATCCAGCAGGGAGTGGTGGACCACGCGCGGGTGGACGTGCCCACCACGCGTGAGGCTCAGACGATGCGCGGCGTCGACGTGCGGGACCCGTCTCTCGGTGTTCACGGGCGTGTCGACCGGGTCGAGCGAGTCCCTTCGGGGCGTCTACGCGTCGTCGAGCACAAAGCCACCCCAGTGAAGCGAGCTGCCCGAATCAGCGACGCCAATCGTCTGCAGCTGGTACTGCAGACGATGGCGCTCGAATCCCAGGGGAACACGGTGGAGGACGCCGAGGTGTACTTCACCACCCATCATCGGCGGGTCCCGATCGAGATCTCGGCTGCGGACCGAAAGGCCGCCCGTGATGCGGTGGCATCGGCTCGGTCCGTGGTCAACGGGAAGACCGCTCCGGCACCGTTACTGGACGACCCGAGGTGCATGCGGTGCTCCCACGCCTCCGTCTGCCTCCCTGAGGAACGGCAGGAAGCAGAAGTGCTGTCCCGAATCGTCCCGCCGGACCCTGCCGGTGAGACCCTGCACCTCACTGTGCCGGGGAGTCGAGCGAGCATGTCGGCCGGGCGGATCACGGTGGTGAAGGGCGATGAGCGGCTGGCCAGCATCCCTTTGGAGCGGGTGTCGGCCGTCGTGGTGCACGGCAACGTCGACCTCTCAGGAGCGTTGCTGCGGGAGCTGATGTGGCGAGGCCTCCCCTGTGTCTGGTGCACGGGGGCGGGGCGCGTCGTCGGGTGGACCAATGGAGTCAAGCCGCCGAATGGCGGCGCACGCTTCCGTCAGTTCGCGGCATCGGCCGAAGGCCGAGTGGACATCGCTCGCGAGTTCGTGGTGGCCAAGGTCGCGAACCAGGCCACGATCCTCCGGCGTTTCGGAGGCATGCCAGCTGTGGTCAAGCGTCTTCGATCGGCGACGCGACTGGCGAGCACGGCGACGTCCACCGGCCAGTTGTTCGGAATCGAGGGCCGGGCTGCCGCAGAGTATTTCGCAGGATTCCCGGGGCTGCTGGCGCCAGGTGTGGACGCGGGCGTGGCTGAGTCCTTCCCCGGTCGGGTCGGGCGAGGGGCCACCGACCCGTTGAACATCGCCTTGAACTACGGGTATGGGATGCTCCTGTCCGAGGTGATCCGTGCGGTCCTGGCCTGCGGCCTGGACCCGCATGCCGGGGTGCTGCACTCCAGCGGACGGAACAAGCCGGCCCTGGCGCTGGACCTGATGGAGGAGTTCCGTCCGCCCGTGGTCGATTCCGCCATCTTGGCCGCGTTCAACAATGGCGAGTTGGGGCGGCTGTCTTTCACTCATGTGCTCGGCGGCGCGCGGCTCACCCAGACCGGCCGGCGCAAAGTGATTGCGGCGGTGGAACGGCGCCTCGGGACGGAGTTCAAGCACCCCGTCTTCGGATACAGAGTGACGTGGCGCCGCGCGATAGAGGTCCAGGCGAGGATGTTCCTCGGCGTCCTGGACGGCTCGCAGGAGGTCTACAAGGGGGTGCGAGTCCGTTGAGTGCCCGGGATCGTCTCCGGAGGAGGCTCATCGCCTATGACATTCCTGACGACCGCCGCAGATCCCGGGCGGCCCGCGTTCTCGAAGGGTTCGGAGATCGAGTCCAATATTCAGTCTTCGTGGTGGATGCCTTGCCCGCCCAGTTCGTCTCCCTGCAAGCAGCCCTCGAAGCGGTGCTGGATCCGGGCGAGGACAGCGTGCTGGTCTGCGACCTCGGCCTGACGGCCACGCTTGGCGCAGAGCAGTTCAGCTTTCTGGGTCGATCACGCGAGATCTCTGTGGATGGGCCCATCATCATCTGAAGCGAGCCAGGGACCTTCGCGAGGGCTCCGTCGATGTCCGGAATCCGGCGAGCCGTCGCATCAGAAAAGGGCTTGTCAGCCCACGGTTCATGGGTCGAGGCCGATAAGCATGGCGCTCCACGGACGCCTCTTGAGCCCAGGGCTCGCCGAAGGTCGCGTCTGCCCATGTCAAGGGCTGTAATCTGAGGTGCTGTCTCCGCTCCTGTGGGGAGCGGACTTCGTTGAGGCTTCCGGCTCAACCTCATCGTCGCCTACCAGAACTGTCTCCGCTCCTGTGGGGAGCGGACTTCGTTGAGGCATGAAGGCCACGGTGCCGCTCATGGTGTCCAACGCGGAGGTCTCCGCTCCTGTGGGGAGCGGACTTCGTTGAGGCCGGCTGATCGACGACAGATCCGCGTGTCCCAGCGCAGTCTCCGCTCCTGTGGGGAGCGGACTTCGTTGAGGCAATCTCACAGGGGGCGGTGAGAAGATTGAATTGGGTCTCCGCTCCTGTGGGGAGCGGACTTCGTTGAGGCATGACAATGAAGGGCCGGGATGTGATGCCCCGGCATGTCTCCGCTCCTGTGGGGAGCGGACTTCGTTGAGGCCTCTGGCTCATGAGGCGCGTCTCCGGCCTCATGTCCGTCTCCGCTCCTGTGGGGAGCGGACTTCGTTGAGGCCCGCTGGACCAGTATTCCTGGGTGGCCCTGGGCAACGTCTCCGCTCCTGTGGGGAGCGGACTTCGTTGAGGCACCACCGTGGACCTCGCAGACCCCGCCAACATGGGCGAGTCTCCGCTCCTGTGGGGAGCGGACTTCGTTGAGGCATGTTCTTGCCGGACGACTCCTGACGGATCAGCGCGTCTCCGCTCCTGTGGGGAGCGGACTTCGTTGAGGCTGCCAGGCAGAGGCCGAGGCAGACCGGCAGCGATACGGCGGTCTCCGCTCCTGTGGGGAGCGGACTTCGTTGAGGCGAACGGCTGATCGAGGGCATGGTGGAGCACCCGCTGTCTCCGCTCCTGTGGGGAGCGGACTTCGTTGAGGCCCCAGCGGAAGGCGATGGCCCGTTTCCGTGGTCTGTGGTCTCCGCTCCTGTGGGGAGCAGACTTCGTTGAGGCACGTCCACGAAGGCGGGTCCGAACGCGGCCGCCGTGAGTCTCCGCTCCTGTGGGGGGTCAAGTCCCGAGTAGTGGTGTAACGCTCTGATCCTCCATTGGTGCTGCTAGGCGCTGAGTTCGAGGGTGGTTTCCGGTTCGGCGTTCACCTCGTTCCCGGTGTCGTCCACGGTGGTGAGGCGGCAGCGGGCCAACACCTCGAGGCCGAGGTAGCGGCGGCCCTCGGCCCACTCATCGGTCTGCTCAGCCAGCACCGCCCCGACCAGGCGCACGATCGCTGCCCGGTTCGGGAAGATGCCCACGGCGTCGGTGCGACGCCGGATCTCGCGGTTGAGCCGTTCGGCCGGGTTGTTCGACCAGATCTGGGTCCACACGTCCTTGGGGAACGTGGTGAACGCCAGGATGTCCGCCCGGGCACCATCGAGGTGTTCGGCCACCGCGGGCAGCTTTTCGCTGACGTAGTCCAGCAGCCGGTCGAACTGGGCGTCCACGCTGGCGGCGTCGGGCTGGTCATACACCGAGTGCAGCATGGCCTTCACGGCCGGCCACATGGACTTGGGGGTGATGCCCATCAGGTTCGCCGCGTAGTGGGTCCGGCACCGCTGCCAGGTCGCTCCGGGCAGGTTCGCGGCGATGGCGTCCTTGAGCCCGGTGKGGGCGTCGGAAGTGACCAGGCGGACTCCGGTCAGGCCCCGGGCCACCAGGTCGGCGAAGAACTCGTTCCACGCCGACCCCGTCTCCGAGGTGGCCACCCGCAGGCCGAGGACCTCGCGGTGGCCGTCACCATTGACCCCGGTGGCCAGCAGCACCACGGCGTTGACCACCCGGCCGCCCTCGCGGACCTTCATGCTCAGCGCGTCGGCGGCCACGAACGTGAACGGCCCAGCCTCCCCGAGCGGGCGATGACGGAAGGACTCGACCTGCTCGTCCAGCTCGGTGGCCATCCGCGAGACCTGGGACTTCGACAGCGCGTTGATCCCGAGGGTCTTGACCAGTTTGTCCATCCGCCGGGTCGAGACCCCGGCCAGGTAGCAGTCGGCGACCACCGTGATCAGCGCGGATTCGGCCCTTTTGCGGCGCTCGAGCAGCCACTCCGGGAAGTACGTGCCCGACCTGAGTTTGGGGATCGCCACGTCCAGGGTCCCGACCCGGGTGTCCAGGTCCCGGTGCCGGTACCCGTTGCGCTGGGTAGCTCGGCCCGGGGTGGGTTTACCCCATTCGGCGCCGACCACCGCGTCGGCGTCAGCGGAGAGCAGGGAGTTGATCACGGTCTGCAGCAACGAACGCATCAAATCCGGGGATGCTTCGGACAGGGCTTCGCCGAGCAGGCCGGCAGGGTCGACAATATGAGGAGCGGTCATCGTGATGACTCCGTTCGAGGATTCTGTGGAAGGTTGACTCGAAGGATCACACGGTGGCCGCGTCCACATCCGGAACGACGTGCCCAGTCACCGTGCGCTACACCACTCTATGGGGCACTACTGGCGTGCTGATGAGCGTGGGCGATCGCGGAGTCCAGTCCGGACCGATCCATCGATGAGGCCCTGGGCGTCGCTGGCGGCCGCCAATGTTGCTAGCACCTCATGCCAGGTGCCCGCAGCTGCCATCCGCCAGCACCAGGTCAGCGCGGTCTGCCAGGGCCCGTAGACCTCGGGCATATCCCGCTACGGAATCTCGTGCCGATGCGGGTAGATGGTCGCCTCGATCATCGCCCGGACATCGGCGAACGGCCGGCCCTGCCGGCTGGCCCGGGCCGGGCCGGGCCAGGCCGGGTGCATCGAAGTGGTCGGCGGCTCCCCATGGGCGTCGGAGAGCGCCTGGATACGAGAGATGCGATCCAGGGCGTCAGCTGGCCCCTGGATTCATTGCCAGACACATTCGAGGCTCCGTCGTCCTCCAGGCACGAAGAAGCCCCCGCACCGATCTGGTCGGTGCAGGGGCCTCTGCTCGGCTCCCCCGGTTGGATTCGAACCAACAACCCTTCGATTATTACTGAAGTTGAACAGGCTCTGTAGTGGGTCACCGAACACCGCAGTGGGGACCGTCATGGCCAGGGCGAGCACCAGCTCGTGTTGATCGACAAGACAGTCCTGATACTCGTCGATGAACAGGTGGGTATAGCTGACTTTGAGCATCTTCCCCACTGCCCTGCTGGTGGCTGTCCGCGCCGCTGCGCGATGGTATTCGGCAGACTTGCTCCAGTCGGGACCACCGGACACGTCGAGCCCCGCGAGACTCGGGAAGTGGGCAATCAGGTCATACGACCATGAATCGATTGTGCGCACGACGACTTGGTCGCTGGCAACGCCAAACTTTTTCATGCGGCGGCGAAGGGCGTCCACACCAGCATGCGTATGCGTCAACACGAGGCATGTCCCGCCTTGCTGGGTAGCTTTTGCCACACTGGCCGCGATCAGCTCGGTCTTCCCAGCACCGGCGGGAAGAGCCACCGAACAGGGTAGTGCCCTGAGTACAACTTCGACTGCTTTCGAGATGGGAGGGTCCTCAACCATCGAAGGACCCCTCCGAAGACTCCGCTGGCGGCTCGGATTCCGCGGCGTAAGCGAAGGTCTGCAGATCGTCGATCACCTTCATCAAGTGGGTGCTGTCCAAATCAGCCCAGTGCCTGATGACGACCTCGGCAAGTTCTTCGCCTCTATCTTCGCGCTTGAACCACTCCTTATCCCTGGCAGTCGCCGCGGCCGCGATGGCACCGCGGATCTCGGTTTCATTGACACCGGCCTGTGCCTGCCATGAAGCGAAGTCGGTTCCAGTCAGCTGATCGTTGTTCAGACTTGCGCCGACATTAGCTCGAATGGAATGCTCACCCCTGATCTCTACGGCTAGGTCAACGAGTGCCTGCAGCCCCTTGGCGCCGAGAGTCTGAATGATCTCATCTTCGATCGCATTGCCCGGACCCCAGCGGTATACGCTTACGCCGGAGTCCATTGCCTGCCTCACCGATTTGTCAATAGCGCGGTCGTCATTATCCACTAGCAGGCAGGCTGGGTAGCCGAGCTGCTGGAAGTGCTGGGCTCGCTTGGTCGACTGGGTCCCTCCCCCTCCATTCACCAACACGACGCCAAGCGAAGCAGCACCAGGCTGCTCAGCGGCGATCCGCTGGGCGTCCCAGTGACGAAGCAGGCCGCGCAGGAAACCCACCTCGGTCGCACCCTCTCCGACAAGTACGCGACGGCCAAGGAGCGCCTCTGGGGCAATACGGAACGTGCCCTGCACGTTGTCGAGGTCTTCAGGAACCGGCTGGCAGGTGGTCACGCCAGTTCCATCCGCGCGGACTACGACGAGATCGACGGCGCTCAGCGTCTTCACCGCGATGGGAGAGTGGGTGGTCATAATGACTTGCAGGTTGCCCCCTTCAGTTCGCTTCTTGAGGTGGTGGAGGACTTGCGCCAGTCGGTGCGGCTCGAGCCCGTGTTCGACCTCGTCGATGGCAATGATCGAGCCGTCGTCCATCGCCTGATCCTGGATCGACAAGCTTGTTAGCCGGCGCGTGCCGAGCCCGAGGCTCGACAGAGGCACGTCACCGTCATGAAGCATCAGCGAATGTGTGGAGGTGGCCGAGCCTGGCTCGAGACCAGGCCGCAGCTCATCAAATTTCCCTGCACCGAAGTTCCCGGCCGACCGCTGAACTTTGGAAGCTGCATCATGTAGGGCGCTCGACTGGGCGTCGAAGACTGCTCTCCGCGCTTCACGGTGGGCATCGAGAACGACAGACGAAGCCCCATCGCTACCATCGGTCAGGCCAGACAGGGCCGATCCGCGCGCCCAGCGAAGGTGGAGGTCGGCCCGTTCACCCAGGCGGAAGAAGCCGAGCTGGCGACGTTGGCTGGCGGAAATCGGGCGGGCGTCTTCAGAGTCGGGGCGCACGACCTCCCACGTCGGATCGAGTTCTGGGGTCACGGTCAGCCTGACGACGAGGCACTCATCGGCCTCCTCGACAGGGTCGTGGACGAGAGTGCCGCCCGGCAGGATGCCTGAGCGGTCTTTGCCAAGCTGGCTCTCCTTGACGAGATTGTCCGGGAGGTTCGTGATCGTTGCCTCGATGACGATGTTCTTGGTTAGGTCAAGGTCGAAGAAATCGGCATCCGTGAACTGCGGGCTGTAGTTCGGGCTGAGTACCAGCCCGATCGCGTCCAACAATGTGGTCTTGGTGCTGTCGCCAGCTCCCACCAAACTGATCAATCGCTGGTGGATCGCCCAGTTCGCGGATTCAATGCCACGGAAGTGCTCAATCCGGAGTCGGCGGAGCATCATGGGGTCACCTCGCTGTTAGATCCGATACGGCCCTGATAGCAAGTATGCTCGCGCCGTTGTCCCGAACCACTCCGGGGCAACCGCGGAACACAACGCTCGTCGGCCGCGCGTGCCATCACTCAGCCCAAGACGCTCGATCCCCGTACAAGGCCCCACCCGCGTGCTGACGCAGAAACCCCGGAGACGTAGGCGGCCGAGGATAAGGCTCAGTCTTAGGCTGGCCGGCGCAACGAGGTGTATAGGGTCTGCCGGCTCACACCGAACGCGCGCGCCACCTCGGCCTTCGGGATCCCCATGTCGATCATCACGCGCGCCTGCTCCACGTCGGTGTCCGAAAGCTTCGGGGCCTGCACGTACTTGCCGCGGGCCTTGGCCAGGGCGATGCCTTCGGCCTGACGCTCCTTGATCCGCCGGCGCTCGAACTCAGCGAACGCCGCCAGGATGCCCAGCATCAGCCCGTCCACCGGAGAGGTGCCGGACTTGTCCACGGTGATCCGCTCGGACACGAACTGCACCGCACACCCCTTGCCGGTGAGCTCGTCCACGATCGCGTACAGGTCCCGCGTGTCCCGGCCGAGCCGATCCATCGAGGCGACCTTCACCAGGTCCCCCTCCCGCACGTAGGCCATCAGCTCCGCCAACCCCGTGCGCTTGGCCCTCGAGCTGCCGCTGATCTTGTCCTGGAAGATCCGGTCGCGCTCCCCCACCGCCTCGAGCTGACGATCCAGGTTCTGCTCCGCTGAGCTCACCCGCACGTAGGCCACAGTCTGTCCAACCACGTTTAAGACCCTCCGACGCTTGTGTCCAACGGGCCCGATTGGGACCGTCTCTGACGTGATGGTCTCGTGACCGGGCAGGGTGTGTAAAGGGGTATACCCGGCTTGACGCCGGGATGGGGCAATGAACACCCAGCTGGATTGTGAGGCATCCCTCTGTCGGAGCGTTGACGTTTACTTTACTAACCTGTTAGTATAGTTTCGTTGATGCGACTACAGGCAGAGGACAGGGGTACAACAGTGAACGACGTTGGATCATCGCCGCGGCGGTGGTGGCTGCTCATGACCGTGGGGGCCGGCCTGCTACTCATCACCCTCGACAATTCGATCCTCTACACCGCCTTGCCTACGTTGACCGCAGACCTCGGCGCGTCCGGATCCTCGACACTGTGGATCATCAACGCCTACCCCCTGGTCATGGCTGGCCTCCTCTTGGGAGCAGGCACACTGGGCGATCGCATCGGCCACCGCCGAATGTTCGTCGTCGGCCTGTGGATCTTCGGTGCCGCATCACTGGCAGCGGCATTCTCGCCCAACCCTGCCTTCCTGATCGGCGCCAGGGCACTCCTCGCTGTGGGGGCCGCAGCGATGATGCCCGCCACGCTTGCTCTGATCCGCCTCGCGTTCGACGATCCTCGTGAGCGCAACATCGCCATCGCCATCTGGGGGAGCCTGTCGATCGCGGGGGCAGCGCTCGGACCCATTCTCGGCGGCGCCCTTCTCGAACGGTTCTGGTGGGGATCTGTTTTCCTCATCAATGTCCCCGTTGTTGCCATCGCACTTGTGGCGACCGCAATCATCGCGCCGCACAACCATCCCGATCCGTCGAAGAAGTGGGATCTCGTCTCATCCCTCTATGCGATGGTCGGGCTGGTGGGCACCGTGCTCGTCATCAAGGAACTGGCCCATATTCCACAGAACTGGGTTCTGATCGCAGGGGCGCTGGCGTCAGCAGTCATCGGGTTCGTCCTCTTCGTGCGACGCCAGGGCCGATTGGAAGAACCACTCATCGAGTTCTCCATCTTCCGCAACCGCGCCTTCGCTGGCGGCTCTCTGGCAGCCTTCTTCGCGATGTTCACCATCGCTGGCGCCCAGCTCGCGACCACACAGCGCTTCCAGCTCGTCGAGGGCTTCACCCCCCTGCAAGCAGGCCTGCTAGGGCATGTCTGACAATCGTTTGGACCATGCGATCACAGCATTCAGGACCACAGCGGCCCTGTAGATGATCGCGTACTTGTCATACCGGGTCGCCAGACCCCGCCACTGCTTCAGGTGAGCGTACTGACGCTCGATGACGTTGCGGCCCTTGTAGGCGTCCRCGTCGAGGCTGACGGGGCGCCCGCCGCGGGCACCGCGCCGTCTGCGGTGGCCCTGCTGGTCGGCCGGTTCGGGGATGACCGCTTTGATCCCACGGGCRCGTAGGTGGGTGCGGATCGCCCGGGAGGAGTACGCCTTATCGCCCAGCACGGCCTCGGGGCGGGTCCGGGGCCGCCCTACTGGCCGGGTCACGCGCAGCTGCGCCAGAAGAGGAAGCAGCATCGGGGAGTCCCCTGCCTGGCCGGGGGTGATCAGGCTGACCAGCGGCAGYCCGGTCCCATCGACGAGCTGATGGATCTTCGTGCTCAGCCCGCCACGGGAGCGCCCGATGCCGTGATCGGCCGGCTCCTCACGCGGATTCTTGTAGTTCGATCCATCCCCCTGTGTGGCGGGTGATGYTCGTCGCGTGCTGGTGGGCGCGGGCGATCGTGGAGTCCACCGAGACCGACCAATCGATCAGGCCTTCGGCGTCAGCGGCGGCGGTCAGCGTGGCCAGCACCGTGTCCCAKGTGCCCTCTTCAGCCAAGCGCCGATGCCAGGTCCACACGGTCTGCCAGGGCCCGTAGACCTCGGGCAGATCCCTCCAAGCGATTCCGCACCGGTACCGGTAGATGATCGCCTCCACCATGGTGCGGGCGTCGGCGAACGGCCTGCCGGCGCGGCCGGTCCGGGTCGGGAGCATCGGGGCGATCAACTCCCATTGGGCGTCGGAGAGCATCTGGAACCGGGACATGTCCCCAGGGTCTCAGCTGACTCGTGCATCTATTCTCAGACACGCCCTAGGTCGCGGGCGAGTACCGCCGGGTAGCTCGGGCCCTCGAGGAGTGTCATGAGGATGCGGGAGCGGGTCGGGTCGGCCATCGCCCGGCCCAGCCGGTTCATCACGTCCAGCCGCGAAGCAATAGTCAGCATGCGCTGACCATACAGAACCTGCTGACCTCTCGTGTGTGGCTCCCGCTGCTGATATCTGCATAGGTGTATGGTCGTGGCATGAGTGTGACGCCGTTGGATTCGTGTCAGGTCACCGCCGTCCATCCGGAGAAGGTGGCGCTGACCCGGGAGAGGATCCCCGACGAGCGCGAGGCCGGCAGGTTGGCCGGGCTGTTCAAGCTCCTGGGGGACCCGCGCCGTGCCCGGGCGCTGTATGCGTTGCTGGAGGCCGGCGAGCTGTGCGTGTGTGACCTGGCGGCGTCGGTCGATGTCGCGGAGGCGTCGGTGTCCCAGGTGCTGCGGGTGCTGCGTACCGCTGGGGTGGTCGAGAACCGCCGGGAGGGGCGGATGGTGTACTACCGCCTCGCTGACGGGCATGTGCGGATGCTGCTGGACGTCTCCCGTGAGCACGCCCGCCACGAGGGGCAGGGCTGATGGGGGCGGGACACAGCCATGCCCCGGCGACCGGGCGTGCCGGTGGCCGCTACCGTCGGCGGCTGGCGGGGGCGTTCGCCCTGACGGCGGGCTTCTTCCTGATCGAGCTGGTCGCGGGGCTGGTGTCGGGGTCGTTGGCGCTGCTGTCGGATGCCGGGCACATGGCTGCCGATGTGGTGGTGCTGGGTGCGGCGCTGCTGGCGACGCGCATCGCGAGCCGGCCGGACTCCACGGGGCGACGCACCTATGGCTCCTACCGGGCCGAGGTGTTCGCCTCGGCGTTGGCGGTGCTGGCGATGCTCGCGGTCGGGGTGTACGTGGTGGTCGAGGCCATCAGCCGGCTGGGCGACGCGCCGGAGGTGGCCTCCGGCGCCATGCTCGCGGTCGGCTTCGCCGGCCTGGTGATCAACATCATCTCCATGCTGCTGCTGCGCAGCGGGGCCAAGGACAGCCTGAACGTCAAGGGCGCCTACTACGAGGTGATCGCCGACGCCGCCGGGTCGGTGGGTGTCATGGTCGCCGGCGTGCTGATCATTCTCACCGGCCAGCCGATCTGGGACGTCGTGGTCGCGGCGCTCATCGCGGTCTTCGTCATCATCCGGGCGGTGGTTCTGGGCAGGCAGGTGATCGCGGTGCTGGGCCAGCACGCCCCGGAAGGGGTGGACCCGGAGGACGTCGCCGGTGACCTGGACGCGGTCGAGGGGGTGGAGGAGGTCCACGACCTGCACCTGTGGACCCTGACGTCGGGGATGAACGTGGCCACGGCCCACCTGGTCGCTGACCAGGGCGCGGACCACGGCGCCGTGCTTGCCGGCGCGCGCCGGGTGCTGCGCGACCGTTACGGTATCGCCCATGCCACCTTGCAGGTGGAGGGCGCCGGCAGCGACGGCTGTCACGACCTGAGCTGGTAGCACTCGGCACGGAAGCCCGCTCGCGAGAGCCGCACATGCTTGAGCAACGTCTTAGGAGCGCGCGATGGCCGCGAAGCACGGCAAGGGCCCCGGGCCGGACGAGGGCCAGCGGCCGGCCCGGCGCGGGGTGGTGCTCACCCTGCTGGGGATCGGTCTGGTCGCCGCGGCTTACGTGGTGACGATCGTGGTCATGGTGGTGCGGTGACGCGGCCCAAACGGACCGCGGCCTCATGGCGGCGCCGCAAGGCGGTCATCGCGTCGTCCAGTGCTGTCCTCGTCGGGTCGAGCACGTAGAGGTCGTGAAGACGTCCAGATATAGGCCTGGGACGGGAGTTCTTGCATCGACTGAACTCCCCGGTGGTTGCAGGTCCGATACGCAGGGGTGCCAGTAAGTAGGGCTGATCGGCGCCCATTTTCTTGTCTCGCGCCCCGGGGCGAGGCGGTCCCCTATCGGTGTCCCTGTGTGCGGGGCAGGTTCACGCCGCGCAGCAGGAGAGCTTGGCGATGTCGGTGGTGAAGGCCTGCGCGGTGAGCTTGAGGCCTTCGGCCATGGTCAGGTAGGGGCTCCAGAGGTTGGCGACCTGGCTGGTGGTCATGCCGGCCTCGAGCATGTAGACCCCGGCGGCGGCGAGGTCGCCGGCGTCCTGGGCCAGGGCGGTAATGCCGATGATGCGGCCGGTGTCGGCGTCGGTGACCATCTTGATGAACCCGCGGGTGTCGCGGTTGACGATCGCGCGTGGGACGTGCGCGAGTGACAGGACACGGCTGTCGTAGCGGATCCCGGCAGCGGAGGCCTGCCGTTCGGTCATCCCGACGGCGGCCAGGGCGGGGCTGGTGAACACGACCCGGGGCAGGTGGCGGTAGTCGACCTCGAGGCCGGCGCCGGTGAGGGCGTTGTCGGCGACGAGGGCGCCGTGGGCCGCGGCGACGTACACGAACTGACGGTGGGCGGTGACGTCACCGGCAGCCCAGACGCGCGGGTTGGTGCTGCGCAGATGGCTGTCGACAACCACCTCGCCGTGGTCGCCGGTGCGCACGTCGACGGTGTCGAGACCGAGCGTGGCGGTGACCGGGCGGCGCCCGGTGGCGACGAGTACCTCGGCCGCCCGGAGTTCCTGTGAGCCGTCAGTGGTGGTGGCAGTGACCGTGACCTCGCCGGTGGCCGGGTCGCGGCGGACCGCGCTGGGCACCGCGCCGCGGATGATCTGGATGCCTTCGTCCGTGAAGATCTCATCCAGGGCGGTGGACGCCTCGGGTTCTTCCTGGGACGCCAGCCGTGAGCGGACCAGCATGGTGACCCGGACGCCGAGCCGAGCGAAGAGCTGGGCCTGCTCCATCGCGACGTAGCCGCCGCCGATGACCAGCAGCGACTCCGGGACGTGGTCCAGTTCCATCGCGGTGGTCGAGGTCAGGTAACCGGCCTCCTGCAGGCCGGGGACCGGCGGCGCCCAGGGCCTGGAGCCGGTGGCGATGAGGTAGTGCGCGGCCCGGACCGTCTCCACCGTGCCGTCAGGGCCGGTGACGCGCAGTGCCGGCTCGCTGGGTGTGCCGACGAACGTGGCGTCCCCGGGGTGGAGATCCCATCCGTACTCGGTGGCCAGGTCCAGGTACTTCTCGCCACGCAGTGACCCGACGAGCCGATCCTTGCCGGCGATCAAGGCGGGCATGTCGACCGGCCGGACTTCGGGGAGCGGCAGGCCGGGGAACCGGGAGGCGTCGAGTGTGACGTGGCGGGCCTCGGCGGTCGCGAGCAAGGCCTTGGAGGGCACGCACCCGGTGTTCACGCAGGTACCGCCGACGGTGCCACGCTCGATCATCACCACCCGTCTGCCGAGGTTGGTGGCGCGGATCGCGGCCGCGAACGCCGCCCCACCGAACCCGATCATTGCCAGGTCATACGACCTGCTGTTAGCCGTTGCCGTCATGAACTCCTCCTTCATCGCCCTCAGGATCGACCTTCCAGTGCACTGGAAGGTCAAGGGGGAGAATGAGTGGCATGCGGATCGGTGAGGTGGCTCGGGCGTCGGGCACGACGAGCAAGACCCTGCGGTACTACGAGGAGGTCGGGCTGCTACCCGCCGCGGACCGCACCCCGGCGGGCTACCGGGACTACGGCGCCGAGGTGCTCGACCGGCTGGACTTCATCCGCCGGGGGCAAGCGGCCGGGCTGACCCTGGCCCAGATCGGTCAGGTGCTGGACATCCGCGACCGGGGGCAGGCCCCCTGCCGGCACGTCACCGACCTGCTCGACACCCGCCTTGATGTGATCGACCGGCAACTCGCCGAGCTCGCGCAGCTACGCACCACGATCGCCGACCTGCGCGAGGACGCCGCCGCCGGCGACCCGGCCACGTGCTCCCCCGAGGATGTCTGCCGCTACCTGTGACACCGAAGTTCACGGGCCCGTGGCAGCGCATGGCGGCCCACTCTGTTGCGTTGGGGTGTTAGACCTTTCGCAACGGTTCTGTTGCGCGGGGTGCACCCTATCGCGACGCCTATTCCTCCGGCCTGCCGTCGGCCGCTGTCCCGGTGAAGGATCGGCTTGCGGAACGTGAGCCTCACTCGCAGCGCCCTCTTGCCCGCGTGCTTGGAGGCCGCCACTGAGCTCCGACAGAACCCCGCCATATAGCGGCGCAAGCCACACATGACACCGGGCGGCACACCGAGCAGCCGCCACAAACGACCGATTTAGCCGTTACACGCCCGTGAGTCGGAGCATGACTGAGCCCATTGAGGCCGGAATGGGGGGCGAGGCCACTGTGCCGATTCTGATTCTTTGTCCACACCACCGCGGGGGCCGTTTCAGCGGCCCCCGCGGTGGTGTTGCCGAGGTGTGGACTCAAGCCGCGCGGGGCAACACTCCGCGCAAGACGTCGGTGAGGGTGACGACCCCAGTGAACCGGTTGTCCTGGGTTACTGCGGCCAGCTGGCGGCTGTTGCGGCGCATGGAGGCAAGTGCTTCGTGCAACGGTGTGGTGGAGGGCAGCGTCAGAGCCTGCTGGATAAGCGGCTGGATTGGCGCAGAAGGCTCCATCGTGAGGGTGTCCCGCACGTGGACGACGCCCGGAACGCTCTCAGGGGTATGGTCCGGCTGGACCAGGATACGCAAGTGCCCTGAGCACGCAGCGGCATTCTGGACCGCCTCGACGTCGGCGTCGGGGGCGACCTTGACCGGGTGCTGACCCTGGGGGAGGAGGTCCCCGAGAGTGAGGGTCTGAAGGTCCAGGGCACCGGCCAAGGCTTCATGGTTCTGCCGGTCCAGGGTGCCGGCGGCGGCGGAGTGCTCAACCAGCTGACGAATGGCCGCTGCGTCGTAGCCGCCCACGGCGGCTTGGTCCACGGGGGTGACGCCGCTGAGGGTCACCAGGCGGTTGGCCAGCCGGTTGGCCAGCAGCAGCAGGGGGCGAACGGTCCAGACGAAGGCGCGTGCGGGCACGGCCACGGCTTTGGCTGCGGTCTCGGGGTGGGCAATGGCCCAGGACTTGGGGGCCATCTCCCCGATGACCAGGTGAAGGAAGGTCACGGCCAGCAAGGACAGGACGAAGGAGGCGGTTCCGGCTGCCGCTGCGGGGATGCCCCAGTCCTCCAGGACGGGGCCGAGCCATGCGTCGACGGCCGGCTTGGTGATCGCCCCCAGGGCGAAGGTGCACAAGGTGATGCCCAACTGGGCTGCGGCGAGCATGAGGGTCAGCTCGTCGACTCCCTTGAGAGCGGCCCGCGCGGCGCGGCTGCGTCCTGCCTCGGCCTCTAGCCGGTGCCGGCGGGCGCCCAGCAGGGAGAACTCCATGATGACGAAGATCGCGCTGAGCACGATCAGCGCTGTGGTCACGAGCATGACGATCAGTGGACCGTGCATCATCGCTCCTCGTCCGTGGTGGCGTCGGGCTGGGCCTCGTGGGCGGCATGGCTGCCGGCGGTGTCAGAGCGGGGCACCTCGATGAGGTGGATCCGCAGTCGAGCCGGGACCCTGCGTTGGATGGAGAGGACCTCGACCTGCAGGTGGCGGTCGTAGACCTCCTCAGCCCCGAAGTCTCGTGGGTCCTCGGGCAGGTCGATCGTGATGACCTCGCCTTCCCGGGGCAGACGGCCCAGAGCGTCGATGGTCAGACCGGCGGCGGACTCGGCCTCGGTCACGGGCAGGGGGTGCCCGACGAGGCGCTCGAGCTCGTCCAGGTGGGCCTCTGCGCTCAGGACCCAGGAGTGCAGGCCTGTGGCGGTGATCTCCTCCTGGGGGTGCAGGTCGTGCTCGTCCGTGAGCTCGCCCACGAGCTCCTCCGCGAGGTCTTCCACTGTGAGCACGCCGACGAAGCCGCCGAACTCGTCCACGATGCACGCCATCTGCTGCCCTGAGCCGTCGAGCTCCCGGGCTGCGTCGGGCAGGGACATCATCGTGGGCAGCACCAGTGCAGGGCGCATCAGGGCGGACACGGGGGTGTCCGGGGCCATCCGGGTCTCACCGAGCAGGTCGGTGAGGTGGACTACCCCGAGCGGTTCGTGTTCGTTCGAGATCACCGGGTAGCGGGTGTGGCCGGTGGCCATCAGGTCGCGCACCTGAGCCAGGGAGGTCTGGGGCTGAACCTCGTCCACACGCGAGCGGGGCACCATCGCGTGCTGCACGTCCTGGTCTGGGAAGTCCAGCACCCGGTCGATCAGGACGGAGACCTCCGCGGGCAAGGATCCGGAAGCTCTGGAGTCCAGGGCAATGCGGTCCAGGTCCTCGGCGGAGGCGGTGCTGTCGACGTCGTGCACTGGCTCGATGCGCAGGAGCTTGAGCAGCACCTCGGCCGCCTTGTCGAAGACCCAGATGAGCCAGCCGAACAGGCCGAGGTAGATCTGTGTGGGCCGGGCCAGAGCGCGGGCCAGGGGCTCGGGGTTGGCGATGGCCAAATTCTTGGGGTACAGCTCGCCGATGATCATCTGCACCAGGGTGGCCACCACCAGTACGCCCAGCGTGGAGATGGCGATGACCACTTCAGAAGGCAGTGCGGTGCCGCCGAGCAACTCGGTCAGGGCCGCACCCACCATCGGCTCTGCCACGTAGCCCACCATGAGGCCTGTGACCGTGATCCCCAGCTGCGCGCCGGAGAGCATGAAGGAGGTGCGGCGAGTGACCTGCAGTGCGCGGGCGGCGGCGCGGTCGCCGGCCTTGGCGGCGGTCTGCAGGCGGACGCGGTCTACAGACATGTACGCGAATTCCTGGGCCACGAAGAAGCCGTTGGCGGCGATGATCGCCAGGATGATGAGGGATCCGAGGATCAGTGTCAGGACTGGATCCATGCCTGAGTCACCTCCCCACGAGGTGCAGGCGACCCCGCCAGCTGCGGGGTGGGGTGGGGGTGACGCTCGGACTGTCACCAGGGCAGGCGGCTGGGCCGTCGCTCATGTATTCAGGGGCTCCATAAGGGGTCGAATGAATAATGGCGGTACGCTACCACCGGTAATCGGTCTCAGGGCAAGATGGGGGTGTGGCCTCGCAGCCGGCATCCCGCCTCTGCCCGCCACGATGTCCCATCGGGTGTACCCGTGCGAGGCAATCGAAGGCGATTGCTGAGATGGGTATCTCAACGGCCGAGATGGCGCACAGGTTCGATGTCAGCCAGAAGATACCTTACCTGGCTTTTAATTAATCCTCGGGCGCATAGACTTAAAGTTGCATGAGAAATGTCCGCCAAATCTACTCGGCGTTTATCAAATGTTATTGACTCACATCGCCTGAATAGTTTGCCCGCTTGGTCAGGCCCATCGACCACTGGGGTATGCCGACGACCCGCGGTGGTGTGGATCTCCATCCGAGCGTTTCCATCCGTTGTTGATTCGGACGCTTTTCGAGGAAGCCGCGCGATCGGTCGTCAACCACTTGACCAGACCTTGGTTCATCCCATCATCCTCACTTGGGAAAATCGCAGAAATTGAAGAGAGGGTAATTTATTCTGCGTAAAAAGCGACATGGATTGTTGATGCAGCGGGGGGCTTTTCAGAACTCCGACAGTGATGTGGGCGTCTCGGCCTGCAAGACGGTTCCCCTGGAATCTGACTCTCGTGGAAGAAGGATGCATCCAGGTGCAGCGCGTGGCGAAGACCCCGCCGTCCCGTCCGTCACAATGACCGACTGCGGTCCGGGCTGGACTGGTCGGGTCGCTAGGTGTAGGAGGTCATGACGTTGTTGACTCGGGCCGGGGCCAACGAGGCCGGCGGGGCGTTCCCGCAGGAGGTATGAGGCCGATGGTAGTTGTAGTGGTTCACCCACACGGCCAGCGCCTCACGCCGAGCTGTCTCTGAGGTATACGGGCGGGCGTAGAGGACCTCATCGACCATCAGCCGGTTGTACCGTTCGACCTTCCCGTTATGGCGCGGGGTGTAGGGGCGGATCCGGTGGTGCCGGCCCCCGAGCGAGACCACCTTSGCGGTGAAGTCCGCAGCCCGATAGTTGTTCCCGTTGTCCGTGATCACCCGGTCCACGGTGATGCCGTGGGCGGCGAAGAACGCCCGCGCCCGGCAGTAGAAGCTCACGGTCGTGGCCGCCCGCTCGTCCTCCAACGCYTCGGTGTAGGCCAGGCGGGTGTACCCGTCGATCGCCGAGTGCAGGTAGGTGTAGCCGACCCGCCGGCCAGGCCCGCGCTTGGAAGCACGGCCTGCTTCACTTTCACGTCCGTGGGTGCGCCAGCCGCCCCCGTCTGGGATCTTCCCGATCTTCTTCACATCCAGGTGCACCATGTGCCCCGGCCCTCTCGCGGTGATCTTCTGGGGTCGTTGGCGCAGGTCTTCTCCGGCCGGGGTCAGGTCCCGTAGGCGGGAGATCCCGAGTCGGTGCAGCCACCGTCCCACGGTGCGCAAGCACAGCTGGTGGCCCTCGGAGACGAGGTGGTGATGGATGCGCCGTGCGGACCACTTGCGCTCCCGCCGCAGGGCGTGGATCTGGGCGACCAGGACCGGATCGAGCTGGGCAGGTGAACGGTGCGGCCGGCTGGGCAGGTCCTGAAGGCCGGCTTCTCCCTGGGCGCGGTAGCGGGCGACCCAAGTGGCCACCGTGGGCCGGCTCACCCGGAACTCGGCGGCCACGTGTGCCTGCGGGATCCCGTCGTGCAGGTGGCGGTGGACCATCCTGAGACGGCCGGTCGGGGTCAGGGGTGCGTTAGCGTGAGTCATGAGTGGGTCTTCTCGGGCAGGTCGGTGGTGTAGGAACTTCCATCCTGCGGGAGAGGCCCACTCGTCTCATCTCAGCCCGGTACCCATGTCAAGAACCTCATGACCCACAACAGCTAGGCTGGAGGCCATGCCCGTGAGGAACCGTCGCGCCGCCGCCCTGCCCGCCAAGCTCAGCCGCTCCTGGCTGCTGGTCAACGCGGCCACCCCCGACGCGTTCGCCCCCGCCCTGGCCTCCGAGGCCGACTCCGTCATCTTCGACCTCGAGGCCGCCGTGCCGGAGGAGCAGAAGGACGCGGCCCGCCAGCACGTCGTGGACGCCCTCTCCGGCGGCATGACGGCGTGGGTGCGCATCTCCGCGACCTCCACGGACCACTGGCAGCGGGACCTCGAGGCGCTCGCGGGCCTCGACGGCGTGCGCGGCGTCGTGCTGGCCGAGACCGAGGAGCCGGAGCAGGTCACGTTCACCGCGATGCGTCTGCGCGCCGGCACCCCGGTGATCGCCCTGCTGGAGTCCGCCCTGGGCATCGAGAACGCCACGGCCGTGGCCAAGGCGCCGGGCACGTTCCGCCTCGCCTTCGGCGTGAACGACTTCCGCAAGGACGTCGGCGTCGGTGAGGACCCGCTGGCCATGGCCTACGCCCGCTCCCGCATGGTGATCGCCTCCCGCGTGGGCGGTCTGCCCGGGGCGATCGACGGACCGCCCGGCAACACGGACGGTGAGGACGCGGTCGTCGACTCCAGCGCCGTCACCGCCTCGATGGGCATGACCGGCCGCCTCGTCCTGAACCGGGATCAGGTGGACTGGGTCAACCGGGCGATGTCCCCGTCCGAGGACGAGCTCGCGTGGGCCCGCGACCTGCTCGAGAAGCACGCGCAGGGCACCGCCGTCGGCGACGGTTCGTACCTGCCCCGCGTGCTGCGCGCCCAGAAGATCGCGGACCTCGCGGACTCGTACGGGCTCTGGAACGCGTGAGCACGGCCGGGGCGCGCGCATGAGTCCCCGCACCGACGGGTGGCTCCGCCCATGATGGCGTGGATCGACGGGCTGCCGCTGCTGTGGTCCATCGGGTTCTTCTGGATGCTGGCGATCCTGCGCACCCTGATCGTGTTCTCGCTCGGGCGGGGGCTGGCCTCCGGCGTCGAGCGGACCCGCTGGTTCGCCCGCGTGATGGAGGGGCCCGTCTATGTCCGCGCCCAGCGCTTCATCCAGCGCCACGGGGTGTGGGCCATCCCGTTCTGCTACCTCACGGTGGGCATCCAGACGGCGGTGATCGGCTCGGCCGGCGTCGCCCGCATGCCCTGGCGCCGGTTCCTGCCGGCGGCCGCGCTCGGCACGTTCCTGTGGGGCGTGGTGTACGGGACCGTCGGGATGGCCGTGGTCTGGGCCGTCATCGGCGCGGCGCTCGGAGAGGGCCGGGGCGTCCTCGCCCTCGTGCTGATCCTCGCGGCCGTGGCCGCGTTCGTCGTGTGGCGCCGACGCCGCACGCTGCGCCGGCACGGGGCCGGGTGACGTCGTCGTCCGTGACGCGGGCCGGGCTTCGCCGCCGGGGGACTAGAGTTGACCGCGTCTTCGCCCCGGCCAGCCGCCCCGCGGCCGGGGCCGCCACCCCTTCGGAAGGACCACCATGAGCGACGAGCGCGCCCGCAGCTTCTCCGCCTCCACCGCCTCCGCCGCCGACGACGGCGCCCGCGGCACCGGCACGACCCGCGTCAAGCGCGGCCTGGCGGACATGATGAAGGGTGGCGTGATCATGGACGTCGTCAACGCGGAGCAGGCGCGCATCGCCGAGGACGCCGGCGCCGTGGCCGTCATGGCGCTCGAGCGGGTCCCGGCCGACATCCGCGCCCAGGGCGGCGTGGCCCGCATGTCCGACCCCGACCTGATCGACGGCATCGTCGAGGCAGTGTCCATCCCCGTGATGGCCAAGGCGCGCATCGGCCACTTCGTGGAGGCCCAGGTGCTGCAGGCGCTCAAGGTGGACTTCATCGACGAGTCCGAGGTGCTCTCCCCGGCGGACTACGTGAACCACATCGACAAGTGGGACTTCGACGTGCCCTTCGTGTGCGGCGCCACCAACCTCGGCGAGGCCCTGCGCCGCATCACCGAGGGCGCGGCCATGATCCGGTCCAAGGGCGAGGCCGGCACCGGCGACGTCTCCGAGGCCGTGAAGCACATCCGCACCATCCGCAAGGAGATCGCCCAGCTCCAGGGCCTGGCCCAGGATGAGCTGTACGTGGCCGCGAAGGAGCTGCAGGCGCCGTACGAGCTGGTGCGCGAGGTCGCCGAGACCGGCGCCCTGCCCGTCGTGATGTTCACCGCCGGCGGTGTGGCCACCCCGGCCGACGCGGCCCTGATGATGCAGATGGGCGCCGACGGCGTGTTCGTGGGCTCCGGCATCTTCAAGTCCGGCAACCCGGCCGAGCGCGCCCGCGCCATCGTCAAGGCCACCGCCCAGTTCGACGACCCGATGGCGGTCGCCGAGGCCTCCCGCGGCCTGGGCGAGGCCATGGTGGGCATCAACGTGGGCGACCTGCCCGCCCCGCACCGCCTGGCCGAGCGCGGCTGGTGAGTCCACAGAAGACCGTCGGCGTGTTCGCCCTCCAGGGCGACGTGCGGGAGCACGTGCACGTGCTCGAGGCCCTCGGCGCGCGCACGCGCCCGGTGCGCCGCCCCGCGGACCTCGAGGGTCTGGACGGCATCGTGCTGCCCGGCGGCGAGTCCTCCGTGATGGACCGCCTCGCCCGGATCATGGGGCTCAAGGACCCGCTCATCGCCGCCCTCCGCGACGGGCTGCCCGCCTACGGCACGTGCGCGGGGCTGATCATGCTGGCCCGCGAGATCCGCAACCCGGCGCCGGACCAGGGCGGGCTCGGCGTGCTGGACGTGGCCGTGCGGCGCAACGCCTTCGGCGCGCAGGTGGACTCGTTCGAGGAGGACCTGGACGTCCCCGCGGTCGCGGCGGAGCCGGTGCACGCCGTGTTCATCCGCGCCCCCGCCGTCCTCCAGGCGGGGGAGGGCGTCGAGGTCCTGGCGAGCGTGCCGACGTCGCGCCTGTCCGTGCCCGCGGCGGACCCGGGGCTCGACGGCGACGCGCGGCTGCCCGTGGCCGTGCGGCAGGGCCACCTGCTCGCCACGGCCTTCCACCCCGAGGTGACCGGCGACTGGTCCTTCCACCGGGCGTTCCTCGCGGGTCTCTGAGCGGCCGGTCGGCCCGGCGCGCGACGGGCGCGGGGCTCAGGCCTCCGCGAGGACCTCGGAGGTGACGCGGACGTCCTTCTGGGGGTCCAGTCCGAGCTCGTCGGCCACGGCCGTGGCGACGGAGGGCAGGGTGAGGACGCCGTCGTGCGCGTTGAGGCCCCCGGCGAAGCCCTCGTCCGCGGCCAGCGCGGCGCGCCATCCGAGGTCGGCGATGCGCTTGATGTAGGGCAGCGTCGCGTTGGTCAGGGCCGAGGTGGAGGTCTGCGGCACGGCGCCGGGCATGTTGGAGACGCAGTAGTAGATCTTGTCCCCCACGAGGTACGTCGGATCCTGGTGGGTGGTGGCCCGCGAGTTCTCGAAGCAGCCGCCCTGGTCGATCGCGATGTCCACCAGCACCGAGCCGGGCCGCATGGACTCCACCATCTCGGCGGTCACCAGCTTCGGGGCCGCGGCGCCGGGGATCAGCACGGAGCCGATCACGAGGTCCGCGTCCGCCACGGTCTCGCCGATGTTCAGGTGGGACGAGGCCAGCGTGCGGATCCGGCCCTGGTGGACGGCGTCCAGCTGCGCGAGCCGCTCGAGGGAGATGTCCAGGACGGTCACGTCCGCGCCCATGCCCGCGGCGATCACGGCCGCCGCCTCGCCGGCCACACCTCCGCCGATCACGGCCACCCGGGCGCGGCGGGTGCCGGGCACGCCGCCCATCAGCACGCCCGAGCCGCCCTGCGGCTGGAGGAGGTGGTAGGCGCCCGCGGCGGGGGCCAGGCGGCCGGCCACCTGGCTCATGGGGGCCAGCAGCGGCAGGGAGCGACCGCGGGTGACCGTCTCGTAGGCGATCGCGGTCGTGCCGGCGTCCAGGATCGCCCGCGTGCACGCGGGGGAGGCGGCCAGGTGCAGGTAGGTGAAGAGGACCTGGCCGCGGCGCAGGCGGTCGTACTCCTCCGGCTGGGGCTCCTTGACCTTGAGGACCAGCTCCGCGCGCCGCCAGAGTTCGTCGACGTCGTCGACCAGTTCGGCGCCGGCGTCGCGGTAGTCCTGGTCCGAGGCGCCGGAGCCGACGCCGGCCCCCGACTGCACGAGGACCTGGTGGCCCGCGCGCACCAGCTCCTGGACCCCGCCCTGCGTCAGGGCGACACGGAACTCGTTGTTCTTCACTTCGGTGGGCACAGCGACCAACATGCGGCGAATCTAGCCGATCCGGCCTGTTCCGGCGAGGGCGCGGGGGCCGCTGCGCGATCGCCGGTGCCGCCGTCACCGCGGTGCCCGTCCCGTCATACTGGTGCGGTGACTCCCGCGCTGATCTCCCTCGTGGCCGTGCTCCTGCTCCTGGTGGGGCTGGTGGGCACCGTGTACCCCGTCCTGCCCGGCTCGCTGCTCAACCTCGTGACGGCTCTCGGGTGGGCCGCGCTGCTGGGTTCCCCCGCGTCCTGGACGTTCGGCGTCATCGCGGCCGGTCTCGCCGTGGCGGGGCTGAGCGCGTCCGCGGTGCTGACCGGCCGACGGCTGCGACGTGAACGCGTCACCCGCGGCCCGATCCTGTGGGGGGTGGCCGGCGCCGCCGTCGGGTTCTTCGTGATCCCGGTGGTGGGTCTGTTCCTCGGCTTCGCCGTCGGCCTGTTCGCCTCCCAGTGGGCCCGCACCCGGGACGCCCGGGCCGCCCTGAGCAGCTCGATCGGCGCGCTCACGGCCATGGGCATGGGCATGCTCGTGGAGTTCTGCTGTGCGTTGGGCTCGCTGACCGCCGTGGGCGTGGGCGCCCTGGTGCACGGCGTCACCGCCTGAACCGCCGGAGCCGTCCGTCCGGCGGGACCCCCGCGTGCTCGTCGGACCCTTCGCCGGCTCAGCCGCCGGCGGGCACCCTGCCGGTCTGAGCGAGGGCGGCGAAGCCGAGGACGTGCTCCCGCAGCTCCTGCGCGGCCGCCCGGCCGTCCCCGGCGGCGGAGGCGGCGAGGATCCGCCGATGGTCGGCCTGCAGGCCGGCGCGGACGGCGGGCCAGTCGGACAGCCCGGCCACGGTCTCGGTCACGTAGCCGATGGTCGCCTGGCGCAGGGAGTCCAGCATCATCGCCGTCACGACGTTCCCGCCCAGGGTGGCCAGCCGCACGTGGAACTCGGTGTCGAGCAGGTGGAAGTCCTCTTCCGGCAGCGCGGGGTCGTCCATCCGGTCCAGCAGGGTTTCCACCTCGGCCAGGACGGCGACGCTCTCGGGGTCGCCGGAGGTGGCGGCGGCCGCCTGCGCCGCATCGGTCTCGAGGAGCACGCGCGCGGCGACGACGTCGGCCATCGGCAGGGCCCGGGTGGCGATGTGCAGGCGCAGCGCCCAGCCCAGCGCCGCGGACGGCTCGGAGACGACGACGGCCCCCGAGTTCGGCCCGGAGCCGGCGCTGGCACGGATCAGGCCCATGGCCTCGAGCATCCGGGTGGCCTCCCGCACCGACGCCCGGGAGATGCCGAAGCGCTCGGCCAGGGTGCGTTCGCCGGGCAGCTTGTCCCCCACGACCACGGCGCCGGAGCGCAGCTCGGCCTCGAGCCAGTCGAGCACGACGGTGTAGGCGGGGCCAGCGGTCATGGACAGACCTTCCGAGGGGGCGGGGCGGCGACCGTCCATCCTACCGACGGACACCGCCCCGCTCGGGTGGTGCAGGTGGTCAGCCCGCCGCCGGCAGCATCCATGCCAGCACGTTGGACTGCAGGTACACGAGCGTGCACACCGCCAGCAGGAGCAAGAGCGACCACACCACCACGCGGCGCAGGATCTCGGACTCCCGGCCCTCCATGCCGACCGCCGTCGCGGCGATCGCCAGGGACTGCGGGGAGATCATCTTGCCCACGACGCCGCCGGAGGTGTTGGCGGCCACCAGCAGGGCCGGATCGGCGCCGATGTTCGTGGCGGCGGTCTGCTGCAGGGTGGAGAACAGCGCGTTAGCGGAGGTGTCCGAGCCGGTCACGGCGGTGCCGAGCCAGCCGAGCACGGGGGACAGGAACACGAAGGCCGTGCCCAGGCCGGCCACCCACGTGCCCATGGCGACCGTCTGGCCCGAGAAGTTCATGACGTAGGCCAGCGAGAGCACGATCACGATCGTCAGGGCGGACCAGCGCATGCGGGCGAAGCAGCGGCCGATCTCGGCGATCGCGTTCCCCACCGAGAGCGGGAACCGGCCGTCGTGGTCGAACCGGGAGTAGACCACGGCCATGATCAGGCCGGCGATCAGCAGCAGCGTGCCGGGGGAGGCCAGCCACTCGAACTTGTACACGGTGCTCGCCAGGGGCGCGCCGGAGGCGTCGACGAGGTGCCCGTCGAGCCCGGGCCACGGGATCTTCGCGGTGACGGAGTTCAGGGCCGCGGTGATCGGGGGGGCCAGCTTGGCCAGGGCGAACACGGCCACGACCACGATGTAGGGCAGCACGGCCATGAAGATCCGGCCGGGGGTGAGGTCCTGCGCCGCCGAGCGGGCGGGGGCGTCGAGGCGCTGGCGGGCCTCCTCGGCGCCGCGCGGCCGCCAGAAGCGCAGCAGCAGGACGGCGGCGGCGAGGGAGACCAGGGAGGCCACGACGTCGGTGAGCTCGTAGGAGAAGTAGGTCGAGGCCAGCCAGATGGCGACGGCGAAGCTCGCGCCGATCACGATCAGCGCCGGCCACGTCTGCCGCACGCCGCGCAGCCCGTCGATGATGAACACGAGCAGGAACGGCACGATCACGGCCACGAACGGGGCCTGGTGGCCGACGATCGCGCCGATGTGCGTGGCGGGGATGCCGGTGAGCGTGCCGGCGGTGGTGATGGGGGTGCCCACGGCGCCGAAGGCCACGGGCGCGGTGTTCGCCAGCAGCACGGCGGTGGCCGCCCGCAGCGGGGGCACGCCCAGGCCGAGCACCATGGTGGCCGTGATGGCCACGGGGGCGCCGAAGCCGGCGAGGGCCTCGAGCAGGCCGCCGAAGCAGAACGCGATGAGCACGGCCTGGATGCGGATGTCTCCGCCGCCGAGCGAGTCGAAGATCGCGCGCATGTCGTCGAATCGCCCGGAGAGCACGGTGACCTGGTAGAACCACAGCGCCATCACGACGATCCAGACGATCGGGAACAGGCCGAAGGTCGCTCCCTGGGCGGCGGCCAGCGCCGCCAGGTGGGCCGGCATGTGGAAGCCCAGCACGGCCACGAGCAGGGCCACCACGAGCGCGGCGAGCCCCGACTGCCAGGCCTTGAGGCGCAGACCGAGGAGGGTGGCGAAGAACGTCAGCAGGGGCAGGACGCCGAGCGCGGCGGAGAGCGCGACGCTGCCGGCGGCATCGGGGGTGGGGGTGAAGGTGTGCACGGGGGTCTCCCGGTGGGCGAGGGGACTGGGCGGGATCCGGTCGGGCCGGTGATGGTCGGACCACTGTGGTCAGACCAAGGAGCATACTGTGAGGGCGGTCACCTCGCAAGCGGCTGGCATGATATGGTCTGACCACTACGGCACCCGTGTGCTGCCGCACCGCACGGCGCCCCAGGCGCCCCGTCCGGAACGGAGACCGGCATGAGAATCGCCCTGTTCGCCACGTGCATCGTGGACGCGATGTACCCCAAGGTGGCCCTCGCCACCGTCCGCATCCTCGAAAGACTCGGGCATGAGGTGGTCTTCCCGCCTGGCCAGGGCTGCTGCTCGCAGATGCACGTCAACAGCGGGTACGTGGAGGACGCCCTGCCCGTGGTGCGCAACCATGTCCGCACCTTCATGGAGGCCGACTACGACCTCGCCGTCGCCCCCTCCGGCTCCTGCGTGGCCTCGCTCGGCCACCAGCAGCCGGACGTCGCCCGCTCCTGCGGGGACGAGGGTCTGGCCCGCGACGCCGAGGTCGTCGCCTCCCGCACCCTCGAGCTGTCCCAGCTGCTCACGGACGTCCTCGGCGTGACGGACGCCGGAGCCCAGCTCGGCTCCTGGTTCCCGCACACCGTGACCTACCACCCCTCCTGCCACGGCATGCGCCTGCTGCGCCTGGGCTCGCGCCAGGAGGACTTGCTGCGCACCGTGGCGGACATCGACCTGCGCCCCCTGCCGGACGCCGAGGAGTGCTGCGGCTTCGGCGGCACCTTCGCCCTGAAGAACCCGGATGTCTCCGCCGCCATCGCGGAGGAGAAGATTGAGAAGGTCACCGCGTCCGGCGCCTCCCTCTGCACGGGCGGCGACGCCTCCTGCCTGCTCCACCTGGACGGGGCCATGCACCGTCGAGAGGCGCGCGGTCAGGACGGCCGCCCGCTGCGCACCGTGCACCTCGCCGAGATCCTCGCGGCCACCCGGGAGAACCCGCTCGACGTTGACGGCCCCGTCGAACTGTCCATCCCCGCGTCCGCCGGCGCCCGCCGCGGACCCTCCGCCCGTGTTCAGGAGGCCCGCCGATGAGCACCGCACCCACCCGCGTGCGCCTGGGAATGCCCACCGTCCGCCCCGTCCACGGCGAGGGCGAGATCCTGCTGAACACCCCGTTCCCCGAGTCTGCCCGCGAGCAGCTGAAGAACGGCCAGATGCGCGCCAACATCCGCCGGGCCACCCACACCATCCGTGCCAAGCGTGCCGGCGTCGTCGAGGAGCTGCCGGACTGGCAGGAGCTGCGCGCCGCCGGCTCCGCGCTGAAGCAGTCCGTCATGGCGGACCTGCCCGCGCTCCTCGAGCGGCTCGAGTCCGAGGTCACCGCGCGCGGCGGCGTCGTGCACTGGGCCCGGGACGCGTCCGAGGCCAACCGCATCATCACGGAGCTCGTCACCGCCAAGGGCGTGGACGAGGTGATCAAGGTCAAGTCCATGGCCACCCAGGAGATCGGCCTGGACGCCGCGCTCGAGCATGCCGGTGTGGCCGCCGTCGAGACGGACCTGGCCGAGCTCATCGTCCAGCTCGGCCACGACCGGCCCAGCCACATCCTCGTCCCGGCGATCCACCGCAACCGCCGGGAGATCCGGGACATCTTCCTCCGGGAGATGCCGGAGACGGACGAGAGCCTCACCTCCGAGCCGGCCGACCTGGCCGAGGCCGCACGCCGACACCTGCGCGAGAAGTTCCTGAGCACGAAGGTGGCGATCTCCGGGGCGAACTTCGGCGTCGCCGAGACGGGCACGCTGGCCGTCGTCGAGTCGGAGGGCAACGGCCGCATGTGCCTGACCCTGCCGGAGACGCTGATCACCGTGATGGGCATCGAGAAGCTCGTGCCCACCTTCGAGGACCTCGAGGTGTTCCTGCAGCTGCTGCCGCGCTCGTCCACGGGCGAGCGGATGAACCCGTACACCTCCATGTGGACGGGCGTCACCGAGGGCGACGGTCCCCAGGAGTTCCACCTGGTCCTGCTGGACAACGGCCGCTCCGCGGTGCTGTCCGACCCGAAGGGCCGTTCTGCGCTGCACTGCATCCGCTGCTCGGCGTGCATGAACGTGTGCCCCGTGTACGAGCAGACCGGCGGCCACGCCTACGGCTCGGTCTACCCGGGCCCGATCGGCGCGATCCTCTCCCCGCAGCTCACCGGTGTGGACGCGGGGGAGAACGGCACCCTGCCCTACGCCTCCACGCTGTGCGGCGCCTGCTACGACGTGTGCCCCGTGGCCATCGACATCCCCTCGATCCTCATCCACCTCCGGGACGAGGACGTGCAGGCCACCCACGCCGCCCGGAAGGCGCTGCGCACGGAGGAGGACGCCGCCGGCGGCCCCCTGGCCCGCGCCAAGACGGCGGTGGAGTCCGTCACGCCCTCGCAGATGGACGTGGCGATGAAGGGCGCCTCCGTGGTGATGTCCTCGGGTCGGCGCATGTCGCTGGCCGAGCGGGGCCTGGGGCTGGGCCGGGTCGCGGCCGGGCCGGACCGGGTGCTCGGCTGGCTGCCGGGCATCGCCGGCGGGTGGACCGACGAGCGTGACGTGCCGGCGCCCCCGCGGGAGTCCTTCCGCAACTGGTGGGCCCGCCACAAGGATGAGACCGAGCACCGGACCGCCCTGGACGGCGTCGCGGGGCTGGACCGCCAGGAGGACGAGCACGTCGAGGAGGACGGACGATGAGCGAGGCGAAGGCCGAGATCCTGCGGCGCATCCGCGAGGCGACGGCGGACGGCCCGGTCGCGGACCCGGTGCAGCGCACCTACCGGCGGACCTCCTCCCGGGACCGGGCCGAGGTGGTGGAGATGCTGCGCGATCGGCTGATCGACTACCGGGCCTCCGTGCGGGATGAGACCGAGGAGACGGTGGCCGCGGCCATCGCCGAGCTGCTCGGCCCGGACGCCCGGTACGTGGTGCCGGCCGGCCTGGAGCCCGACTGGCTCCCCGCGGACTCGCGCGGGGCCGGCCGGGAGCGCATCACGGAGCCCGCGGTGGGCCACACGGGGGAGCGGGCCGCGGTCCGCGGCGCCCACGACGGCGAGCGCGAGCCCCTCAGCGTGGACGCGCTGAACGAGGTGGACGCGGTGGTGACGTCCTCGACGGTCTCCTGCGCGGAGACCGGGACGATCTTCCTCAGCGGCCGCCCGGACGAGGGCCGCCGGGCGATCACCCTGGTCCCGGACCACCACGTGTGCATCGTGCCGCTGGACTCCGTGGTGGAGCTCTTCCCGGAGGCGCTGGCCCGCGTGGAGGCGACGGCGCCGATCACCATGATCTCCGGGCCCTCGGCCACGAGCGACATCGAGCTCGAGCGCGTCGAAGGCGTGCACGGGCCGCGTCGCCTGGACGTGATCCTGCTCGACCGCGCTGGCTGACGCGGGCGCGGTCGGGCAGGGGATCGAGCGGGTCAGGCCCCTTCGACGACGGCGCCGCCGGCGCGGCCCGTCTCGAGGCGGTCCTGACGCTCCCGTACGCCGCCGTACAGGGCGACGAACAGCAGCGCGAGACCGGCGGTCATGAGCATGTGGCCGAGCCCGGCGATGCCCGGGATGGCTGCCGAGGTCTCGGCGGGGGTCAGGCGGACGACCGCGTCGAGGGCGAGGACCGCCAGGGTCACGGGCCGCCCCCGGCGGATGCCTCAGATGATCGAGCGGCCCTCGCGGCGGGCCGCGGCCCAGTCGGCGACGAAGCCGCGGGCGATCGAGACGAGGACGGCCAGCACGAGGACGGGCCACATCAGGACGTACAGGGTCAGACCGACGGTCATGCGGATGCTCCTTGCGAGTCGGGGGACGGGGGATCAGGACGCGGGGGCCGAGGCGCGTTCGACCTGCGGCAGGTCGTCGGTCGCGGGGTCGAAGTCGCCGGTCACGTGCGCGATCCGGTCGAAGTCGAAGTCCCGGCCGGAGCGGACGGACAACCCCCAGCAGACGAGGAAGGACACGGCGAAGGCCACGAGCGAGCCCGTGAGGGTGGCGTAGTCCCGCAGGAAGCCGTAGCCGAGGAACAGCATCACGACCGAGGCGATCGCGCCGACCACGACCGCCGGACGCAGGCCGAAGAAGTCGAAGCACATGATGCCCAGCACGACGCCCACGCCGAGGATCGCGAGGGTCTCCACCACGAACGCCCAGGCTCCCTCGAGCGGGATCCACTCGAAGCGCACAGGCAGGAACACGGCCAGCGCGGCGAGCACGGACGCCGTGAACGCGACGTTGGTGATCCTGCCCCAGTAGAAGGACGCGATCACGGGGAACACGAGGCAGCCCCACAGGGCGCCCACGAAGACCAGCAGGTCGAGGATGTCGAACTTGGCGGTGGCGAAGTACAGGGCCGCCGCCGTCGCCACGATCATGGTGATGCGGCCGATCAGCAGCATGGTCTTCGGGTCGGCGTTCTGGCGGCCGACCGACTGGCCGTAGACGTCCGTCATCACGATCGAGGAGAGGGCGGACAGGTCCGAGTCGGCGGTGGAGGACAGCGAGCCGATGATCATCAGGAACGCCAGGGCCACGAGCGCCAGCGGCAGGTGGTCGGCGACCATCTGCGGCAGGAGGTTGTTGACGTCGCCGTCGAGCGGCTCGACGCCCAGGTAGAGCGCCATGACGCCGAGCATGCCGACGCCGATCACGGTGCCGCCGTAGCCGAGGGTGGCCGTGACGAAGGTGGGCTTGATGAGGTCCTCACGCACGGCGAAGAGGCGCTGGGCGATGGTCTGGTTGCCGATCGCGTAGGCCAGCACGGCGGCGATGTACGGCGCACTCGGGTTCATGAACGCCTCAGAGGAGAAGAAGCTCTGCTGCTGGGCCGTGACGTGGCCAGCCTCGACGCCGGCCTGGAACATGTCCGGGCCGCCGGCGGCGAAGAACACGGCGGGGGTGATGATGACGGTCGCGCCGAGCACGTTGGAGCCGGCCAGCATGAGCTGCGACGAGCGGCCGTGCCGGGCGTACATGACCTCGGCGAGGGTGTGGGCGCGCGGAGCGACCGCGCGGATGTGGCGGCCGAACGGGTAGATGAACAGGATCATCAGGGCGCCCCAGAGGCCCTAGTGGAGGGGGCCGGAGACGCCGTACTGTAGCCGGCGGTCACGGAGGCGTCGGCGTTCTCCCTCTTCTTGGAGATGGCCACGGGCATGATCATTGTCCCGGCGTAGAACAGCACGACGAGCAGGATCACCCCGATCACGCCGAGCTTGGGTCAGGGACGCTGCATCCTGGGAGGGCGGCATCGAACTGCCTTTCGCACGAGTGACGACGGACGTCCCGGTCTCCCGGCGCGGTCCGGCCGGGGCACGGCTCCGCAGGGCGGAAGGTGGCGTACCGATCACGTCGCGGCCAGGGGGCCGGGGAGGTGGAGGGCATCCCGCCGGGTCCCGAGTCCATGATCGGCGAGCTCTCTGCTCAAGCCATCGCGGTCCCTCGGCCCTGGGCGGCGCTGTCAACACCGGCATCCCGGCGGGACGAGCCCGCCTGGATGGGTTGAGCATCACATGGTCGGCGCAGAAATGGCAAAAACATAGAGCCTTTTCAGTGAGGTCGGGATCAGGAGCGCCCGGCACGGAAGCCGGACAGAATGGGCGGATGACCGTTCCCTCCGGTTCCCCGGCCGCCCCCTCCGCCCCCGCTTCCCGACGACGGTGCCGCGCCCTGGCGGCGGCGCTGGCCGTCGCCGTCGTGGTGCAGCTGGTGGTGCTGTACCTGCCGGGCGAGCAGGTGCCGGAGGCCGGGTTCGCCGTGCCGGGGCTGGACAAGGCGATCCACGTGGCCGTGTTCGCGCTGCCCGCGTTCCTCGCCGTGGGGCGAGGGCGGAGCGCGTGGTGGGCGCTGCCGTTCGCGGTGCACGCGCCGGTGAGCGAGCTCGTGCAGCACGCGTGGGTGCCGCTGCGGACGGGGGACCCGGTGGATGTCGTCGCGGATCTGGCGGGTGTGGTGCTCGGCGTGGTCGCCGCGTGGCGCGGCCGGATTGGAGGATCGGGGGCGTCGGGCGTATGATGGTCCGGTGCGCTCCCGCGGGAGGGCATGACCTGGGGCTATAGCTCAGTTGGTAGAGCGTTTCGTTCGCAATGAAAAGGTCAGGGGTTCAATTCCCCTTAGCTCCACGGACCGTCCCGGTCCGCGATCCTCGAGGTCGCGGGCCGGGACTTTCTCGTGACGGGGACGTGCGCGCCTGCCCCGCCCTCACCCGGGAGGGGGCCCGGCGCTTTCGGGGGGACCCCCCGGGTGTCTACAGTGCCGGGGTACGTCAGCGCGGACGTGATGCGGTCGTGTCACCGCAGGTCAGTCGCGCTTCTGCCGCCCCGCACGGGGCCGTTCGGCCCGGCCCGGGCCGGGAAGGGGACGCCGATGCGCATCAGCGTGCTCACCCACATGCTCCACCCCATCCGTTCGCCCTACGAGGGCGGGCTGGAGATGCACACGGCCATGACCGTGGAGCACCTCGTGCGCCGGGGCCACGACGTCACCGTCTACGCGCGGGAGGGCACCCGGCTGCCGGGCGACGTCGTCGCCGTGCTGCCCGCGGAGGGCGCCGGCCCGGGCCGCGCGGGCACCCGCGTGCGCGAGGCGGCCGCCCGCCGGGCCTGCGCGCTGATCCTCGACGACGACTCCGACGCCGTCCTGAACAACTCCCTCTCCCCGGCGCCGCTCGAGCTGCTGCGCGCCCGCCCCATGGTCACCGTCCTGCACACGCCGGCCACGCTGGCGGAGGTGCTGGCCGTCGTCGACGCCCCGGGCTGGACGGCCCCCGACCACCATCGGTGGGCCTCGGTGTCCGCGTCGAACGCGCTGGCCTGGCAGCACCGGCTGCCGCGGGTGGACGTGGTGTCCAACGGGATCGAGCTGCACCAGTGGGTCTCCGACGCCGTCCCCGTGCGCGGCCGCGCCGTGTGGTCGGGCCGGATCACGGCGGAGAAGGGCCTGCACGTGGCGATCGACGCCGCCCGGATCGCGGGCATGGAGCTGCACTTCGCCGGGCCGATCTCGGACGAGGAGTACCACGCCCGGGAGGTCGTGCCGCGGCTCGGCCCGGACACCGTCTACCACGGCCACCTCGACCATCACGCGCTGCCGCACATGCTCGCCACGGGCGAGGTCTTCCTGGCCACGCCCCTGTGGGCCGAGCCGTTCGGGCTCGCCGTGGTCGAGGCCATGGCGCTCGGCGTGCCGGTGGCCGCGCTGCTCAGCGGCGCGATGGGGGAGATCGTCGCCCCGCAGGCCGGCGCGCTGGCCGTGCACCACACGGCGCAGGAGCTCGCGGTCTCCATCCGCCACGCCCGCCGCAAGGACCGGGGACGCGTGCGTGCGTGGGCCTGCCGGTTCAGCGCGGAGACCATGGTGGAGGGCTACGTGGACCTGCTCGAGCAGGCCGCCGAGGACGCCCGCGATCTCGCCGCCGCCGAGGACGCGTACGGGTGCGACCCCCAGGAGGCCCCGCGCCCGTCCGCCGAGGCGGCAGACTTGGAGTCCCTCTGATGGGCCCGGCCCGCAGACGGGTCCTCTACTACGCCCACCAGCACGGGGCGGGGCACCTGCGGCACGCCGCCGGCCTGGCGTCGACCGGGGCGTTCGACGTGACGGTCGTGACCGCCCACCCGCGGGCGGCCGAACTGCTGCCCGCGGACGTCCCCGTCATCCCGCTGCCCTCGGACCTCGTGCCCGGCCACGAGCAGCCGGCCCGCTCGCCCCTGCACTGGTCCCCTGTGGGGCCCGAGATCCGGGCGCGCTTCGACGCCCTCCACGCGGCGGCGCGGCGGGTGGACCCGGACGTGTGCGTGGTGGACGTGTCCGTGGAGGCCGCCCTGTTCCTGCGCCTGGCGGGCTGGCCCGTGCTGCACCGCCGCATGCACGGCGAGCGCACCGACCCCGCGCACGCCCTCGTCTACGCCGAGGCCGACGGCCTCTTCGCCCACTACGCCGCCGAGCTCGAGGTCCCCGCCTGGCGCGCCGCCCACGTCGGCCGGGTCACCTACCTCGGGGTCGCGGACGTCACCGGCCGGCTCGGCACCCGCGCCACGACGACGTCGTCCGCCGGCGTCGCCCCGCGCGTCGCCGTGATCGCCGGGACGGGCGGCGGCGGGGTGCGGGCCGCGGACCTGGCCCGGGCGGCGTCCGCCGTGCCGGAGGCGACGTGGGAGGTGTACGGCCCGATCGCCGGGGTGGGCGAGCCGGAGGCGCCGGGCGGGCTCGCGGCGGAGGCGATGCCCGCCACCGTGACGCTGCACGGCTGGGTCCAGGCGCCGGCCCGCCGGGCCGCGGACGCCGACGTCGTGGTGGTCTCGGCCGGGCACAACGCCGTGGTGGACGCCGCCCGCTCCGGCCGCCCCGTGGTGCTCGCCCCCGAGCCGCGGCCGTTCGACGAGCAGCGCGTGTTCGTCCGCGAGATCCACCGGGCCGCGGGCGTGCCGTGGTGCGCGTGGGAGGACCCGGACGCCGACTGGGCCGGCGCGGTGTGCGGCGCCCTCGCGGACCCGGCCGCCGCCGACCGGCTCGCGGGCCTGCTGCTCGTGGCGCCGGACGAGTACCGGCGGCGCTGGGAGGCGGCGATCGAGGGCGCCCTGGGCTGAGCCCCGATCGCCCCCGGCGCCTCGCCCCTCAGTACGCGGCGTCGTCGCGGCGGGCGGCCGTCAGCTCCGCCTCCGTGGGGTGACGCAGCAGCTCGAGCCGCTCGCCGGCGGGGTCCCACGCGATCAGCCCCGCGTCCGCGAACGCGCGCAGCCACCCCTCCATGGCCCATCGGCCGTGCACCTGCCGGAAGCGGCGGGCGTTGACCAGGATGTCCTCGAGGTGGTGCAGCGGCGGGGTCATCACGCCGTGGTGCTGGTGGAACGCCTCGGCGGGGCTGAACCGCAGCGTCAGGCCGGCGGCGCGGGCGCGGAAGGCCAGGTCCGTGTCCTCGGCGCCGTAGCCGGTGAAGCCCGCGTCGAAACCGCCGATGCGGGCCAGGTCCGCGCGCCGCAGCGCCAGGATCAGCGTCCACACGAGGTGCCACTCGTCCGAGGGCCCGGCGGTCAGGTGCGCGCGCGCCCGGTGGGGCACGGAGAGGCGGCGCAGCAGGGCGTCGGCGCGGTGCGAGGTCAGGTCCGCCTCCCCGACGTCGCGGGTCCAGCCCGGCCGCAGGTAGCGGGGCCGGCCCATCACCACGGACCCGGGGTGGGCCGCGACCTCGGTGGCCAGCACGCCGACGGTCTCGGCCGCCGGGATGCAGTCCACGTCGAGGAAGACGAGGATCTCGCCGGTGGCGAGCTCGGCCGCGCGGTTGCGGGCCTGCGCCAGCGGCAGGCCGGCCTCGGCGGCCACGTGCCCCACGGTGACGGGCAGGTCCGTGGCCGGGACGCGCCCGTCCGGCTGGCCCATGAACACCACAACGACCTGGTCCGGGCGGCGGTGAGAGCGCTCCAGCCCGGCGATCGCGCGGGCCAGGTGCTCGTCCCGGTGCCCCGTGATGACCAGCACGGACACGCCCGGCAGCGCCCCGCGCGCCCGGGCGAGGGCCTCGCGGTAGACCGCCACGTGGGCGGCCGCCACGCGACGGCGCTGCCGGGCCCGGGCGGCGGGATCGGCGGGGGCCGTGCGCGCGCGGGCGCGCACCAGCGTCTCGAGCGCGTCGGCGAGGGAGTCGGGATCCTCCGGGTCGAACGCGGCGAGCGAGTCGGGGGTCAACCAGGCGCCGGACTGGTCCGCGATGTGCCCGATGTCCGCGACGGCGACCGGCACCCCCAGGTCCCGGCACATCTCGACCCAGCCCGAGTGGGTGCCGATGCGGTACGGCAGCACGGACACGTCCACGTCGCGCAGCAGCGCGTGCAGGGCGGGGTCGTCGAACCGGTCGTGCTGCCACAGCTCGAAGCCGTGGTGGGCGCAGCCCGCGCGCAGCGCGGCCAGGGCGTCCTCGTCCTGCACGGTGTCCTGGACCTCCACGGTCACCCGCGCGTCGAGGCCGCGGTCGGCCAGCGTCGCGACGGCCGCGGCGAGCACCGGCAGCAGCGCCACCGGGGCCACCTGGGCCCGCAGGTCCTTGGCGTGCACCAGCAGGCGGGCGGGGGCGGCCGCGCCGTCGCCGTCGTCGGACGCGTCGGGGGGCAGCAGGCCGGGCTCCGCGCCGGGGGCGTCGTCGTCGCCCTGCGCCACGAGGTCCTCGAGCGGGACGATGTGCGGGTGGGGGACCACGAGGGCGCGCACGCCGTAGTCGCGGGCGAGGGTCGCCGCGGCGCCGGGGGTGAGCGTGAGCACGGCGTCCGCGCGGCCCAGCAGCACGGCCAGGCGGTCCCGGTGGGGGCCCTGGTCCGTCAGGTGCGGGTTCTCGAGGTCGTGCACGGTCACGACGACGGCGCCCCCGTGCGCGTGCTGCGCGTCCAGGGCGGCGGCCAGCTGGGCGGGGCTGAAGTGCTCGAAGCCGAAGTGCACGTGCAGCACGTCCGGGCGGTGCTCGGCCAGCCACTCCGCGTGCAGGGCCCGGGGCGGCCACCACTGGTGCGCGGGCGCGCCCGGCACCGGCGGGTCCGGCAGGAACTCCACGTCCGGCGCGGCGCCCGGGTCGAGGGGGCGGATCGCGCGGGTGTACGGGTGCTGCGCGGGCACGTGCTGGACGGTGATGCTCACGGGGGAGGGCCTCCTGACCTTGGGGGATGCGATGCCGCGCGGGCGGCGTGTCCCCGTCCCGGGTCGGGGGTCGCGGAATCTAGTCTGTCAGGGCAGGATCGGAGAATCGGAGCAGCGGCATCCTGTCCGTTCCGGCGCGCCGCCGCGTCGAGGAGCGCCGCCGCAGGTGAAGGGGATCGTGGACGTGGACTCGCAGCCGCAGGGGCGTGTGCTGTACGTGACCGTGGGCGCGCCGGAGCACGGCGTGGTGCGCCATGGCCGGCAGATCGCCGCCGCCCTCCGGAGGGTGGGCGCCGAGGTGGAGCTGTTCAGGGCGGAGGACGTCGCGGCGTTCCGGGGCCTCGTGCCCCTGCTGGAGGAGGCGCGGGCGCTGGGCGCCGCCGTGCACCTGGACGTCACGGACGCACTGTTCGGCCCCACCGCGACCGCCGCCGCGGACCTGCTCGTCGACGTCCTGCCCGCGGGCACCACGCTCACCCTGCACGACATCCCGCAGCCCGCCGAGGGCGACGGCCGCTACCGCCGCCGCGGCGAGGCGTACGCGCGGCTCGCCCAGGCGGTGGCCGGCGTCGTGGTCTCCTCCCAGCACGAACGGGCGCTGCTGGCGGACCTCGTGGACGTGGCCGCGGACGTGGTCCCGCTGCCCGTGGAGGACCGCCGGGCCGCGGCCGCCCATGCCGAACCGGTGGTGCCGGAGAACATGGCCGGCCTCGACCAGGACCTCGTGCTCTTCGGCTTCGTCTACCCGGGCAAGGGGCACGCCCTCGCCCTGGAGGCCCTCACCGAGCTGCACCGCCAGTGGGGCCCGGACTCCGGGGCGCCGCGCCGGCTGACGGCGCTCGGACCCGTCAGCATCGGGCATGACGGCCTCGTGGCGGAGCTGACCCGCGACGCCGAGGCGCGCGGCCTGGAGTTCCGCGTCACCGGGTTCGTGCCGGACGAGTTCGCGGACGCGGCCCTGCTCTCGGCGGGCATCCCGTTCGCGGCGCACCGCAACGTGTCCGCGTCCGGGTCCCTGGCGGCGTGGACCTCGGTGGGGCGGCGGCCCATCGCCTCCGCCGGCCGCTACACGGAGGAGATGGAGCGCCTGCGCCCGGGCACCCTGCGGCTCGTGCACCCGAACGGGTCGCCGGCCTTCGCGATGGCCGAGGCGATCGCCGAGGCGGTCGAGGACCCCGAGCGCACGTGGCTCGACCCCGCCGTGGACCTCTCGCCCGGGGCCGAGGACTGCGCGCGGATGCTCTTCGACGTGCTCCGCCGCGTGCACAGGTGGACGTGAGCGCCGCCGTCTCCGTGGTGGTGCCCTACTACCGGGCCCAGGCGGACCTCGACCGGCTCATGGCCGCGCTCGCGGCCCAGCGCGGCCCGACCGGCGGGCTGCAGCTCGTGGTGGCCGACGACGGCTCGCCCGTCCCGCCCCGGGTGGACCCGGGCCTGCCGTTCGACGTGGTGACCGTGCGCCAGCAGGACCGCGGGTTCCGCGCCTCGGCGGCCCGGGCGCTCGGGGCGGAGGCGGCCGACGGCGACGTGCTCGCCTTCCTCGACGGGGACATGCTCCCCGAGCCGGGGTACCTCGCCGCGGCCGTGGCGGCGGTGGCCGAGGCGCCCCGGGACGCCGCGGTGGTGGGCCGGCGGCGGCACCTGGCCGAGGCCTGGCTGGAGCGGGCCTGGGCGGAGGGCTGGCGACCCGGGGACGAGGTGCCCGCGGACGCCCGCCTGGCCGAGCCGGCCTGGCTGCGCGAGGGGTACCGCGCCACGGACGACCTGCGCCGCGCCGACTCCACCGGCTACCGGTACGTCATCTCGGCCGTGCTCACGGTGGCGCGCGAGGTCTACGAGGACGCCGGCGGCTTCGACCCCGCCTTCGTGGGCTACGGCGGGGAGGACTGGGAGCTGGCGCACCGGCTGTGGCGCGTGGGGGCGGCCCTGCGCCACGCGCCGGACGCGGTGGCGTGGCAGGCCGGCGCCGACTTCGGCGGACGCGGCGACGCCGCCGAGGCCGACCGGGTGAAGGCCCGCGAGGCGCTCGTGCTGGCCTCCCGCATCCCCGCGACGACGGCCCGCGGTCACGGCCTCTCCCTGGCCGGCCCGCTGCGGGTCGAGGCGCGCGTGCGTGTGCCGGAGGGCACAGACGGCGCGGCGGCGGCCGTGGTGGCGGTGGACGCCGTGCTGCGCGCGGCACCGGGGGCGCGGGTCGGCGTCGTGGGCGGCCTCGACGAGGCGGCGGCGCGGGCGCTCGGCGACCCCCGCGTGCGGCTGCTGGGCGAGCCCGACGGCGGCGCGGCGGCGGCCGAGGACCTGCCGCCGACGCCGGCGCGCGGCGACCTCGACGCCGTGCGGTCGGTGCCCGACTGGTCCGTGGACGTGCGCGTGCCGCTGCGGCCCGCCGCGGCCGGAGCCCGGCCTGACGCGGACGCCGTCGCGGCGTGGCTGCTGCGCCTGGAACGGGCCGGCGTCGAGCGCGTGGAGGTGCTGGGCGAGCCGGGCGAGCGGGCCGAGCGCGACGTGCTCGCCGTGCTGACGTGCGCGCGGGCGCGGTGGCGGCGCCGGCGGGGCGGGACGGTGCGGGTGTGGCGGGTGCCCGCCTCTCGACTGGACTGGGCGCCCGTGGCCGCCGTGCCGGACCTCGAGGCGTGGTGGGGCGGCTGGGGCTGAGTGGGCCGGTGCCCTGCGGGGCGGGGCTGGCACAATCGCGGACAGGACGGAACACGGGAGGACCGATGAACGAGCTGGACGAGCTGGACTTCGTGGCCGTGGAGATCCACACCGCGGGGGCCGACCCGGCGTCCGTGTGCGCCGTGGACATGGCCCTCGTGCGCGGCGGCGAGATCGTCGCCGCCGAACGGTGGCCCGTGCGCCCGCCGACCGGGCCGACGTCGTTCTCCCGCCTGCACACTCAGCTGCACGGGGTGGACGAGGCCGCCGTCGCCGACGCGCCGGAGTGGCCCGAGGTGGCCGCCCAGCTCGACCTGCTGGGGGAGCACCTGCCGTTCGTGGCGTCCGGGGCGGACCGGGACCGGGGCGCCTACGAGGCGGCCACCCGTGCGACCGGCGGGACGCCGCAGGAGCACGAGTGGCGCGACGCGCTGGCCCTGGTGGGCCGTCTCCGCCCGGACGTCGCCCCGCCCCGGATCGCGACCGCGGCCCAGGCCCTCGGCATCCCCGACGGCGGACACCCGGCCGGCGCCGGGTCCGAGGCCGTGCGGACCGCCGAGGTGGTGCTGGCGCTCGCGCGTCAGAGCGGGTGGGGCACCGTGCGCCGGCTGTGGAGCGAGGCAGCCCCGCCCACCCCGGACGAGCCGATCATCCCGGAGTCCCTGCGCCGGCGCCACGGCACGGAGCCGTCCGTGTCGCCGGCGGGCGCGCACCGGTGGGCGCCGCCGGCGCCGGCACCCGTCCCGGCGTCCGCGGCACCGGCCGCGCGCAAGGGCGGCGTGGGGTGGAAGCTCGCGGGCACGGCCATGGTGGGGATCGCGCTGGGTGCCGCACTGTTCTTCGTGGCGAGCATCTCGGTGATCATGGAGTACCTGGGGGACGGGCGCGGCTCGGACGCCACCGTGGGCATGGGCATCGCGGCGCTCTGCGCGTTCCTGGCCTGGTGGTTCGGGAAGACGGGCGTCGACTGGATCCGTCGCGAGGACGGCTGAGGAGAGAGGACGCAGGCGTGCACGAAGACGAGGGACGACGTCGGCACTACGGGCACTTCTACGGGCTCGAGGACCTGCCCGAGGGCGACCTGCTGCTGGTGTGGGGCAACTGCCAGGGCGAGTCGTATCGGCGGCTCCTCGGCGGGGAGCCCGGCACACCGCTGCACGGGGCGGACCTGGTGAGCGTCCGCGTGCCGCCCGCCTTCGAGGTCCAGCCGGACGAGGTCGAGCACCTGGAGCGGCTGCTGCCCCGCGTGAAGGCGCTCGTCACCCAGCCGATCCCGCACGACTACCGGGGCATGCCCATCGGCACGGACCAGCTCGTGGCCCGGCTGCCCGAGGACGCCGCCGTGGTGCGGATCCCCGTGGTGTACGACGTCTCGCGCTTCCCCTGGCAGGTCACCCTCCGCAACTGGAAGTTCGCGCCCGGGGCGGCCGAGCGGCCGGGGGAGGACCCGCCCGTCGTGCCGTACCACGATCTGCGCGTGCTGGCTGAGGCGGCGACGGGCCGTCGTCGGGAGGTGGCGCCGGTGGCGATCCGCGAGGCCGCGGCCGCGTCCGTGCAGGCGCTGCGGGCGCGGGAGGAGGCGAAGGGGACGCTGTCCATGGCGGACCTCGTGGCGGCGGAGCGGGGCGTCGGCTTCTACACCGTGAACCACCCGACCAACACGCTGCTGACCCGCGTGGCCGAGCGCGCGGCCGAGCACCTGCCGGGCGACGTCGCCGTCCAGCCCGTGCCCGCCTCCCGCGTGCTCCTCGGCGGGGTGCGCGCGCCCCTCGAGGCGGCCGTGGTCGAGGCCCTCGACCTCGACGCCGAGCCGACCGAGGACTGGACCGTGGCCGGACAGACCGTCCCGGCCGAGCAGCTGCGACAGACCCACCTGGACTGGTACGCACAGAACCCGCAGGCCGTGGAGGTCGGGATGCGCAAGTACGCCGACCAGCTGCGGCTGCTGGGCCTTACGGGCTAGCGCCAGCTCCGGCCCCCAGTGGAGGATGGGCGGCACGTCCCGTCTGCCGCGGAGCACGTCTGCGGGGGCGGTCGTACCGTTCCTTTGACCCCGTCACCCCACGGAGGACCACGTGACCGAGCAGTACGACATCCTGATCGTCGGTGGCGGCAACGCCGGCGTGTCCTTGGCCGCCGCACTGCGGCGGAAGCGGCAGGGTCGGGTCGCCATCGCCGACGGCCACCAGCTGCACCGCTACCGGCCGATGCTGAACTACGCGGCGGGCGGGCAGGCGGACATGGCCCGGTTCGAAAGGCCGATGCGGGCCGTCATCCCGGACGGGGTCGAATGGATCCCGGACCACGTCGTGGCCGTGGACGCCGAGGAACGGACCGCGGTGACGACCACCGGGCTGACCGTGGGCTTCCGCCACCTCGTGCTCTGCCCGGGGCTGACCCCGTGGTGGGGTGCGATCGACGGGCTGCGTGAGGCCTACGCCGCCGGATGGGCGGCGAGTGCGCACGTGCCCGAGCACGTGGACGCCGCCCGGGCCCTGCTGTCGCGTGTGGCCGCGGGGGACCGTGTGGTGGCGAATGTGCCGGCTGAGCCCTCCTCGTGCGGCGGCACCGTGCTCAAGGCGCTGTTCCTGGCCTGCGCGGCGTGGGAGCGCAAGGGGATCCTGCCGGACGTAGATGTCCACCTGGTGACCCCGTACGGCCGGATCCTGGACCGGCAGACCATCGACCCCGCTCTGGCCGAGGCCGTGGCGAGGTACGGTGTCCACGTGCACGCCGGCGCGGAGGTGAACGCCGTGGACCACGAGGCCCGCGAGGTGGTGCTCAACACCGGTGAGCGGATCACCGACGTCGCGGCCGCGTACATCACGCCCGTGGTGCGGGCCCCGGAGTTCATCGCCGAGGCAGGCCTGGCGGACGACGGCGAGGCCGGCCTGGCGGCCGCGGATCCCGCGACCCTGCGGCATCCCGTGCACCCGCACGTGTGGGCGCTGGGCGACGCCGCCGCCCTGGGCACACGGCCCTCCGGCGGAGCCCTGCGCCGGCAGGTCAAGATCCTGACCCAGAACATCCAGGCCGCGGACGCGGGGAAGCCGCTCCAGAAGTACGACGGCTACACAGTGATCCCCGTGATGGTCAGCCGGGACGAGCTGGTCCTGGACGAGCACGTCCGCGACGGCTCCGAGGACCGGTCGATCCCCGGCGTGGACCTGACGAAGCCGCGGAAGAGCACGGCGGCCTTCGACCGGTTCGGCCAGCCCCGGATCTACTGGCACCGACTGCTCAAGGGCAAGGTCTGAGCCCAGCGTTCTCGCTGCCGCGACCCGTGCGGCGGACGTACTGTCCCTCGCGGGGCGCCCCCGCCCGATCCGGATGACGGCGCCGGCCCGCCGAGCGTTTTCGTTCGGGAAACGGCGGCGTGTCGCACCGCTGTCGTTCGGGAAACGGCGCCCTGCCGACGACGCCGGCCTCAGTCGTCGCGGCCCCGCACCGGGCGCTCCTCGAGCGTGGTCTGCACGACCCGCCCGCGCTCCCAGCTGTTCGCCCCCGGCACCACGTCCGGGACCGGGATGTCCGCGCGGTTGCGCCGCTTGGCCGCGGTGTCCACGCCCACGCGCTCGTCCCGGGCACGCAGGAGGGCCTCGTCCACCTGGCCGTCGCCGGTGAGGCCCATCATCAGCTGGGGGATGCCGTACGGGAAGTCGTCCCGGTCGTACTGCCAGGTGTGGAACGTCTTCCCGTAGGTGTGGATGAGGTCTTCGAAGTAACTGTGCTCGGCCAGCTCGGGCACCCCGGGGGCCGTGAGGGCGCCGGAGCTCACCTCGTAGTGGTGGCTGTGCCACAGGCGTCGCTCCTCGTCGGGGAGGCTGCGGAACCGCTCCTCGCTGATGATGTACTCGATGCCGATCAGCCGTGCGTCCGGCGCGTTGCGGTCGAAGATCACGCACTGGTGCAGGTCGTGGCGCAGGTGGATGCAGAAGTGGCTGGCTTCGACCTGTCGGCCGAGGTCGTCGGCGTAGAAGTGCAGTCCGTTGAGATAGGTGCTCATCGCGCCCATGGGGTACTTCGGCTGGACCAGGCCGGATGCCGCGTCCAGGAGGCGGTGCTTGAGCGGGTGGCCCTTCCCGACGGCGGCCATGAGGGCGATCTTGCGGGCTGCGGTGACAGCGGCCGCGGTGCCCAGTCCGGTGGCGAACGCGAGGGCGGTGGAGGACAGGCGATGGGTGCTCATGGCCCCACGCTAGGAGCGCGGGGCGGACTCGGCCAGGGTGGTGGAGCTGCCGGGGCTGCTCAGGAGGCGGGGACGGCGGATCGTCTGCGCATCTGACCCTTCTGAGTGGGCGCGTGGTCGCCAGAAGGGCCAGAGATGCAGAAGATTCCGGGCGGCCGGCGGGCACGACGTCGGTCCATACGGCACGCGACAATGCGCAAAATTCATTTGCGCTAATCGTCTATCGACTAAGGCTCACCCCTCTTGTGTTATTCGTAGGCCGGAGTAATCTCGATTCCAGCAGCACCGTCCCAGTCCGGGGCGGGCCCGAACCGGGAGGATCACTCCATGACCACCGCCGTCCGCACCTGCGCCGCCAGTGCCTGCGCCTTCAACGCCGAGACGTCCTGCAACGCTCTGGCCATCACCGTCGCCGGCTCCGACCGCACGCCCGGCTGCGGCACCTTCGTCCAGCTGGACGTCCGCCGCCCGGTGACCGAGGGCACCTCGACCGTCGGTGCGTGCCACCGCCTCGAGTGCACGTACAACGCCGACCTCGCCTGCACCGCCGAGGGCATCGAGGTCACGGACGTGGCCACCTGCGCCACCTACACGATCGACTGACGCCGCCCTCAGGGGTGGGCGACTCGCGCCGGGATCGCGTCCAGCAGTCGCCGCCAGGCGTGCCGCGGGCTGTGGTCGAGTCGACCCGCACCGGGCAGGGCCACGTGCACCGCGGTGGTCTCGCCGTCGCGGACGCGCAGCAGGGTCACCCCGGCTTCGTCCGCGTCGAGGGCGTGGGCGGGGGACTCGGACAGGGGTTCGGTGTCGACCTGCAACGGGGTGCTCTCGCCCGGCAGCAGGCCCAGGGCGACGGCGTCGGCCAGGTCCGCGAGCACCTCGGGGGCGGTGCCCAGCACGTCGTCCGCCAGGTCTGCGAGCTCGGCCTGGTCGACCAGTCCGCGCGACGTGAGCGGCAGGGTGTGGCGGCAGAACACGGCGACGCCGTCGACGTCGTGCAACAGGATCCGCTGGGTCTCGACGACGCCCACGCGCACCCGCGGGCCGACGTCGGCCACGAGGTCCGCGGCGCGACCTCGCAGCCCCAGCTCCGCTACCTCGGCCGAGTCCCGGCACCAGCGCAGGGTGCCGAGCAGATGCACGGACGCCAGGCGGGTGGGGGCCGTGAGGTCCAGGGCGTCGCGCAGGACGTCCACGCGCACGTCCAGCGGCGCGGGCGTGTGAAACGCGCCGAGCGAACCGAGGAGGTTGGGGACGTGGGCGACCACGAGGCGGCCGTCCGCGCTCACGCCGTGGACGGCCGTCGTGAGCGTCTCGCCGGCGCGGAAGGCCGTGACCTCGACGGAGCCCTCGCCGCGGAGCAGCCGCTGGGCCAGCAGCAGACGACGGGGCGCCACGGGCGGCAGCGGATGGGCGGGGTGCGTGGAGGCGTGGGCCATGGGGGTCCTTCCGGCGGGGTCCGAGAACCAGTAAGGCACACCTCAGTGAGATACGCAAGGCGAGTGTTGTGTATTTATCGCGCGCGGGGTGGTGGGGGCGCATGGGGCTGGACTACGGTGATGGGCCTCACATGCCGTCGTCGAGGGAGTCAGCCGATCATGACCTTCCGCCCTGCCCGCCACCGACTCACGACGGCGGCCTTCGGCGTCGCCCTGGCGCTCACCCTCACCTCCTGCGGCACGGCGCAGGATGCGGGCGGCTCATCGGAACCTGCCACCGCCACCGTCGTCGACTCCGCACTCACACGTATCAAGGAGGCCGGCACGTTGCGCGTCTGCTCCACCGGTGACTATCCGCCCTTCACCGAGCAGACCGAGAGCGGCGACTGGAAGGGCATCGACGTGGACATGGCCCGCGATCTCGCCGAGACCATGGGCGTGGAGCCGGAGTTCGTGAAGACCAGCTGGAAGACGCTCATGGACGACTACACGTCGGGGGCGTGCGACGTCGCCGTCGGGGGCATCTCCCTGAACCCGGAGCGCGCCGAGCAGGTGTACTTCACCGTGCCGACGCAGGAGGACGGCAAGACGCCGATCACCCGCTGCGAGAACGTCGAGAAGTACGACACCGTGGAGGAGATCAACCAGCCGGGGGTGCGGTCGATCTTCCCCGAGGGCGGCACCAACGAGAAGTTCGCCCGGGAGCACTACCCGCAGGGCGAGCTGCTGACGCACGACAACCTCACGGTGTTCGACGCTCTCGCGGCCGGCGAGGCGGACGTGATGACCACGGACCGCTCCGAGGTGCTCTACATCGACCACGAGTACCCCGAGCTGTGCGCCGCGAACCCGGACGAGCCCTTCGACTACTTCCAGAAGGGGTACATGCTCCCGCAGGGCGACGAGGTGTTCAAGCACTACGTGGACCAGTGGCTGGCCATCGCGCTCAAGGACGGGACGTACGAAGGATTCGCGGAGCCGTGGGTCGGGGACGTCGAGCTGAGCCTGGAGGACTGAGCCGCAAGGGCGATCCCGTCCCCGCTGGGTCGCCGCCCTTGTAGACGTCCGTGGCGGTGACGCGCTTCAGGTCCTCGAGTGCGGGAGTCGTCAGCCGGTGACCTCGAGCTCGAGGCCGAGCACCTCCATGACGGAGAGCACTGACTTCAGGGTGCTCTTGCCGGTGCCGCGCTCGATCTGGCGGACGGTCGCATCCGAGACTCCTGCCAGGTCTGCGAGCTGCTGCTGGATCAGCAGGAGCTCTTTACGCATGGCGCGGACGCGGTCGCTGATCTTCATCAGCGCCGCGGCGGAGGAGACTGCGCGTGTGGTGGCCACGGCCCCAGCGTGGCAGATGAGCAGCTGAAATCCGAAGGATTCTTCGGAATCGGTGACGTTCGACTGCTGCGGTGACGAGTCGACATGGGAAACCGAAGAAGACTTCGGATTCGAGCCTCCGGAGGTCGGTCGAAAAGGTGCCGGCCTCCTCATCCGATGAATTCTTCGGAACCCGGCTCTCAGGAATCAGGCGTGCGACTTTTCAGTGCCAGAATGAGGCCGACTGCCACACCGCCGTGCTCCGAAAGGCTCCGCCACCATGCCCTCTCCCCAGAACCTCTCGAACTTCGTGTGGGGGATCGCGGATCAGCTCCGGGGCGTGTTCAAGCCGAATCAGTACGGCACGCTCGTCCTTCCGCTCACCATCCTGCGCCGCATGGAGGCGGTCATGGCCCCGCACCGGGGTCGGAATCTTCTGCGCATCTGACCCTTCTCGGCGCCCGTGGCGGGGCCAGGCTATGCTCACCCTCGGCGTGAAATGGGCCGAAGATCAGAAGGGTGTGGAGAATCATGTGGAATCTCCAGCAACAACGTCAGCTGTTTTCCGCGCAGTCGGAGTTCACCATGGATCGTGCCTCTCTGGACGATGCTCGGGCCGTCGCCCGGGCGCGTCTGGCCAGGTGGGTCGAGGACCTGATGACGCCCCAGCATGACCGAGTGGGCCGGCCGGCCGTCCCGCGCCTCGTGCTGACGAGCGAGGACTTCGACTGGACGCCGCACCAGCTGACGTCGGGTCTGACCTTCTGCATTGCCGACTACGTCGTGGGGGACGAGGACGAGGGCGACCCGTCGGAAGTGTGGGCCGTCGCCCTCGCCGAGACCTACGCCGTCTTCGAGGAGGAGGACATCGACGAGGCTCGACGGGAGATCGTCGCCCAGCTCGAGCGAGGGTCGCATGAGTTCGCCTCGAAGGTGTACGTGGAGGCCTCCGTCAGCCACTTCAGCAAGCGCAGCCACGGTTTGACCGGCGGTGATGTCCACGAGCTGGTGCGGCTGCGGGATCTCGACCTGCCGCCGGCAGCGTGGCGTCATGTCGGGGTCTTCCTGCTGAACATGCTCGGGGCCCGGGCTCGGCACGGTGTGGAGGTGAGTGTCGAGCACCCCGTCACCTACCTCCCGTACGAGCTCGTCCCTGCCTGCTCCCCCTCACAGGAGGAGCTGCTCATGAGCCGCCGGGTTCCGAAGGAAGCGCTCGCCTATTCCGCACCCCTCTCGTGGCTCCGAGAGTTGGCGAAGGACAAGCTCGCGCAGTGGTGCCTGAGTGCTTCCGACCGGCAGGACGCCCCCGAGGTGTACTTCAACCTCCACCGGTTCCCCTACGCCATGGAGCTGGACGACGTCGCGCCCGACTTCTGCGGAGGCGTCATGAGAGTCCACCCCAAGGGGGAGCGTCCCGATGACTGGTGGCGTCAGCAGGAGGTCACCGCATGCGCGTGGTTCGGCATCGCGGTGGACCTGAGCGACTGTCTGACGAGGGGCGAGCTACTCCAGGCCATCGACAGCGAGGCTGAGGATGACGACGGCGCCTCCATTCTCGAAAGGATTCGCGCGGAGATCTGTGTGACGCGCTACTCCAGCACCGGCGGATCGTCACGGGACACGAGCGTGATCCACCTCGACGCCGCCGATCTCATCGACATGGACGGTCTCGACATCCATGGGATCTCCCACAACCTCGAGAACGCCTTGATGTCCCGGATGGCGCAGCTCGAGTACTGATCGGTAGACGGGGGCCGCGGGAGTGCCCCGACCGGGCGGGCCCGACGACGGCCCCTCGCCTCAGGCGATCCGGTGGAGCCGATGCTCGCCGTCGCCAACGCCGAAGACCGCGCGCGTGCGCACCGGTCAAGCCCCTCGTGATGGTGTAGCGGTCTGATCCTTCATGGGGGTCAGGCGCTGAGGCCGAGGGTGAGTTCGGTGTCGGGGTCCACCTCGTCTCCGGTGTTGGTCACGGTGGTGAGCCTGCAGCGGGCCAGGACTTCGAGACCGAGGTAGCGTCGACCCTCGGCCCATTCATCGGTCTGCTCGGCCAGCACCGCACCCACTAGCCTGACGATGGCCGCCCGGTTGGGGAAGATGCCCACCGCGTCGGTGCGACGGCGGATCTCCCGGTTGAGCCGCTCGGCCGGGTTGTTCGACCAGACCTGCGTCCAGACGTCCTTCGGGAACGTGGTGAAGGCCAGGATGTCCGCCCGGGCGGCGTCGAGGTGCTCAGCCACGGTGGGCAGCTTCTCGCTCACGTAGTCCAGGAGCCGGTCGAACTGCGCGTGCACGCTGGCCGCATCGGGCTGGTCATAGACCGAGTGCAGCATGGCTTTCACGGCCGGCCACATGTTCTTCGGGGTGATGCCCATCAGGTTCGCCGCGTAATGGGTGCGGC
>NZ_UNRH01000010.1:0-74981 GCF_900537135.1 Micrococcus sp. Alg238-R198
GCCACGACCGTGAGCTTCTACTGCCGGGCGCGGGCGTTCTTCGCCGCCCACGGCATCACCGTGGACCGGGTGATCACGGACAACGGGAACAACTATCGGGCTGCGGACTTCACCGCGAAGGTGGTCTCGCTCGGGGGCCGGCATCACCGGATCCGACCCTACACCCCGCGCCATAACGGGAAGGTCGAGCGGTACAACCGGCTGATGGTCGATGAGGTCCTCTACGCCCGCCCCTACACCTCAGAGCAAGCTCGGCGTGAGGCCCTGGCGGTGTGGGTGAACCACTACAACTACCATCGGCCTCATACCTCCTGCGGAGACGCTCCTCCGGCCTCGTTGGCACCGGCCCGAGTCAACAACGTCATGCCCTCCTACACCTAGCCCGCCGCGGCCGTCCGCCCACGGGCCCCTTCCGACCCGTGGGAGGCCTCACATCCGCTCGCGGCGGGCGAGGCGGGCGGCCGTAGCATGGAGAGGCCGTCGGCCCGTCCGACGCCGCCGACCCCCGACCGCCAGGAGTACCCGATGCGCCCGACCTCCCCTTCCCGCGCCCTGCGGCTCACGGGTGCCGTGGCGGCCGCGTGCCTGCTGGCCGGCTGCGCGGTCGCCCCCGACCTGGCCGAGGACTCGGCGTCCGACGACGGCGTGCCCCTGCCCGCGACGGAGGGGTATCAGCCGCTGACGGTCTACCTCGCCGTCGCCGAGGCGGAGGCGGTCCCGGGGACGAGCGGCCGGCCCTTCGGCTGCGGCGACCTGCTGGTGCCCGTGCAGACCGTGCCGACGGACACCGAGGACGAGGCGGACACCGCCCTGGACTTCCTGTTCGCGGACGAGCGCGGCTGGCACGGCGACCCGTCGCTGTGGAACGCCGTGTTCGACGCGCGCGAGACCCTCACCCCGACCGGGCACCGCCGCGCGGGCGACGTGGAGATCTTCACCTTCACCGGCACCGTGACGCCGGAGGACGAGTGCACGGCCGAGCGGATCCGCGCCCAGCTGCAGGCGACCGCCGCCGCCTTCACGTCAGCGGGACAGGTCCGGCTCGAGGTGGACGGCCGGGACCTCGACGACGTGTTGGGGCTCGAACCGCTCCGCCTCGGCGAGTCCGTGGACGTCCCGCAGGGGGACCCCACGCCGAGTGGGGAGCCGAGCGACGGATCCGGTGAGCAGACGTGGGCGCCGGAGGGCGAGTCGCCGGAGGACACGTGGGCTCCGGCCGAGCCCTCGACCTGGGCGCCGGCCGAGCCCTCGGACGACACCTGGGCGCCGGCCGAGGAGTCGTCGTGGGGTCCCGCCGAGCCGACCCAGGGCACGTGGTCCCCCGCCCAGGAGCCGAGCGCCCCCTGACCGGGCGACCCGCCGTCGTCGCCCGTCATCGGGCCTCCACCGGCGGCCGCGTCGTGCTATAGGGTGCCGAGCGTGCGGAACCTCCGAGATCACCTGTCCCAGCGCGCCGTCGGCGTGAAGCAGTCCGCGGTCCGCGACGTCTTCGACATCGCGATGGACCCGAACCTCGTCTCGCTCGCGGGCGGGAACCCGTGGCTCGCCGACCTGCCCCTCGACGAGCTGGGCCGGATCGCCTCCGACCTGATGACCCGGTTCGGCACGGAGTCCCTGCAATACGGCCCGGGCCAGGGCGCCGAGGAGATGCGTGCCGCCGCGACCGCCGTGATGGCCGCCGACGGCATCCCGGACGCGGATCCCGACCTCGTGGTCATCACCCCCGGCTCGCAGGCCGCGATCGACACCGCCTGCCGGGCGTTCGCGAACCCGGGCGACGTCGTCGTGGTGGAGGACCCCACGTTCGTGGGCGCGTTGACCACCTTCACCACCTGGCAGCTCGAGGCCGTGGCCACGGGCACCGACGACCACGGCCTGGTGCCCGCGGCCCTCGACGAGACCCTGACCCGCCTGGCCGCCGAGGGCCGCCGCGTGGCCTTCCTCTACACGATCCCCTCGTTCGCGAACCCCTCGGGCGCCCTGCTGCCCCCGGGCCGCCGCGCCGAGGTGGGCGCGATCTGCGAGAAGCACGGCGTGCTCATCGTGGAGGACAACCCGTACGGGCAGATCGCATTCGACGGCGAGCCCGTCGCCCCGATCGCCGCCGACCACCGGGACAACGTGGTCCACCTAGGCACGATGTCCAAGATCTTCTCCCCGGGCGTGCGCATCGGCTGGGCGCTCGTGCCGGCCGCGCTCAAGCGCGAGTTCTACCTGTGCGCGGAGTCGGCCTACATCCACGCGTCCACGTACTCGCAGATGCTCTCCACCGCCTTCGTCACGCAGCTGGACTGGCAGGGCCACGTCCGCCACGTGACCGGGCTGTACCGCGAGCGGGCCGCGGCGCTCGTGGACGCGGTGCGTGAGCACTGGGACCCGGGGGTCGAGTTCATCACCCCGCAGGGCGGCTTCTTCCTGTGGGCCACCCTGCCGACCGGGGTGGACACCCTCGAGGTGATGCACCGCGGCATCGAGGCGGGCGCGGTGTTCGTGCCGGGGGCGGCCTTCACCCCCGTCGAGGGCACGCACTCCACCCTGCGCCTCGCGTACTCGTTCGTGGACGCCGAGAAGCTCGTGGAGGGCGTGCGGCGCCTGGCCCCGGCGGTGAACGAGTCGATCGCCCGGGCCCGCTGAGCCGCAGCGGGCGCCCACAACGACGTCGGCCCGGCGCGTCTGCCGGGCGTGCGACCTCTTCCCCGGGCCCGCGAGATCGTATACGATCTCGACCATGACGCAGAGCACACCGGATCCCACGCCCACCGTCACCGAGCACGACTTCACCGTCCGGGAGAACCGGCCGGGCAAGGTGCTCGCCGTCCACCTGAACTACCCCTCCCGCATCGCCCAGCGCGGCCGGTCCCCGCAGGCCCCCGGCTACTTCCTCAAGGCCGGCACCTCCCTCGCCCGCACCGGCGACACCATCGAGCGCCCCGCCGGCACCGAGCTGCTCGCCTACGAGGGCGAGATCGCGCTGATCATCGGCCGCACCGCCCGGCGCGTCAGCCCGAAGGAGGGCTGGTCGCACGTCTCCGGCATCACCGCCGCCAACGACTGGGGCCTCTACGACCTCCGCCACGCGGACAAGGGCTCCAACGTCAAGAACAAGTCCGGCGACGGCTACACCCCGCTCGGCCCCGCGGTGATCTCCGCCGCGGGCCTGGACCCGGCCGCCCTGCGCGTGCGCACCTGGGTCAACGGCGAGATCGTCCAGGACGACACCACCGAGGGCCTCGTCTTCCCGTTCGGCCGGCTCGTGGCCGACCTCTCGCAGCTCATGACGCTCGAGGAGGGCGACGTCATCCTCACCGGCACCCCCGCCGGCTCCTCCGTGGCCCAGCCGGGCGACGTCGTCGAGGTGGAGGTGGACGCCCCCAGCGCCCCCGGCGCACCGACCACCGGCCGCTTGGTGACGACGGTCGTCGACTCGGAGCACTCCCTGGCCCCGTTCGGCGCGCAGCCGCAGGTGGACGACGTGCAGCGCGAGGAGGCCTGGGGCTCCCGCGAGGCCGCCGGTCTGGCCCCGCAGGCCGCGGCGCCGTCGTCGTCCGCGGTGGACGAGAACGGCCACTGGGTCGCGAGCGCCCCGCAGCCGTGCCGCTCCCTGCTGACCCCCGAGCTGCGCGCCAAGATCGACGCCATCGCGGTGGCCACCCTCACCGCCCAGCTGCAGAAGCGCGGCGTCCAGAACGCGACCATCGACGGCCCGCGCCCGATCCACCGGGGTCGGCGCGTCCTCGGCTACGCCAAGACCCTGCGCTACATCCCCAAGCGCGAGGACCTGGCCAAGGAGTTCGGCGGCGGCTTCAACGCCCAGAAGCGGGCGATCGACTCGGTGCAGCCGGACGACGTGGTGGTCATGGAGGCCCGTGGCGAGCACGGCACCGGCACCCTCGGGGACGTCCTGGCCCTGCGCGCCCAGGTGAACGGCGCGAACGCCGTGATCACGGACGGCGGCATCCGCGACTCCGCCGCCGTCGCCGAGGTCGGCCTCCAGGTGTACGCCGGCGCCACGCACCCGGCGGTGCTGGGCCGCCGTCACATCCCGTGGGAGGTCGGCGGCACCATCGCCTGCGGCGGCACCACCGTGCAGCCCGGCGACATCATCGTCGGCGACGACGACGGTGTGGTGGTCATCCCGCCGTCCCTGCTCCAGGAGGTTGTGGACGACGCCTACGAGCAGGAGCTCCAGGACGCCTGGGCGTACGAGCAGGTCAAGGCCGGCTACCCGGTGGACGGGATGTTCCCCCCGAACGCCGAGTGGAAGGCCAAGTTCGCCGAGTACCGCAAGACCCTGCCGGACGCCCCGGCCCCGGAGGGCGACGCCTGAGCATGCGCCGCACGGACATCGGAACGGTCGGCCTCGCAGGCGCCCCCGTCTCCAAGGCGGACCGCGCCTACCAGGCGATCCTCGAGGGGATCCGGGACCAGCGCCACGAGCCGGGCGACCGGCTGGTGCTGTCCCAGATCGCCGCGGAGCTGGGCATGTCCGTGGTGCCCGTGCGGGAGGCGATCCGCCGCCTGCAGTCCGAGAAGCTGGTGGCCTACGAGCGCAACGTGGGCGCCACCGTGGTGGGCATCGACCCAGTCGAGTACCGCCACACCATGGAGACGCTGGCGCTGGTGGAGGGGTTCTCCACCGCCCAGTGCGCCCCGCACGTGACCGCCGAGGACCTCGCGGCGGCCCGCGAGGTGAACGCGACCATGCGCGCGATGACGGAGTCGGAGAAGGCCTGGGACCCGGTGGCGTTCACCGAGCTCAACCGCCGCTTCCACTCGATCCTGTTCGAGCATCACCAGAACGAGCACGTGCACGACCTGGTGCACCGCGGCTGGAACCGCCTGGCCGCGCTGCGCTCCTCCACGTTCGCGTACGTGCCCGGTCGGGCGGTGGCCTCCGTGGACGAGCACGAGCACCTGCTGCGCCTGATCGAGGACGGGGCGCGCTTCGAGGAGATCGAGGCCGCCGCCCGCGCCCACCGCCTGAACACCCTGCACGCCTACCTGGAGCACAGCGCCGAGCCGTCCGCGTGACCGCCGGCCGGACCGGCGCCGACGCCGGCTGCTCCAAGCCCCGATCATCAGACCCACCCGAAGAACTCAGTGAAAGAGACACCATGACGGAGAAGACCAGCATCGAGGCCCGCAAGCCCGAGGGCCTGCCCGACGTCCTGCGCCACTACATCGACGGCGAGTTCGTTGACTCGATCGACGGCGACACCTTCGAGGTGCTCGACCCGGTGACCAACGAGCCGTACCTGACGGCCGCCTCCGGCAAGGCCGCGGACATCGACCGCGCCGTCGCCGCCGCCAAGCGGGCCTTCGAGTCCGGCGAATGGTCCCAGGCCCTGCCGCGCCAGCGTTCCCGTGTGCTGCACCGGATCGCCGACATCATGGAGACCCGCGGCGACCAGCTGGCCGAGATGGAGTGCTTCGACACCGGCCTGCCGATCAAGCAGGCGAGGGGCCAGGCCGCCCGCGCCGCCGAGAACTTCCGCTTCTTCGCGGACCTGATCGTGGCCCAGCACGACGACACCTTCAAGGTGCCGGGTCGCCAGATCAACTACGTGAACCGCAAGCCGATCGGCGTCGCCGGCCTGATCACCCCGTGGAACACCCCGTTCATGCTGGAGTCCTGGAAGCTGGCCCCGGCCATCGCCACCGGCAACTCGGTGGTCCTGAAGCCGGCGGAGTTCACCCCGCTCTCGGCCTCCCTGTGGGGCGGGATCTTCGAAGAGGCCGGCCTGCCGAAGGGCGTGTTCAACATGGTGCACGGCTTCGGTGAGGAGGGCTACGCGGGCGACCCGCTCGTGAAGCACCCGGACGTGCCGCTGATCTCCTTCACCGGCGAGTCCCGCACCGGCCAGATCATCTTCGCCAACGCCGCCCCGCACCTGAAGGGCCTGTCCATGGAGCTCGGCGGCAAGTCCCCGGCCGTGGTGTTCGAGGACGCGGACCTGGACGCGGCGATCGACGCGACCATCTTCGGCGTGTTCTCCCTGAACGGCGAGCGCTGCACCGCCGGCTCCCGCATCCTGGTCCAGCGCTCCGTCTACGACGAGTTCGTGGAGCGCTACGCCGCCCAGGCCTCCCGCGTGAAGGTCGGCCTGCCGGACGACGAGACCACCGAAGTCGGCGCCATCGTGCACCCGGAGCACTTCGAGAAGGTCATGTCCTACGTGGAGATCGGCAAGACCGAGGCCCGCCTGGTGGCCGGCGGCGGCCGCCCGGAGGGCTTCCCCGAGGGCAACTTCGTGCAGCCCACCGTGTTCGCGGACGTGGCCCCGGACGCCCGGATCTTCCAGGAGGAGATCTTCGGCCCGGTGGTGGCCATCACCCCCTTCGACACGGAGGAGGAGGCCCTCGAGCTGGCCAACAACACCAAGTACGGTCTGGCCGCCTACATCTGGACCAACGACCTCAAGCGCGCCCACAACGTCGCGCAGAACGTGGAGGCCGGCATGGTGTGGCTGAACTCCAACAATGTGCGGGACCTGCGCACCCCGTTCGGCGGGGTGAAGGCCTCCGGCCTGGGCCACGAGGGCGGCTACCGCTCGATCGACTTCTACACCGATCAGCAGGCCGTGCACATCAACCTCGGCGAGGTCCACAACCCGGTGTTCGGCAAGCAGGAGCAGGCCGCGGCGAAGATCGACGGCTGACCCGCACTGACCGGTGACCACGACGGCGCCCGCACCGTCCCCGCGACGGTGCGGGCGCCGTCGTCGTGCTGGGGCCGGGCCGGGTCTCTCCCCCGGCCCACCGACGCGGGTTGAGTTGTCGCGGGTGCGGGCGCCCCGGACCCGCGACAACTCAACCCGCGTTCCTCGACCGCCTTCCCGCCGGTCGCCCGGATCGTATACGATCGAGCCCGTGACCGTGTCCCAGGCCACAGCGCACCGCCCCCTCACCAAGGAGCACCGATGACCAACCTCGAGAGCCGCCAGAAGACCTCCTCCGGCTTCTTCGTCACCAAGGAAGTCCCCATCGACCCGGAGAACCCCCTCCCCACCCCGACGTCCGAGGCGCCGGACATCCTGCGCTGCGCCTCGATGGAGCTCGTGGTCACGGACCTCGCCGCCTCCCGCGAGTTCTACGTGGACGTGCTCGGCCTGGTGGTCACCGAGGAGGACGAGGAGACCGTCTACCTGCGCTCCATGGAGGAGTTCATCCACCACAACCTGGTGCTGCGCCAGGGCGAGACCGCCGCCGTGGCCGCGTTCTCCTACCGCGTGCGCACCCCCGAGGACCTGGACAAGGCGGTCGCCTTCTACGAGGAGCTGGGCTGCCGCGTGGAGCGCCGGAAGGACGGCTTCGTCAAGGGCGTCGGCGACTCCGTGCGCGTCGAGGACCCGCTGGGCTTCCCCTACGAGTTCTTCCACGACGTCGAGCACGTGGAGCGCCTGGCCTGGCGCTACGACCTCTACACCCCGGGCGCCCTGGTCCGCCTGGACCACTTCAACCAGGTGACCCCGGATGTGCCGCGCGCCGCCCGCTACATGCAGGACCTGGGCTTCCGCGTCACCGAGGACATCCAGGACGAGAACGGCACCGTCTACGCCGCGTGGATGCGCCGCAAGCCCACCGTGCACGACACCGCCATGACCGGCGGCGACGGCCCCCGGATGCACCACGTGTGCTTCGCCACGCACGAGAAGCACAACATCCTGGCGATCTGCGACAAGCTCGGCGCCCTGCGCATGTCCGACCACATCGAGCGCGGCCCGGGTCGCCACGGCGTCTCCAACGCGTTCTACCTCTACCTGCGCGACCCGGACGGCCACCGCGTGGAGGTCTACACCCAGGACTACTACACCGGTGACCCGGACAACCCCGTGGTCACCTGGGACGTGCACGACAACCAGCGCCGCGACTGGTGGGGCACCCCGATCGTGCCGTCCTGGTACACCGATGCCTCCCGCGTGCTGGACCTCGACGGCAACCTGCAGCCGCTGGTCTCCCGCACCGACGACTCGGAGATGGCCGTGACCATCGGCGCCGACGGCTTCTCCTACACCCGCGAGGGGCAGGGCGAGGAGTCCATGCCGGAGTGGAAGCAGGGCGAGTACAAGCTCGGCAACCAGCTCTGACCGGCACGGCCGGCACCGCTTCGGGACACCACGACGACGGCGGGCACCCAACGCAGGTGCCCGCCGTCGGCGTCCGCCCTCCCTACCATCCTCCGCGTCTCCCCGCCCCACGCCGTTCGAGGCGGAAAATCCACCTCATTCGAGCCGGGAGGGCCAGTTTGAGCTCGATTTCCCGCCTCAAAGCGTGGGGAGCAGGGGTGTCCCGCCTCGCAGACGGGCGTCGGGGGGCTGGCCTGGCTCACGGTGCACCGCCGCAAGCCCGGGCTGGGCATCGGGACGCGCGCCCCGGACTGATCCGGGGCGGTGACAGGATGGCGACGGGGCCGGGGGCAGAGCCGCGTAATCGTATACGATCAAGGCCAGGCCCCTGCCCGTCGTCGTGAAGGAGACCGCTGTGCTGGACCACGAGACCCACCTCAAGATCGCCGACGAGCTGCACCGCGCGGGCATCGACCGCGTGCCCGTGCCGCGGCTGACCGCGCGCTACCCGGAGATGGAGATCGAGGACTCGTACGCCATCCAGCGCATCTGGGCCGAGCGTCAGGTCGAGGCGGGCCGCCGCAAGGTGGGCCACAAGATCGGCCTGACCTCCAAGGCCATGCAGGACGCGACCGGGATCGACGAACCGGACTACGGCGTGATCTTCGACGACCAGGTGTTCGAGTCCGGCCACGTGTACGAGTGGAAGAAGTACACCCATCCGCGCATCGAGATGGAGCTGGCGTTCGTGCTGCGGGACGAGCTGCGCGGGCCCGGCCTGAACCTGATGGACGTGCTGCGCGCCACCGAGTACGTGGTGCCCGCGCTGGAGGTGCTGGACTCGCGCATCGAGATGGCCGGCCGCACCATCACGGACACCATCTCGGACAACGCCGCCCTGGGCTCCCTGGTGATCGGCGGCCGCCCCGTGGGCGTGCACGACGTCGACCTGCGGTGGGTCTCCGGCATCCTCTCCCGCAACGAGGAGATCATCGAGACCGGCGTGGCCGCGGGCGTGCTGAACCACCCGGCCAACGGCGTGCACTGGCTGGCCAACCGCATCGCCGAGCACGGAGACGCGCTCGAAGCCGGTGAGATCGTGCTCGCCGGCTCCTTCACCCGCCCGATGTGGGTGTACCAGGGCGACACCGTCTACGCCGACTACGGCCCGCTCGGCACCATCACCTGCCGCTTCGCCTGAGCCGGCCGCCGTCGTCGCCCCGCCCGCCTGCCCGCAACGCGGGTTGACCTATCACCAGTACGACCCCGCTCCACCCGCGACAACTCAACCCGCGTCGGGTGGAGGGCGCGGAGAACCCCGGAGGAACGTCCCATGCCCGTCCGCCACAACCCGCAGCCGCTGTTCCGCGACCTCTTCACGCCCGAGGCCGTCGCCGCCCGTGGGGGCCGCCCCGCCGCCGGCATGTTCCTCTCCTCCGGGGACCCGACGACGGCGGAGATCTGCGCCGGCGCGGGCCTCGACTACCTGCTCATCGACGCCGAGCACGCACCGCTGACCCTGCAGGACGTCCTCACCCAGCTGCGCACGATCGCCGGCTACCGCGTGCCCACCCTGGTGCGCGTGCCGGCGCTGGACACCGTGGCCATCAAGCAGTTCCTGGACCTGGGCGCCCAGACGCTGCTGGTGCCCATGGTCGACGACGCCGCGATGGCCCGCCGCGCCGTGGCCGCCGCCCGCTACCCGGACGGCTCCGCCGAGGGCGGGGTGCGCGGCGTGGGCTCCGCCCTGGCACGCTCCGGCCGCTGGAACCGGATCCCCGGCTACCTGCCCGGCGCGGCGGACCACGTCTCCGTGATCGTGCAGATCGAGACGGCCGCCGGCGTGCGGAACGCGGACGAGATCGCGGCGGTGGACGGGATCGACGGCGTCTTCATCGGTCCCTCGGACCTCTCCGCGTCCCTGGGACTGCTCGGCCAGCAGTCGCACCCGGAGGTGGTGGCCGCGGTCGAGGAGGTCATCGCGAAGGTCAAGGCCGCCGGGAAGTTCGTGGGCGTCAATGCGTTCGTGCCCGCGCAGGCCGACGCCTACGCCGCCGCCGGTGCGGACTACGTCAACGTGGGCGCCGACGTCGCCCTGCTGGCCCGCGCCGCCGAGGCCCTCGCCGACCGCTGGTGCCCGGCTCCGAGCGACGCCGCGGGCGACGGGGAGGGCGCGCCCCGCGCGTCGTACTGACCTGGTCATCCCCTCACTTCGGGGCGCGAAATCCACCCCATGGACGCCCGATCCTGGCCCATGACGTGGATTTCCCGCCTCGAATGGCTCGGGGCCGGCGCCCCGGGGGACGCCACCGCCTCCTGCACAACCGCGCCGGGCCCCCTCGTGCATCCCCAGGCTCACGCGCGCCCGTCTCGGGATGCCGAGCGACGGGGCACGCTCGCCGCATGCCCCGTCGTCCCGCCCCGCTGCCGCCGTCGATCGACCCCGCCGCCTTCACGGTCGACGACGCGCGCCGGGCGGGTGTGACGTGGTCCCGACTGCAGTCCTCGGACCTGCGGCGGCTGCGCCACGGCATCTACGGGCCGGCCGGCCCTGCGGCGGTCTCCGTCCGTGAGTGGACGATGGATGAGGTCCGCGCGTACCAGCGGCGCCATCCCGACGTCGTCGTCAGCCATGAGACCGCCGCCCGCCTGCACGGCCTGACCGTGCCCGCACGGCTGTTGGCCCCCCGCGCGGTGCACGTCAGCGTCGGCACCTCGGGCGGCCGACCGGTCCAGGCGGGACTCGTGCCGCACCGCATCGAGGTGCCGCAGGGACAGCGGATGATGCGAGGTGGCGTACTCGTGACGACGCCGGCCCGCACGCTGTGGGACCTGTGCGCGGCACGGTCGGCGCTCACCGAGCGGGACGTCGTCGTCGCCGGTGACGCCCTGCTCTGCCCGCCGTGGCTGCCCGGCGGCGGACGCGGGGCTCCCGCCTGCACCCCGGAGGAGCTCGTCCGATCGCTGGCCGAACGGGGTCGTTTCCAGGGGCGCGGGCTGGCCCGGGCGGCGCTGGCGAGGATGCGCGTGGGGGCGGATTCGCCGCGCGAGACACGTCTGCGGCTGGCGCTCGTCGATGCCGGGCTGCCGGAGCCCGAGGTGCAGTGCCGGCTGGACCCGTCAGACCGCCGCGCTCCGACGGTCGACCTCGGGTATCGGCCGTGGCGCCTCGCGTTGCAATACGAGGGCGAGCACCACCGCACCGCCGAGCAGCAGGCCCGGGACGTGCTGCGCGACCGCTGGTGCGCCGACCGCGACTGGCTCTCGATCAAGGTCATGTGGGCCGACGCCCGGGACGACTACGCGGACGTCGTCGCCCGGGTGCGGCGCCGGGCGGCCGCGTTCGGTGGGTGACCCGGTGAGATCCACGGTCACCGCAGTCCGCCACGGCCCCCCGTTTCGAGGCGGGAAATCCAGGTCAAAGCGCTCTGGTCCACGCCCGTGGGGTCGATTTCCCGCCTCCAAAGGACGGGTGCGGTGGGAGTCGGCCCGTGAACACCCGTGCTCCCCCACGTAGCGTGGCCCCATGACCACGTCCGTTCCCGCCCTGAGCTCGCATTTCGCCGACACCTTCCCCGAGCTCGCCCTGCCCTGGCAGGCCCAGGCCACGGACGGCCCGCAGCTCGTCCTGCTCAACGCCGGCCTCGCGGCGGAGCTCGGCCTCGACGCCGAGTGGCTCGCCACCGACGACGGCGTCCGTTTCCTCACCGGCGAGCAGCCCGGCCCGGGCGCGCGGCCGGTCGCGCAGGCGTACGCGGGCCACCAGTTCGGCCACTACTCTCCCCGCCTGGGTGACGGGCGCGCCCTCCTCCTCGGCGAGCTCACGGCTCCGGACGGTCGGCTCCACGACCTGCATCTCAAGGGCTCCGGTCGCACGCCCTTCGCGCGCGGCAACGCCGACGGGCAGGCCGTGCTCGGCCCCATGCTCCGCGAGTACGTGGTCTCCGAGGCGATGCACGCCCTCGGCGTGCCGACCACGCGGGCGCTGGCCGTCGTCGGCACGGGCCACCCGGTCCGCCGCGAGACCGTGCTGCCGGGTGCGGTGCTGGCCCGGACGGCCGCGTCGCACCTGCGCGTCGGCACGGCCCAGTACGCCGCGGCCCTCCCCGAGCAGGCGCACCCCACGGAGGTGCTGCGCCGGATCGTCGACGAGGCCATCGCCCGCCACCACCCGCACGCCACCGACGCCGAGCACCCCGCGCTCGCGCTCTACGAGGCGGTGATCGCCGCGCAGGCCGAGCTCATCTCCCGCTGGATGCTCGTCGGCTTCGTGCACGGTGTGATGAACACGGACAACATGACCCTGTCCGGCGAGACCATCGACTACGGCCCCTGCGCGTTCATCGACGCCTTCGACCCGGCCGCGAGCTTCTCCTCGATCGACACCCAGGGCCGGTACGCGTACGGCAACCAGGGGCCCATCGCCGCGTGGAACCTCGCCCGGCTCGGCGAGGCCCTCGTGCCCGTGCTCGACGACGACCCCGACCGCGCCGTCGCACTCGCCCAGGAGGCGCTGGGCAGGTTCCACGGCGCCCATCTCGCGGCGTGGCGGGGCGGACTGCGGGACAAGCTCGGCCTCCCGGCGTCGGTGGCGGAGGACGACGTCGCCGCGCTCACCGACCGCCTGTTCCCGTGGCTGGCCGCGGCGCGGGCCGACTGGACCTCGTTCTGGGTGCGGCTGGCCGAGCACACGGCGCCGCCCGTGGACGACGACGCGGCCCGCACCGAGGCGGCACGGCTCGTCCCCGGCGCCCCGGACCCCGCGGGGCTCGCCGCCTGGCTCTCGGACTGGCGGGCGATGGGTCCCGATCCGGCCCGCATGCGCGCGGTGAACCCCGTCTACATCCCGCGGAACCACCTGCTCGACGAGGCCCTGACGGCCGCGGAGGACGGGGACCTCACCGCCGTCCACCGGCTGCTCGAGGCCGTGACGGATCCCTTCACTCCGCGCCCCGGGTTCGAGCGGTACGCGGAGCCGGGTCCGGCGGACGGGGCCCCGTTCGTCACCTACTGCGGCACCTGACCGCTTTCGTTGACGAAACGGACGCCCTCCAGGGCACTTTCGTTGACGAAACGGGCGCTCTCACCCCCGCGCCAGCGACTTGACCGGCACGGCCGGGTCCGCGAGCGCGGCGGCGTCCACCACGATCCCCCGGTCGATGATGCGCCGGGCGGCCTTGACGGTCATGGGGTCGTCGATCGACGCGGCCCCGCGCAGGGTCCCGTCCGCGGCCAGGGCGAAGCTCGCCACCACGACGCCGCGCACCTCGCGGTCCACGATCCGCCCGCCGGCCGGCACCGTCATGTCCCCCACGGCCTCCACGTGGGCGTCGTACCGGTCGGACCAGAACCACGGGGCGCCCGGGGCGTCCGCCTGCTCCCCCAGGATCGCCGCCGCGGCGGCCGCACCGGAACGCAGCGCCGGCTCCCAGTGCCGCGACGGCGCCCACGCGGACCCCCGGGCCCGCGCGGCATCGCCCACGGCCAGGATCCCGGGCACGGTCGTGCGGCCCATCGCGTCCGTGAGCACGCCGTCGGCCACCTCCAGACCGGCGTCCTCGGCGAGGGCGGTGTCCGGCACGGTGCCGCCGGCCAGCACCACGACGTCGGCGTCCACGGTCCGCCCGTCGTGGAGGTGGAGCCGGTGGGCGGCCGGCAGCGCGGCGCCACCGTCGGCGTCCCGGTGCTCGATCCAGGCCGCCCGCCCGACCTCGACCGCGACCCCGTGCTCGGCGTGCATCCGGTGCAGGCGGGCGGCCAGCGCTGGCCCGACCGCCGCGCGAGCCGGGGCGTCCGTCCCGGTCACGAGCGTCACCGCGGCGAGCGAGCGGCGCGCCGCGGCCGCGACCTCCGCCCCCGTGAAACCGCCGCCCACGACCGCCACCTCGGTCCCGAACGTCAGGCGGTCGCGCAGGGTCTCGGCGTCGGCGCGGGTGCGCAGGGTGATCAGGTCCGGGTGGTCGGCGCCGGCGACGTCGAGGGCCCGGGGTCGCCCGCCCGTGGCGAGCACGACCGCGTCCGCGTCCAGGACCCGCCCGGAGGCCGTCTCCACCCGGTGGGGCGCGGGGCCGCCGTCGGGGTGGACGCCGCCCGGCACCACCCGGACCGCCTCGTCCTCCACCAGCTCCACCCCGTGCTCGGCGAACCATGCCGGCGGGGCGAGCAGCAGGCGGTGCGCGTCCGCGTCGCCGGTCAGGAACTCCTTGCTCAGGGGCGGCCGGTCATAGGGCACGCCCTGCGGGTCCACGAGGGCGATCCCGCCCGCGAAACCGCGGCGCCGCAGCTCGCGGACCACGGCGAAGCCCGCGACGCCGCCGCCCACCACCACGACCGAGCCGGGCACGCCCGCCGGGGCGTCGACGTCGTGGCTCATGCGCCGGGGACGAGGTAGAGCTGGCCCTCGCGCTCCTCGACGCGGTGCACGCCGACGCCCTTGGTGGCGGGCAGGCAGAGCGCCTCGCCGGTGCGCAGGCAGAACTGCGCGGCGTGCAGGGGGCACTCCACGCGGTCGTCCTCGAGCCAGCCCTCGGCCAGCGAGGCGTCCTCGTGGGTGCACGTGTCGTCGATCGCGTGGAACTCGCCCGCGTCCGTGTGGAACACCGCGACGTCGTCCCTCGTCCCCGCCGTCGCCGCCGGGACGACGATCGCCTCGCCCTCCGGGACGTCCGCCGCCGCGCCGATGTGGATCGGCTCCGCCATGGTCTGCCTCCTCTGGTTCCCGGGCCGGGCGGCCCGTGGTGGTCTCCCGTCACCGTATCCCCCGGCGCGGACCCGACACCCCTCCGCTGTGCTCCGCCCCGGTGCCACACCGCGCCCACCTGTGAATGGGTGAACCGGACATCACGGGGGCGTGAAATCACCCGACAAGCCTTCGAAAAATGTTCCCGGGAATGGTCGATCACGCTACGATCACGACGGCTCTCCGGCCCTCATCCCGCCCTCACCACGTCACCGACCCGGGAAAGCGACACGGCCCACGCCTGTCGTTCCTCGGGCACTCCACCTTCCGAAGGCATCCGCATGAAGATTCTCCCGCCGCGTTCCGCCGCGTCCCCCCGCCCGCTCGCGCCCGCCGTCGCGGTCGCCGCGCTCTCCGTCCTCGTCGGCGGCCTGCTCCCGCAGCCGCCGTCCGCGACCACGGAGGGCGCCCCCGACGTGCGCCCGCTCGACGACGCCGCCCGCGCCACGACCGTCGGCGCGGCCGCGACCCCCGCGTCGGCCGCTCCCGTCGAGGGCGCCGGCGTCGCGACCGTCCCGCAGGAGGGCGAGAACCTCGTCCCGGCCGAGGAGGCTCCGGCCGGCGTCGTGCTCGGCGAGCCCGTGGTGGACCGCCCGTTCACGGTGGCCGCCGCCGTGTGGGACACCGCGGCGGACGACGCCGTCGAGCGCGTGGAGATCCGCGTGCGTCAGGACGGGGCCTGGGGCCCGTGGCAGGTCCTGGATCGGCCCGTCCTGCCTGAGGACGCCGCCCCCGCGCGCACCGGCACGGACCCGTTCGTCGCGTTCGGCGCGGACGGCGCCCAGCTGCGCGTGACCACCGCCGACGGCGCAGCCCCGGCCGGCCTCGAGCTGTCCCTCATCGACCCGGGCACGGCCGCCACGGACGAGACCGTCGCGAGCGCGCACCCGGCGGTGGCCGCCGAGCAGGCCGCCGAGACCGCCGGCCTGCCCCGGGGCGTGAAGTCGAGCGCCGTCGTCGGGGGCGCCGCACCCGCCGAGGCCCACACCGTGGCCACGGCCTCGGACGCGCGCGCGAAGATCCTCCCGGACGTGATCACCCGCGCGCAGTGGGGCGCGGACGAGTCCTGGGCCGAGTCCTCCCCGCAGTTCGACCAGGTGCGCGCGCTGACCATCCACCACACGGCCGGCACGAACGACTACACGCGCGCCCAGGCCGTGGAGCAGATGCGCGGCATCTACGCGTACTACACGAAGACCCTCGGCTGGGGCGACTTCCCGTACCACCTGATCACGGACCGCTTCGGCAACATCTACGAGGGCCGCCGCGGCGCCCTGGACTCGAACCCGCTGGGCACGCACGCGGGCGGGTTCAACCGGGGCACGATGGGCATCTCCACGATGGGCAACTACGACGTGGTCGCCCCGTCCGAGGAGGTGGTGGACGCGATGGCCCGCGCCACCGCCTACTACCTGTACCGCGACGGCATCGACGCGCGGGGCCGAGTCACCCTGACCTCGGGCGGCAGCACGAAGTACGCCGCGGGCACGCCCGTCACCGTGGACACGATCTTCCCGCACCGGGCCACGTCCGCGACCGCGTGCCCGGGGCAGCACCTGATGGCCCGCTTCGACGACCTGCGGGACCGCGCCGAGGCCATCGCGACGGCGGCCGGCCAGCCGCCGGCACCGGCCACCCCGGCTCCGACGCCGGCCCCGACGACCGAGCCGTCGACCGCCGGCACGTACACGGTGCAGCCGAACGACGGCTGGTGGACCATCGCCCGCCGCACCGGGGTGCCCGCGGCCACCCTCCAGGAGCTCAACGGCATGACCGAGTCGACCGTGCTCCACCCGGGCATGGTGCTACGCACCGTCGCCGACCCGACCGCCCCGGAGCCCACCCCGATCACCACCGGCACGTACACGGTGCAGCCGAACGACGGCTGGTGGGTCATCGCCCGACGGACCGGCGTCAGCGCCGCGGAGCTCCAGCGGCTCAACGGCATGACGGCGTCGACCGTCCTGCACCCGGGGATGGTGCTCATCACGGCCGCCACGGCGCCGACCTCCCCGCCCGCGCCTGCCCCGGCCCCGGGCACGTACACGGTCCGCGAGGGCGACGGCTGGTGGATCATCGCCCACCGCACCGGCGTGACGATGGAGACCCTCCAGCGCCTCAACGGCATGACCGCGACCACCGTGCTGCACCCGGGGATGGTGCTGCGGACCGGCCAGACCGCCTCCGCCCCGGCGCCCTCGCCCGCCACCTACGTGGTCCAGGCGAACGACGGCTGGTGGCTCATCGCCCAGCGCACGGGCGTCTCCATGGAGCGCCTGCAGCGCCTCAACGGCATGACGGTCTCGACCCTGCTCCACCCGGGCATGGTGCTGCGCACCGCCTGAGCACCCCGCCGGGACGACGTCGGCCCGCACCTGCGCGCGAAGGTGCGGGCCGCCGTCGTCGGTTGAGTTATCACCGGTCGCAGGCCGCCGCACCCGGGATAAGTCAACCGGCGTTCCTCCCCACGACAAGTCGACGACGGCGCAGGCCTCCGAGAGCCCGTGGGGCCGGTGGCTGCGGCGCCGCGGCTCAGTCCTCGAGCTTCTCGAACCGCACGCCGGGGTGCGCCGCCTCCAGCTCCTCCCACGTGATGCCGTGCAGCTCGCGGACCCGCACGACCCCGGAGGCGTCCAGCAGGAAGACGCCCCGATCCGCGTAGATGCGGGAGACGCAGCCGACGCCGGTGAGGGGGAACGTGCACTCGGCCAGCAGCTTCGGATCGCCCTTCTTGGTGAAGAGATCCATCATCACGTAGGTGTCCTTGGCGCCGATCGCCAGGTCCATCGCACCCCCGACGGCGGGGATCGCCCCGGGCTTGCCCGTGGACCAGTTGGCGAGGTCGCCGGTCGCGGAGACCTGGTAGGCGCCGAGGACGCACACGTCCAGGTGGCCGCCGCGCATCATGGCGAACGAGTCGGCGTGGTGGAAGTACGCGGCCCCGAGCAGCTCGGTGACGGGGATCTTGCCGGCGTTGATGAGGTCTTCATCGATCTGCTCGCCCTCGGCCTGCGGGCCGAAGCCCAGCATGCCGTTCTCGGTGTGCAGGGTGACGTTCTTCTCCGCCTCCAGGTAGTTGGACACCGTGGTGGGCTGGCCGATGCCCAGGTTCACGAAGGAGCCGGGGGCGATGTCCGCCGCGATCGTACGGGCCAGTTCGTCCTGGGTCAGCGGGGTGTCGGTCTGGGTGATGCTCATCGCTCTCCTCACTTCCCCTCGGCGGCCGGCTCGGCCGCGGTCGTCGTGGCCGCGCACGGCTTCGGCCGGCCCTCCGCCAGGGCAGCCCGCTCGGCGCGCTCCTTCTCCCCGGACTCGGTGTCGATCCGCACCACGGTGTCCGTGTAGATGCCGGGGGTCACCACGTGCTCCGGGTCGATCGGCTCCTCGCGGACCTCGTCCACCTGGACGATCGTGGTGGCGGCGGCCGCGGCCATGACGGGTCCGAAGTTGCGGGCGGTCTTGCGGTACACGAGGTTGCCGTGGCGGTCCGCCGCGTACGCCTTGATGAGCGCGACATCGCCGCGGATCGGGGCCTCCAGCACGTAGTGCGTGCCGTCGATCTCGCGGACCTCCTTGCCCTCGGCCAGCTGCGTGCCGTAGCCGGTGGGCGTGAAGAAGCCGCCGATGCCGGCGCCGCCGGCGCGCAGGCGCTCGGCCAGGTTGCCCTGCGGGACGAGCTCCAGCTCGATCTCCCCGGCACGGTAGGCCTCGTCGAAATGCCACGAGTCGGACTGGCGCGGGAACGAGCAGATGATCTTGGCGACCCGCCGCTCCTTGATCAGCAGCGCCAGGCCCGCGTCCGCCTGGCCCGCGTTGTTGTTGACCACCGTGAGGCCGGTGGCCCCGGACTCGAGCAGCGCGTCGATCAGCTCCATCGGCTGGCCGGCGTTGCCGAACCCGCCGATCAGCACCGTGGCGCCGTCGGTGATGCGGGAGACGGCCTGCGCGGCCGTGTCCACGAACTCCAGCATGGGGACTCCTTGGATGAGGGGGTCGGGTGGGTGCTCGGCCGGACGCGTCAGCGCGCGGCCACGTTCTCGAGGACGACGGCGATGCCCTGGCCCACGCCGATGCACAGCGCGGCCACGCCCCACCGCTCACCGGAGGCCTCGAGGCGGCGGGCCAGCGTGCCGAGCACGCGGGTGCCGGAGGCCCCGAGGGGGTGGCCGATCGCGATCGCGCCGCCCCAGGCGTTCACGATCTCCGGGTCCACGCCCCAGGCGTCCGTGCAGGCCAGGGACTGGGCGGCGAAGGCCTCGTTGAGCTCGACGGCGGCCACGTCCTTCCAGCCGATCCCGGCGCGGGACAGGGCCCGGTTCACCGCCTCCACCGGCGCGTAGCCGAAGAAGTCGGGCTCGTTGGCGGCGGTGGCGCGGCCGGCGATGCGGGCCAGGGGCTCCAGGCCGAGCACATCGGCGCCCGTCGACGAGCCCAGGAGGGCGGCCGAGGCGCCGTCGTTCATGGGCGAGGCGTTGCCCGCCGTGACGGTGCCGTTCTCCCGGCGGAACACGGTGCGCAGGCCGGCGAGGGTCTCGGGGGTGGAGTCCGGGCGGACGGTCTCGTCCCGCTCCAGGTCCGTGCCGGGCACGGCGGCCACGAGGGAGTCATACCGCCCCTCGTCCCACGCCCGCGCGGTAAGGCGGTGCGAGCGCGCGGCGAACTCGTCCTGGCGCTCGCGGGAGATGCCGAAGCGCTCGCGCAGCAGCTCCGTGGCCTCGCCGAGCGAGACGGTCCACTCCGGCGGCATCGCGTCATTGATCAGGCGCCAGCCGAGCGTGGTGTTCGCCGCCGCCAGGTCGTGCATGGGGAACGGGCGGGTGGTCTTGGGCAGCACCCACGGGGCACGGGACATCGACTCCACGCCGCCCACGAGGACCACGTCCGCCTCGCCGGTGTTGATCTGGCGGGAGGCGATGATCGCCGCGTCCAGGGAGGAGCCGCAGAGGCGGTTCACGGTGGTGCCGGGGATGGACAGCGGCAGGCCGGCCAGGAGGGTGGCCATGCGGGCCACGTTGCGGTTCTCCTCGCCCGCGCCGTTGGCGTTGCCGAAGACGACCTCGTCGATCCGCTGCGGGGCGGCGGCGTCCGTGCCGGCCTCGATCGGGCGGCCGGCGGCGGCGTCGGCCACGGCCTGGGCGGACGCGGCGCGCAGGCCCTCCAGGCCCGGGGCGCGGTCCACGAGGGTGCGGACCACGTGGGCGGCCATGTCGTCGGGGCGCACCCCCGACAGCGCGCCGCCGACCTTGCCGAAGGGGGTGCGGACGGCGTCGAACACGTAGGCATCGGTGAGGCTCATGGCCTCACCGTAGGACCGCCTCGGCGGGCGGGGAAGGGTGTGTGCGTGACGCGCACGGGCGTGCGCTGTGCGCATAGCGGACTACGCTGGCGGACATGACCGACGACGTCGACGCCCCCGGCGCACGTCCCGCGTCGGGCGGGGACGTGGTGCGCGCCCTGGCGTCCGGTCTGGCGGTGCTGCGCGCGTTCACCCCGGACACCCCCACGCTCTCGGTGAGCGAGGCCGCGACCGCCGCGGGGGTCACCCGGGCCACGGCGCGGCGCATGCTGCTGACGCTCACGGAGCTCGGCTACGCCGTGCAGGACGGGCGGCGGTTCGCGCTGACCCCGCGCGTGCTGGAGCTCGGCCACGGCTACTGGTCCGGCCGGTCCGTCTCCGAGATCCTCCGGCCGATCCTCACCCAGGCCTCGCAGCGCCTGCACCAGTCCTGCTCCGCGGGCGTGCTCCACGGGGCGCACCTGATGTACATCGCGCGTGTGCACACCGAGCGGATCCTGCGGGTGAACCTCGACGTCGGCACGCGCCTGCCCGCGTTCACCACGTCCATGGGCCGCGTGCTGCTGGCCGACCTGCCCGAGGACGAGGCCTGTGCCCTGCTCGCAGGCGCCCCGCGCACCCCCGCCACGGAGCACACCCTCACGGACGTGGACGCGCTGATGGCCGAGCTGGCGCGCGTGCGGGAGCAGGGCCACGCCGTGGTGACCGCGGAGCTGGACGCCCATCTGAGCAGCGTCGCCGTGCCCGTGCGCGACGCCGAGGGGCGAGTGGCCGTGGCGATCAACACGGCGCTGTCCCTCGGGCCGGACCATCGCGACCCGGGCGCGCGCCGGGCGGCCCTGCGGACCGGGGCCCGCGTGCCGGCGCCGCGCACGCCGGAGGTGGCGGCCGCCGTCGTGCAGGCCCTGCCGGTGCTGCGCGCCGCCGCGGACGACGCCGAGGCCGCCCTGGCCGCGCTCCAGCGCTGAGCGCCCACCCCCTTCAGCACTCCCCGCACCCGCATCCGCACCAGCACCAGCACCCGCCCCCGCGAATCGACTGCGGTTCTGACCCGTCTGAGGCCCGGAACGGCCGCCAGAAGGGTCGGAAGTGCAGTGGATTCGGAACGGGAAGGGCAGGGTGGGGGGTCAGGCCGGGAAGCGGCGGAGGTACTCCTCGAGGGAGTCGTCCGGGCGGTCCATCCACGGCACCGGGTGCGCCGCGGCCAGCGTGCCGGTCACGGTCGAGCGGTGCCGCCGGTCGCGGAACGTCCGGACGTCCTCGATCCGGGCGTCGCGCATCTCGAGGAAGGTGCGGGCCACCGCCTCGACGTCCACCTCCGGGCAGTCCGTGTGGGAGGACAGGTCCTGGATGTACGCGCCCTGGTAGGCCAGCGCGGCCGGCGGCCCGTCGATCCGCGTCATCCGCTCGAACCAGGCGTCCATGTCGGCCCGACGCTCCTCATCGCCGGGCACCGGGACGCGGCCGAGCAGCACGTCGCGGGCGAAGAAGGCCTGCGCGTCCAGGAGCGTCAGGGTGAACAGCTGCTGGGTGGCACCCAGGTAGAGCACGCGCGGGTCGGCGTGCCAGACCACGCCCTTCCACAGCCCGAACGGGGCCAGCAGGTTCGGGCCGGCCAGCGCCAGCTCGCCCGGCAGGAAGGGGTAGTGGTGGCGGTAGCCGGTGCACAGCAGCACGGCGTCGTACTCGGCGGTGGAGCCGTCCGCGAAGGTGACCTCCGCACCGTCGAACCCCTGCACCTCGGGGGCCTCGTCCATGCCGGCCGGCCACGCGATGTCCTGCGGGCGGGCACGGTAGGCGGTGGTCACGTGGGCGGCGCCGGCGCGGTGCAGCTGCAGGGCCAGGTCCTGCCCGGAGTAGGAGGAGCCCACCACGAGCACGCGACGGCCCGTGTACGGCTCCGGGCTTCGGTAGTCGTGGGCGTGCTGGACCTGCCCGGGGAAGGTCTCCACGCCGGGCCAGGACGGCAGGTGCGGGGTGTGGAAGTGCCCGGTGGCCACCACGACGCGGTCGAACCGCTCGGTGACGGCCTCGCGCGTGACCAGGTCCTCCGAGGTCACCCCGAACCCGCCGTCGTCGAGCGGCTGCACCCAGCGGACGGCCGTGGCGAACCGGATCTGCGGGCGGATGCGCCCGGCCACCTCGGCCACCCGGCCCACGATGTAGTCCCGCATGGCCTCCCGCGGGAGGTACGAGGACACGGCGCGGCCGAAATGCGCATCGAACGGGTAGTCCGGGTACTCCATGCACTCCTTGGGCCCGTTGATCCACAGGTCCCGGTACATGGCGGAGTGCACGGGCTCGCCGTGGCGGTCCGCGCCGGTGCGCCAGTCCAGGTTCCACTGGCCGCCCCAGTCGTCCTGGCGCTCGAACGCCACGACCTCCGGGACCGCCGCCCCCGCGTCCTCGGCCAGGGCGAGGCTCCTCAGCAGGGCCATGCCGGACGGGCCGGCTCCGATCAGGGCGACGCGCTCACGCATGGGTGTCCTTCCGAGAGTGGGGGTGGGGCGGCTCGGCCCGACCGTAGCACCGGCCCCCGCGAATCGACTGCGGTTCTGACCCTTCTCCGGGGTGGAACGGCCGCCAGAAGGGTCACAAGTGCAGCGGGCCACCCGCACCATGATCGACCCGCCGAACGGGGCGCGGCGGACAAGGGTCACGGCCGCCACGGCCATGAGTCCGAGGCCGTAGAGGAGGCCGGCCGGGTCCCACATGCCCAGCACGACGCCGGACCCGGCGTCGGCAAGGTCGGCATCGTGCCGGGCGAAGACCTCCTGGGCCAGCTGGAACGCGATGCTCCGGGGAGTACTCCCAGCTTCCTCTACGGCATGCGATACTCCCATCATTCATTACTCAATTCACGCGCCGTGCATGGCAGCCGTTGGCCACAACGGCATGTGACATCACTGCGCCCTCCCGAAGGAGCATCGTGGCCCGCAAGAGCAATCCTGTGTATTACGACGCCAACGGCAATGTCGTGCAGCCCCCCGCGAAGAAGAAAGGGGGGTGTCTCAAGTACGCCCTGATCGGCCTGCTCGCCCTGATCGTGATCGCCGTCCTCGCCTCCATGATGGGCGGCGGTTCGAACAGCACCTCGGAGGGGGGCGGAGAGGCCGCCTCCCAGGGCGAGACCAGCTCCAGCGACGAGGCAGCCAAGGTCGGCCTCGGCCAGGAGTTCACCGTGGGCGACTGGGCCACGACCGTTGAGTCGGTCGATACGCCCGTCGCGAGCGTCGGCCCGTCCGGCTTCTCCACGGAGGCCCAGGGCGAGTTCGTGCCCGTGCAGATCAGCGCGAAGAACAACGCCAAGGAGGAGCGGACGTTCTTCGCCGACAGCGTGAAGCTCGTCAGCGCAGACGGGGCCGAGTACAGCTACAGCACGGACGCATCGATCTACGGCACCGAGAACGGCATGAACATCGAGCCGACCAACCCGGGCAACGTGGCCAGCGGCTACCTGTGGTTCGACGTTCCGGCAGGGACCGAGATCACCCAGGTCAAGGTCTCCGGGGGCGGCCTCTCCCTCGATCAGCCGGTGGTCGTCGAGCTCGACTGATCAGCGCGCAGACGAGGCCCCATGTCCTTCCCGGGCATGGGGCCTCGTGCGCGCTGTGAACGTTGCGCTCAGAGCGGCCTGCCCTCGGCGAGGTCGGCGTCCTCCTGGGCGAGCTTGAACGCGATGTTCGCCGCCGGCACGGAGGCGTAGACCGCGGTCTGCAGGAGGATCTCCTGGATCTCCTCCCGGGTCAGGCCGTTGCGCAGGGCGGCGCGCGGGTGCATGGCGCACTCGTCCCAGTAGCCGCCGGCCACCATGGCGGAGATGGTCACGGCTGAGCGCATCCGCCGGTCCAGACCGGGCCGCGTCCAGATCGTCCCCCATGCGTAGCGGGTGATCAGGTTCTGGAAGTCCTCGGTGGTGGCGTCCTTCCTCGCCTCGGCGCGGTCCACGTGGGCGTCGCCCAGGACCTCGCGGCGCACGGCCCTGCCCGCGTCGAGCACCTCCTGGGAGGTGCGGTCCATGTCGTGCCCGATGGGCTGCTCGGCGCTCATGCGCAGTCTCTCCTCGTGGTGGGGGCGTCGTCGTGCGGGGCAGGGCGGGAGGGGGCGGGCGGCTCAGCGCGCCGGGAAGGCGGCCAGGGCCGCGGCGGTGCGCTCGGGCTGCTCGAGGGGGGCCTGATGGGCGGTCTCGTCGAACACGTGGGTCACGGTGCCCGGCACCGCGGCGGCGATCTCCTCGCCCGCCGAGGGCGGGGTGACCTGGTCCGCCACGCCGTGGATCGTGAGGACGGGGACGGCGATCTCCCCGAGGCGCCCGCGCACGTCGAAGTCGGCCAGCGCCTCGCACAGGCGCGCGTAGGAATGGCGGTCCGCCTCCTGCAGGGTGTGCAGCAGGCCCGTCGTCCGCTCCGGGTGGGCCGCGATGAACCCGTCGGCGAACCAGCGCTGCGCCGAGCCCTCGACGAGGGTCGGGGTGCCGGCACGCTCCACGAGCTCGGCGCGCTCGCGCCAGGACCCCGCCTCGCCGATCTTCGCGGCGGAGCAGATCACGGCCACACCGGAGACGGTGTCCGCGTGGTCCAGGGCCAGCTGCAGCGCCACGCACCCGTTGAGGGAGACGCCCGCGAAGTGCACGGGCAGGTCCGCGGGAACGGTGCCGTCCTCCTGCAGCGCCTGCACGGCGGCGACGACGGCGTCCGCCAGCTCCGCCATCGAGAACGGCTCGCCGGAGGCCTCGTCCAGCTCCGGAGCCAGCTCGGCCATGATCCGCTCGGAGACGAGCAGCGGGCCGGTGAGCTCCAGGTTGCGCCGCATGCGGTCCTCGTGGACGCGCAGGCCGGAGACGAGCTCGCGGGTCAGGGCCGCGGTCCCGCCGGCCACCCGCAGCAGGCGGCGCAGCGCGGGCCACTCGGCGTGCCAGGCCCCGTCCGGGCGCTCGTCGTCCGCGGCGCCGGCCGCCGTGTACACCCGCGCCGCGAGCCCGGGGGCGGACAGCGCGGCGGAGCGGATCAGCACGGAGAGCACGGGGTTCTGCTTGTGCGGCATCGCGGAGGAGCCGCCGCGGCCGGCCGCAAGCGGCTCACCGAGCTCGCCGTTCTCGATCCGCGCCGATGTCAGCACGTCGTTGGCGATCTTCCCGCACGCGGCCACGACGTCGGCCAGGGCCGCGGCCACGCCCGTGACGGCCATGCGGTTCGTGTCCCAGGGCCCGGCGGGGGCGGCGAGGCCCAGCTCGGCGGCGAGGTCCTCGACCAGGGTGAACGCGGTGACCTCGGGGCCGAGGGTCCCCGCGCGGTGCGCGCGGTCGACGTGCCCGGACAGGGAGGCCAGGGTGCCGGCGGCGCCGCCCCACTGGACGGGCAGGTCCGCGACGGCGGCGGCGAGCCGATCCGCGGCCTGGCCGAGGCCGTCGAGCCAGTTCGCGGCGCGCAGCCCGAAGGTGGAGGGCAGGGAGTGCTGGGCGAGGGATCGGGCGACCATCGGCGTCGAGCGGTGGGCGCGGGCCAGCTCCGCAAGCGCGTCCTGCGCGGCGGCGAGGTCCTCGGCCAGGATCGCGCCCACCCGGCCCACCATGACCATCAGCGCGGAGTCCACGACGTCCTGGCTCGTGGCGCCCAGGTGCACGGCGCGGGAGCCGGCCGGCAGCTGCGCGCGCAGCGCCTTCAGCGCCGGGATCAGGGGGGGGTGCCGCCGCCCTGGGCCGCGCGGGCGAGCGCGGCGAGGTCGTAGGCGTCCGGGTCGCCCGCCGCCGCGGCGGCCGCCGCCTCCGCCTCCGTGGCGAGCCCGTGCCGGGCGAGCACGCGCACCCATGCCGCCTCGACGTCGAGCAGGTGCCCCAGGAAGGTGCGGTCCGCGGTGGCGGCCTCCGCCCGACTGCCGGCCCAGGCCGGATCCAGGAGGCCGACGTCGGCGACGGCGGCGAGGTCGGCGGCGGCTGAGGTCATGGCGGGCTCCTGGGGTCGGAGGGGTGGGATCGGGCTCCGGAGGCGGCGTCAGGCCCGACCCGTCCCGCGTGTGGGAGGGGCCGGGCCTGCGGCCGAGGCCGGCGTCAGTCGAGCTCGGGGTACTCGATGCCGGGGAACTGCAGGAACACGGTCTCCTTCGGTGCGTGCTCCCCGGGGCCCTGGATCCAGATGTCGAACTCGAGCGAGCCGTCGTCGTTCCGGGTGCCGATCAGGGTGCGACGGCGGTCCTCGTCGAGGGAGGTCAGGAACGCGTCCTGCACGATCGCCTCGGCGTCCTCGGGCAGGTACACGCGGGTGTGCAGCTTGTTCAGCAGGCCGCGGGCGAACACGACGACGTGGATGAACCGGGCGCGGTCCTCGTTCACCACGCCGGGCTCCACGGTGGAGAAGGTGTAGCGGCCCGCGTTGTCCACGGCGCAGCGGCCCCAGCCGGTGAAGGTGAAGCCGTCCTGGACGAGGGAGCCGTCCTCCTGCGAGATGACGCCCTCGGCGTCGGCCTGCCAGATCTCGATCATGGCGTCCGGGATCGGATCGCCGTTGCCGTCGTAGACGGTGCCGAACAGGCGCATCGCGTCCGCGCGGCCCGCGGGGACCAGCTGGTGGCCGTCGCGCCACGGCAGGTGGACCTGCTCGTAGCCGTTCGCGTAGCCGAAGAACGGGCCGATGGTCTGGCCCGGGGTGGGGACCAGCCTCCCGTCGGCGGTGCGCTCGGTGGTCTCGTCGATCCGCATCAGTGATCGCCCTCCTCGTCTTCCATCCAGGTGCGGTGGCTGCCCGTGAGCACGATGTCCCACCAGTAGCCGGTGTTCCACTCGTGGCTGGTCACCGAGTGGTCGTAGGTGGCCACGAGCCGGTCGCGGGCGGCCTGGTCCGTGATGCCCTGGTAGATCGGGTCCAGCGGGAACAGCGGATCGCCCGGGAAGTACATCTGGGTGATCATGCGCTGCGTGAAGTCCGTGCCGAACAGGGAGAAGTGGATGTGCGCCGGGCGCCACGCGTTGCGGTGGTTCTTCCACGGGTACGGGGCCGGCTTGATGGTGGTGAACTCGTAGGTCCCGTCCGCGCCGGTCAGTGTGCGGCCGATGCCCGTGAAGTTCGGGTCCAGCGGCGCGGGGTGCTGGTCCCGCTTGTGCACGTAGCGGCCGGCCGCGTTGGCCTGCCAGATCTCCACCAGCTGGTGGCGCACGGGGCGGCCGTCGTCGTCGAGCACGCGGCCGCGCACCTTGATGCGCTCGCCGATCGGCTCGCCGTTCTGGCCGACGGTCAGGTCCGCCTCGAGCGGGTGCACGTCGCGGTGGCCGAAGGCCGGGGACCACAGCTCCACGGTCTCGGGGTCGGCGTGCACGAGCGACTTGGTGGGGTGGCGGAACACCGACGAGCGATAGGGCGGGAAGTCGAGCCGCGGCTGGGTCTCGCCCTGGGCCTGGGCATGGACGGCCGCGATCTCTTCACTGATCTGCCCCTGCGAGTCGCGGGTGGCGGCTGGATCGAGCACGTGGGCGCTGTCGAACGTGTCGTCGTCCTTGGCCTGGGCGGCGATGCTCACGTCGGCTCCTTTCTCTGCGGGGTCGGGGATCGGTCGGGCTCAGGCGGAGGGCCAGCCGGTGTACTGCTCGGCGAGGAACTGCCGTCCGTAACGGGACTGGACCACGTTGCGGAGCTCACCGCGCACGCGCATGTCCTCGAACTCCGAGGCGTCCGGGCGGGCGTGGAGCATGGTGGTCATCCAGTAGGAGAAGTTCTGGTCCTTCCACACGCGGGTCAGCGCCGTCTCCGAGTAGGCGTCGAGCAGGTCGCGCGAGCCCGTGGCGGCCCACGACTCGAGCGCCTCGGCCAGGACGCGCACGTCCGCGAAGGCGAGGTTCAGGCCCTTCGCCCCGGTGGGCGGGACGGTGTGTCCGGCGTCGCCGGCGAGGAAGACGTTGCGGTGACTCAGCGGTGTGCGCACATAGGAGCGGAAGCCGAGCACCGTCTTGTCGATGATGGGGCCGGTCTTGAGGGTGAAGCCGTCCGGGCCGGCCACGATGCGCTGCAGCCGGTCCCAGATCCGGTCGTCGGACCAGTCCTCCACGCGGGTCGAGGGGTCGCACTGGAAGTACATGCGCTGCACGGTCTCCGAGCGCTGCGAGATCAGGCCGAAGCCATGCTCGGAGCGGGCGTAGATCAGCTCAGGCGAGGACTTGGGCGCCTCGGCGAGGATGCCGAACCAGGCGAAGGGGTACGCGTGGAAGTGGTCCTCGCCCTCGGTGTCGCGCTGGAGGGCCTTGCGGACGGTGGAACGCGAGCCGTCCGCGCCCACGAGGATGTCGCAGCGCAGTTCCTCGACCGGCCCCTCCTCGCCAGCGGCCACGGAGCGGAACCGGACGCCGGGGGTGTCCGAGTCGACGTCGAGCACCTCGAGCACCTCGGTCTCGAAGCGGACGTCGCCGCCGTCGCGCCGCCGCGCCGCGGCGAGGTCGACGAAGACCTCGTTCTGCGCGTACAGGGTGACCGTGGCACCCACGAGCTCCGGGAAGTCCAGGGCATGCGACTCGCCGTCGAAGCGCAGGATGATGCCGCGGTGCTCGTCGCCCACCGTCCTCACCCGGCCGTCGACGCCCATGTCCGTCAGCATCTCCACGCTGGGCTGCTCGAGGATGCCCGCGCGGTGGGTGTGCGCGATGGTCTCGGGGTCACGGGACTCGAGGACGACGTTGTCGATCCCCTGCCGCGCGAGCAGGTGGGAGAGCATCAGGCCGGCGGGCCCGCCGCCGACGATGCCGACGCGGGTGCGGGTCACGGGGGGCTGGGTCATGGCGTCCTTTCCGGGGGACGTCACCGGTCGGGCCGGGCGGGTCGGGCCGCGCGGCCGGGGCCGGCGGCGGAGGTCCCGACCATCCTGTGGCGCAGGACACGGCCCGCGCCCGGCCGTTCTCACTCAGTGAGAATGGCCGCCGAGTCCGCGGGCGATCCCCCGGGCGGCCGTCATCAGCAGGGGCGGCACCCCCGGGGTGTACGGCGCCTCGCGGGGGACGACGACCCCGAGCGCGGCCGCCGCCACGCCGTCGGCCCCGCGGACCGGCACGGCGACCCCCCGGGACTCCTCGTCCAACGCGCCGTCCACGGCCGCGTACCCCTCCCGCCGCACATCCGCCAGAAGCGCTCGCAGCCGCGGCTCGCTGGGCGTGGCCACCCGCGCCCGCACGCCCGCGGGCACCGCACGCCCCGACTCGAGGGGATGGTGATCCACGACGGCGCCGAGCCGGTCCCGGTGCCGGGCGATGAACCGCTCCGCCGTCTCGACCGGGGCGTGGGTGAGCAGCACGAGTCCCAGGGCGGTGGTGAACGGCGGCAGCCGACCCGCGACGTCCGCCTGGTTCACCACGGCCCCCTGGGAGGAGAGCCGGGCGAGCACGAGGACGCCGTCGTCGTCGAGGACCGCGAGCTGCGTGTGCTGCCGCAGGACCGACTGCACGTCCACGAGGAACGGCATGGCCGTCCGGGCCAGGGACATGCTCGGCGCGCTCCGGGAGGCCATCTCCCACAGCCGCAGGCCGGGCCGGACCACGCCGTCCTCGTCCTTCTGCAGCAGCTCGGCGCGCACCAGCCGGTCCACCCACCGATAGGCGGTGGCCAGGGGCAGCTCGGTGCGCCGGGCCAGGGCCGCCACGGTCAACACCGGACGCTCCGCGTCGAACGCGAAGCGGACCCGGATCAGCCGGTCCAACGTGCCGCTCGCGCCGACCCGCTCACGTCAGGAAGTCGCGCGCGACCTCGAGGAAGCGGTCGTTGGCCTCCTGCTCGCCGATGCTCACGCGCACGCCCTCGCCCGCGAACGCTCGCACGGACAGGGCCTGGGCCTGGGCGGCCTCGGCGAACGCCTGCGTGCGCTCACCGAGCGGCAGCCACACGAAGTTGGCCTGCGAAGAGGGCAGGTCCCAGCCGGCCCCGGCCAGAGCGGCGGCGACGCGCTCGCGCTCGTCGACGACGACCTGCACGCGCTCGAGGACCTCGTCCAGGTGCTCGAGCGAGGCGATCGCGGCCTCCTCGGCCACCGTGGACACCGCGAACGGGGTGGCCACGGTGCGCAGGGCCTTCGTGATCTCCGGCTGCGAGACCGAGTAGCCCACGCGCAGGTTGGCCAGGCCGTGCGCCTTCGAGAAGGTGCGCAGCACGACGACGTTCGCGTGCTTGCGGTACATCTCCAGGCCCTTGACCGCGTCCTCGTCGCGGACGAACTCCACGTAGGCCTCGTCGATGACCACGAGGATGTGCGCGGGCACGCGCGCCAGGAAGTCCTCGACCTCGGCGGTCGTGAGCACGGGGCCGGTCGGGTTGTTGGGGGTGCAGAGCAGGATCACGCGGGTCCGCTCTGTGATCGCCTCCAGCATGGCCGGCAGGTCGTGGCGGTGGTCCGCGGTGAGCGGCACCTGCACGTCCACGGCGCCGGCGGTGCGCACCACGATCGGGTAGGCCTCGAAGGAGCGCCACGCGAAGATCACCTCGTCGCCCTCCCCGGCCTCGCCGTGGCCGGCGAAGGCGGTGATGACCTGGGCCAGGGCGCCGAGGGAGCCGGCGCCGGTCACGACGTCGTCCGCCGGGACGTCCAGGTGCGCGGCCAGGGCCTGGCGCAGGCCGGTGGAGAGGGTGTCCGGGTAGCGGCAGAGGGTGCTGGGCGCGCCCTCCGGGCCGGTCACGACCTGACGCACCCGGTCGATCACGCCGGACACGGGCGCGTAGGGGTTCTCGTTCGAGGAGAGCTTGTAGGGGTGCAGGCCCGGGACGGCGACCGGCGGCTTGCCGGCGGCGTACGGCGGCAGCATGCCGACCTTCTTGTGGGGGGCGACCACGGCGGGCGTCTGCGGTGCGTCATCAGTCATGGCCACCAGGGTAATGCGGGCCGCGGACGCTGTGATCCGCCCCACGGGCCCCGGGGTTCAGGCTGCGCCGAAGGCGACGGCGACGGCCCGGGCCGCCTCACCGAGCCGGTCTCCGAGGCGCGCGGGGTCCTCCGGCCGCGTCGCGTAGACCACGGCGAGGGCGGCGGGCAGCTGGCCCGGGACCCGCAGCGGCACGGCCACCGAGGAGACGCCGGTGATGACCTCGTCGGAGCTGACGGCCCAGCCGCGCTCCCGCACGTCGTCGAGCTCGGGCCGCTCGGGCGGGGCCTCGCCGGGCAGCCGCGCCCACTCCTGTCCGGTCAGGGCGACGGCGATCGCCATCCCCGGCGCCCCGATCCCGAGGGGGTGCCGGGTCCCCGGCCGCTGCGTGACGAGGTTGCCGCTCGGCGGCTCGGCCGTGGCCAGGGTGAGGCAGTGCGCGCCGTCCCACACCACCAGGAACGCGGTCATGCCCAGGTCCGTGGAGACGGCGGTCAGGTGCGGCATGGCCGCCGCGCGTAGATCCTGCTCCACCCGGCGGGCGAGGACGGCCAGGCCGGGGGCGGCGTGGACGCGGCCGAGGCCGTCGCGGCGCAGCAGGCCGTGGGTCTCGAAGGTGCGCAGCACACGGTAGGCGACCGAGCGATGGACGCCCAGGCCGTCGGCGAGGTCGGCGATGGTGGGCGGCTCGGGCGCCTCCACGACGGTCTCGAGCAGGGTGAGCGCGCGGGAGAGCGTCTGGGAGGGCGCGCCCTCCCGGACCGGGCCGCCGTCGTGCTCCGCCATCCGTGCTCCTCGCCTCGCGTGCCGGACGTGACGCGCCCGGGGCGTGTTCGACCCGCGCGCCGGTTGTGAACCCGGTCACGTCCGCGTACAGTCTGGCACACATGTGTTCCCAGGGGGAACACCGTGTTCTCTGAGAGAACACGCCGTCGGGTGGCACGCGCGCCGCGCAGCGACATCCCCCGCAGCGAAAGGACCCTCATGCTCTTCCACCACCACGGCTACGTCTCCACGAACCCGCGCGTCCAGGTGGCGGCCGGCATCGGCCTGGACCGCCCCGCCGAGCTGCCGGACGAGATGGACGTGCTGATCGTCGGCTCGGGCCCGGCCGGCATGATCGCCGCCGCCCAGCTCGCGATGTTCCCGGACGTCCACACCCGCATCATCGAGCGCCGCCCCCACCGCCTCGAGATCGGCCAGGCGGACGGCATCCAGGCACGCTCCGTGGAGACCTTCCAGGCCTTCGGCTTCGCGAGCGAGATCATCGACGAGGCCTTCGACCTGACCTCCATGGCGTTCTGGAACCCGGCCGAGGATGACGCGGACACGATCGTGCGCACCTCGCTGGCCGAGGACGACCCGGAGGGCGTCTCCGAGTTCCCGCACCTGATCGTGAACCAGGCCCGCATCCTGGACTGGTTCGCCGAGTACATGAAGAACTCCCCCACCCGCGCGCGGCCGGACTACGGCTGGGCGTTCGAGACCCTCGAGGACACGAACGACGGCGAGCACCCCGTGCTCGTGACCCTGCGCCGCACCGTGGACGCCCAGGGCAACGCCCTCGAGGACCCCGCCTCGGGACCAACCCGCCAGGTGCGCGCCAAGTACGTGGTGGGCGCGGACGGCGCGGGCTCCCGCGTCCGCAAGGCGATCGGCCACACCCTGACCGGCGACGCCGCGAACCACGCGTGGGGCGTCATGGACGCGCTGGCCGACACGGACTTCCCGGACATCCGCACCAAGTGCGCGATCCACTCGTCCAGCGGCTCGATCCTCCTGATCCCCCGCGAGGGCGGCCACCTGTTCCGCATGTACGTGGACCTCGGCGAGGTCCCGGCGGACGACAACCACCAGGTGCGCCAGACCCCGCTCGAGGAGATCATCCGCCGGGCCCAGCAGATCCTGCGCCCCTACACGCTGGACGTGAAGGAGGTCGCCTGGCATTCGGTGTACGAGGTGGGCCACCGCCTCACCTCGGGCTTCGACAACCGCGAGCGCGTGGCCCACCCCAACGTGTTCCTGCTCGGCGACGCCTGCCACACCCACTCCGCGAAGGCCGGCCAGGGCATGAACGTGTCCATGCAGGACGGCTGGAACCTCGGCTGGAAGCTGGGCCAGGTGCTCTCCGGGATGGCCCCGGCCGAGCTCGTGCCGACCTACTCGGAGGAGCGCAAGGAGATCGCCAAGAACCTGATCGACTTCGACAAGGAGTGGTCGACGCTCATGGCCAAGCCCACCTCCGAGCTGGGCGACCCGAACGAGGTGGCCGAGTTCTACACGAAGACCGCCGAGTTCCCGGCCGGCTTCATGACGCAGTACCGGCCCTCCCTCCTCACCACGGACGCCACCGGTCAGGCGCTGGCGCAGGGCTACCCCATCGGCAAGCGCTTCAAGTCGGCGCTGGTGGAGCGCTCGTGCGACACCAACGTCAAGCACCTGGGCCACCTGCACCGCGCGGACGGCCGTTGGCGCGTCTACGTGTTCGCCGACGCCGCCTCCCCGCGCGCCGAGGATTCGAAGGTCGCGGCGTGGGCGAAGGCGATCGAGGAGGACCCGCGGTCCTTCCGCAACCGCCACACCCCGTCGGACGGGCCGGAGGACGCCCGCTTCGACATCAAGGTCGTGTACCAGCAGAAGCAGACCGAGTTCGCCCACCCGGACGTGCCGTCGATCTTCCGGCCGACCACCGGCTCCCTCGGCCTGCACGACCTGAACAACATCTTCGCCACGTGCCGGCCCACGCACGGCGAGGACATCTTCGAGGCCCGCGGCATCAGCCGTGACGGCGCCGTCGTCGTGGTCCGCCCGGACCAGTACGTCTCCGGCGTCTTCGGCCTGGACGAGGTCGACCGCCTGAACGCGTTCTTCGCCGGCGTGCTGCTCGACGCGAACTGAGCGAGCGGGCGACGGGCACCCCGCCGCCGGCGCGCTCACCGGGATCCCGGGGGCAGGTGGCCCCGCTCGGGCGGCGTGCGGCGCAGGCGCACCGCCCGGCTCGAGGCCACGGTGCCGGCGGTCAGCCCGGCCAACGCGGCGGAGAGCCCGGCGACCTCCGCCCGGGACGCGGGCTCGGCGGCCTCGAACTGCCGGATCAGGTCCACCTGGGCGTCGAAGTCGTGGGCGACGCCCAGGTCGTCCTCGACCGCCAGCGGAGAGGCGGTTCGGAAGCCACCCCCGGGCGCATCCCATCCGTGGCCGGCCGGGTGGAAGACCACCTCGGCCCGGCGCGACGAGACGGGGGTGGGCGCCCCGTCCGCGGCGACGGCCAGGTCCCCGTCCGAGGAGAACTCCAGCACCGCGGTCCGCCCGGTCTCCACCGCGTTGCCCGACGGCGCCGCGATCGTCATGACGCCGGCCACCGGATACACGGACGTGAAGTCCTCACGACCGGCCAGGTTGACGGCGTGCACCCCGCCCTGGGAGTAGCCGGCCAGGACGAGCGGTGCGCCGTGCGGGACGCCGGCCGCCTCGAGCGCCGCCCGCACCGCCGGGGCCGTGACCTCGGACTCGGAGCCGAGGGCGTCCAACAGTCCGCCGGCGTCCCACGGGTCGGTCGACTCGGGATCCGGGATCAGGCCGCCGCGGGTGCCCGGCAGGCCCACCACCCAGGCCCGACTCCCGTTCTCTCGCACCACCTCCGTGACCGTGAGGTCTCCGTCCCCCTCCGCGCGCGGGATGAGCGAGGCCAGCCCCGTGGCCGAGCCGTCCAGCAGGGCGGGCGCCGTCGGCCGGTCCTGCGGCGCCCCGTGCGGGGTCACCGCGCCCCGGGGCGCCGCGCCGGCGAGGGTCAGGGCGTCCGCCGTCACGGTCCATGCCTCGTCCGGGGAGACCCGCAGCGCCTCGGTGAGGTCCGACGCGGCATCCGTCCCCTTCTTCGCGGCGGAGGAGACGGGCCGCTTCAGCACGCGCTTCTGCGCCCTCGTCAGCATCTTCACGTCGATCCGTGCCAGGGCCGCGAGCAAGGGGAACCCGGCGGCCGCGAGCATGGCGGCCACGATGGCCTCGGGCACCGCCTGGACGACGTCCTGCACGAGCCGCTCCGCCTCGCGGGTGGTGAGGCCGTCATGGCCGTCCCGCCAGAGCAGCGCCGGCAGTTCCCCCAGGGAGGCGTCCTCGGCGGCCATGATGCCGGCCGCCGCGCGCTCGGCCTCCTCGTAGCGGGCCGCCGCGGAGAGCAGGTCACGGTGCAGCTCGGCGCACTGCTCCGACAGGTTCCGCACCCGACCGACCGCCTCCGCCAGTCGGTCCTGCAGCAGGGCGGCGGAGGCGAGCCACGTGGCCGACCGGCCCAGCCCGAAGGCGGCCGCGTCGACCTGCCACGAGGCTCCGGCCGCCTCGTCGGCGGCGTGCTCGTGCCGCCCGGCCACGACGCGCATCTCCTCGGCCTCCGCGTAGATCGAGCCCGGTCCGCCGTGCGTGCTGAAGGCCACCGCCCCCGGGCCGGCACCCCGCCCGCCGGTCACGCCGCCACCGCCAACGAGCGCAGGACGGCCAGCGCCGTCTCCTCGGCCGCCCACTCCCGGGCCTCGGCGTCTCGGCGTGCGTCCTCCGCCTCCCGCTCGGCGGTGGCCCGCAGGGCGAGCCACTCCCCGGCCTCCCGTTCGAGCCCCGCCGCCAGGGTCGCCGCCCGCCGCACGGCCTCCCCATAGGCGCCGGCGGCCTCGCCGCGCCATGCCGTGTGCAGCGCCGAGCGCACGTCCGTGGCGGCGCTGACCAGCCCGCCCAGCGCCGTGCGCAGCTGCGTCTGGGCCACGGCGAGGTCGGCGAGGGCCTGCTCGGCGGCCTCCCGCTCGCGCCGGGCGGGGTCGGCCCACGCAGCCAGGCGGGCGGCGTCGTCGTCGAGTCCGACGGCCCGCAGGGCCGTGGCGATCTGCTGAGGTCCGATGAGGGGTGACATGCGGCCACCGTAGGGAGGGCCCGGGCCCCGCGACTGCGGCGAGGGGCGATCCGGGGATGGGGGACGCCGTCGGGACGCCTGTGCAGGAGCCAACCCTCTCGCACCGTCCCGGCGGCCGCGTCGCACCCGGGTCGCGCCGGCTTCGGCGTGTTGACCGAGGTCACACCCTGGCCTATTCTGAACGAGCGGTCAGTAATTCGATGCGCCCCGGTGCGCCCTGACCACGGAACCAGCCCGCACTCAGCGTGAGGTGATCCCCATGACGCAGACCAGCTCCCCCCAGCACCTGGCCTCCGTCCCGTCCCCCGAGGATGCGGCCGGCCAGGAGAACTTCGATCGCCTGATCGCGGAGGACTCACGCATCGAGCCCCGCGACTGGATGCCCGAGGCGTACCGCAGGTCCCTGACCCGCCAGGTCTCCCAGCACGCGCACTCCGAGATCATCGGCATGCAGCCGGAGGCCAACTGGATCACCCGAGCCCCCTCCCTGAAGCGCAAGGCGATCCTCATGGCCAAGGTCCAGGACGAGGCCGGCCACGGCCTGTACCTGTACTCCGCCGCCGAGACCCTCGGCACCCCGCGGGACGAGCTGAACGCGCAGCTGCTCTCCGGCCGCGCGAAGTACTCCTCGATCTTCAACTACCCGGCCCGCACCTGGGCGGACATGGGCGCGATCGGCTGGCTCGTCGACGGCGCCGCGATCTGCAACCAGGTGCCGCTGTGCCGCGCCTCCTACGGCCCGTACGGCCGCGCGATGGTGCGCATCTGCAAGGAGGAGTCGTTCCACCAGCGCCAGGGCTGGGAGATCCTCTACGAGCTCTCGCACGGCACCCCGGAGCAGAAGCAGATGGCCCAGGACGCCGTGGACCGCTTCTACGGCCCGGCCCTGCAGATGTTCGGCCCGCCGGACGAGGACTCCCCCAACTCCCGCCAGTCCATGGCGTGGAAGGTCAAGCGCTTCTCCAACGACGACCTTCGCCAGCGCTTCGTGGACATGATCGTCCCGCAGGCCGAGGCCCTCGGCCTCACCCTGCCGGACCCGGACCTGAAGTGGAACGAGGAGCGCGGCCACTACGACTTCGGCGAGCTGGACTGGGACGAGTTCATGTCCGTGATCAAGGGCAACGGCCCCATGAACACCCAGCGCATGGCCCGCCGCATCCAGGCCCACGAGGAGGGCGCCTGGGTCCGCGAGGCCGCCGCCGCCTACGCCCGCCGCCAGGCCGAGCAGAACGCGCCGGCCGAGACCCACCTGATCGGAGCCTGACCCATGAGCGAGACCACCGCCGCCTCCCACGCCTGGCCCCTGTGGGAGGTCTTCGTCCGCGCCAACCGCGGCCTCTCCCACGTGCACGCCGGCTCGCTGCACGCCCCGGACGCCACCCTGGCGCTGCGCAACGCGCGTGACCTGTACACCCGCCGCAACGAGGGCACCTCCGTGTGGGTCGTCCCGGCCGAGGCCATCGCGGCCTCAGACCCGGACTCCAAGGGCGGCTTCTTCGAGTCCGCGCAGGGCAAGTCCTACCGTCACGCCACCTACTACCAGCAGTCCGAGGGGGTGCCGCACCTGTGAGCTTCGCGACCAACGACTCCGCCACGAGGCACTCCGCGGGCGTGGCCATCACCGCCGAGGAGATCGCGGCGGGCGAGCAGAAGGCGAGCGACGACGTCGCCCGCTACGCCCTCGCCCTCGGCGACGACGCCCTGATGCTCGGCCAGCGCCTGTCCTGGTGGATCTCCCGCGCCCCGGAGCTCGAGGAGGACATCGCCCTGGGCAACATCGCCCTGGACCTCGTGGGCCACGCCCGCTTCCTCCTCTCCTACGCCGGCACCGCGTGGGGCAAGACCGAGGACGAGCTCGCGTACTTCCGCGACGAGGAGGAGTTCCGCTCCGTCCGCCTCGTGGAGGCCGAGAACGGCGACTTCGCCAAGACGATCGCCCGCCAGCTGTACTACTCCTTCTACTCGTACGAGCTGTACACCCGCCTGCGCGAGTCCACGGACTCCACGCTCGCCGCCATCGCGGACAAGGCCCTCAAGGAGGTCCTGTACCACCAGGACCACGCCGCCCTGTGGCTGCAGCGCCTGGGCCTGGGCACCGAGGAGTCGAAGCGCCGCATGCAGCGCGGCCTGGACGAGCTGTGGCCCTACGTGGCCGAGCTCTTCCACGACGACGACGTCGTCCGCGCCCTCGCCGAGCAGGGCGTCGCCGTGCTGCCGTCCTCGCTCGAGGAGCCCACGATGACCCGCATCCGCGCGGCCATCGAGGAGGCCGGCCTGACCGTCCCGACGACGGGCACCGCCCGCGGCGGCGACCGTTCCGGTGCCATGAGCGAGTACCGCGGGTACATCCTCGCGGAGATGCAGTCCCTGGCGCGCCGTCACCCGGGAGCGACCTGGTGACCACCGCCAGCGAGCTGCGCCCCGCCGATCCCGCCGACGCGCGGGTCTGGGATGCGGCCTCCACCGTGCACGACCCGGAGATCCCCGTGCTGTCCATCGCGGACCTCGGGATCCTCCGGGAGGCACGGGCCGATGGCGAGAGGGCCGTCGTCGTCATCACGCCCACCTATTCCGGCTGTCCCGCCATGGACACCATCACCACGGACGTCAGCCGCGCGCTCGAGCGCGCCGGGTTCCCCGACGCCGAGGTGCGCCTGGTGCTCCAGCCGGCGTGGACCACGGACTGGATGACGGACGAGGGCAAGGCCAAGCTCAACGAGTACGGCATCGCCCCGCCCGTCGCGCGCACCACGGACGGCCCGGTCAGGATCGGCATGGCCGTGAAGTGCCCGCGCTGCCACTCCCTGAACACCCGCGAGATCACCCGCTTCGGCTCCACCTCCTGCAAGGCCCTCTACACCTGCCGGGAGTGCCTCGAGCCCTTCGACTACTTCAAGGTGCACTGATGACCGAGACCACCGACGTCCCCACCACCGGCAAGCGCCGCGCCACGTTCAACACCCTCGAGGTGTCCGAGCTGCGCCGCCTGACCGACGACTCCGTGGAGATCACCTTCGCGGTGCCCGAGGAGCTCGCCGACGACTACGACTACGTGCCGGGCCAGTACGTGGCCCTGCGCAAGGAGCTCGACGGCGCCGAGGTGCGCCGCTCCTACTCGATCTGCGCCGTCCCGAAGCGCGGCGAGATCCGCGTGGCCGTGAAGAAGGACATCGGCGGCAAGTTCTCCACGTGGGCCAACGAGAGCCTCGAGGTCGGCGAGAAGATCGACGTGATGAACCCGCAGGGCGCGTTCACGTCCCGCACGCACGTCACCTCTCTCAACGACGCCCAGAAGGTGGCGGCGGAGAAGGTCGCGGAGAAGAAGGACACGCACCTGGTGGCGTTCGCGGCCGGCTCGGGCATCACCCCGATCATGGCGATCGCCAAGGCCGTGCTCGCGGCCTCCGAGACCTCGCGCTTCGACCTGGTCTACGCGAACCGCTCCGCCATGGACGTGATGTTCGCCGAGGAGATCGGCGACCTCAAGGACAAGTACCCGGCCCGGTTCACGGTGCACCACGTGCTCTCCCGCGAGCAGCGCGTGTCCCCGCTGCTCTCCGGCCGCATCGACGAGGACAAGCTCACCACCCTCCTGGACCGCGTGATCGACGTGGAGGGCACCGACGAGTGGTTCCTCTGCGGCCCGTTCGAGCTCGTGCAGCTCACGCGTGAGACGCTCGCCGCCCGCGGCGTGTCCGAGGACGACGTGCGCTTCGAGCTGTTCACCACCGGCCGTCCGGAGAACCCGCAGGGCCACTCCGGACGTGTCGTCGAGGTGGACCCGAAGGGCGACAACGTGACCATCGAGTTCAACCTCGACGGCCTCACCGCCAAGGTCGAGTCCCCCAAGTCCGCCCACGAGACCGTCCTCAACGCGGCGCTGCGCGTCCGCTCGGACGTGCCCTTCGCGTGCGCCGGCGGCGTGTGCGGCACCTGCCGCGCCAAGGTCGTCGACGGCGCGTACGAGATGGACGAGAACTATGCGCTCGAGAAGGACGAGGTGGAGAAGGGCTACGTGCTCACGTGCCAGACCCGCCCGACCTCCGACTCGATCACGCTGGACTTCGACGCCTGAGCGCCCGCCCACGAGACCGAAGGAGCCCCCGATGATCGAGATCACCGTCGAGAACGGCGTCGCCGAGATCGTGCTGGACGCCCCCCAGAGGATGAACGCCCTGGACGAGGCCGCGCTGGCCGAACTCCAGGCCGCCTACGAGCGGGCCGCCGCCGGCGTCGAGTCCGGCGAGGTCCGGGCCGTGCTGCTGCGCGGCGAGGGCCGCGGCTTCTGCGCGGGCCGCGACATCTCCGCCGTGGTCCCGGCCGAGGACGACGCCACCGCCTACCTGCGGGACAAGGTCACCCCGGTGCTGCGGGCCATGTCCGCGATCCCGGTCCCCACCTTCGCGGCGGTGCAGGGCGCCTGCCTGGGTGTGGGCCTGGGCCTCGCGATCGCCACGGACGTGGTGTACGTGGCCGAGGACGCGAAGATCGGCTCGCCGTTCGCGAACCTCGGGGCCACCCTGGACTCCGGCGGCCACTGGCTGTTCACCGAGCGCCTGGGCGCGCACCGCACCCTGGACCTGATCTACACGGCCGAGCTCCTCTCGGGCGTCGAGGCCGTCCAGGCCGGGCTGTTCTCCCGGGCCCTGCCCGCGGACGAGCTGCTCGAGTTCACCCGTGCGAAGGTCGCCCAGGTGGCCTCCGGCGCGACCCTCGCGTTCCGCGCGTCGAAGGAGCTCGTGGCCCAGGTCCGCGACCGGCGCGTGGGCCTGTGGGAGTCCCTCGACGCGGAGAACATCGCCCAGGGCGAGCTCTGCGGCACCGCCGACTACGCCGAGGGCTTCCATGCCTTCCAGGAGAAGCGGAAGCCGGAGTTCACCGGCCGCGGCTGAGCCGCCGCACCCCGCCACCGACGACGGCGCCGCACCCTTCGCACGAGGGGCGCGGCGCCGTCGTCGTCCCGGCTACGCCGCGTCACATTCCCGTCATCAGCCTGGATCGTGGCGTAAGTCACATGGGATCGTATGCGGTGACGGGTGTCACTTCCCGACCGATCGGTCGGGTGCCACACCGTCCCGCCGCCGTCTCACGGTCGGCCGCCGCACCGCATCCCAGGAGCACCCATGAGCCACACCGTCGCATCCCCCGCGGCGACCGCCCCCGCGCGCGATCGCCGCGAGGAGCGCAAGGTCATCGCCGGCACCGTCGTCGGCACCACCATCGAGTGGTACGACTTCTTCATCTTCGCCCAGGCCACCGCACTCGTCTTCGCCGCCCTCTTCTTCCAGCCGATGGGCGAGAGCGGCTCCCAGATCGCCGCGTGGGCCACCCTCGGCATCTCCTTCCTCATCCGCCCGCTCGGCGCGATCGTCGCCGGCCACCTCGGCGACCGCTTCGGCCGCAAGTTCGTCCTTTCCCTCACGCTGATCGGCATGGGCCTGGCCACCACCCTCATCGGCCTGCTGCCCACCTACGCCCAGATCGGTGTGTGGGCCCCGATCCTGCTCGTCGTGCTGCGCCTGCTGCAGGGCCTGTCCGCCGGCGGCGAGTGGGGCGGCGCGGCGCTACTGTCCGTGGAGCACGCCCCCCACGGCAAGCGCGGCCTGTTCGGCTCCGCCCCGCAGATCGGCGTGCCGCTGGGCATGATCCTGGCCACCGGTGTGCTGTTCATCGTGCGTTCCACCATGTCCGAGGAGCAGTTCCTCACCTGGGGCTGGCGCATCCCGTTCCTGATCTCCGTGGCGCTCATCGTCGTCGGCTACCTGATCCGCAAGGCCGTCGAGGAGTCCCCGGTCTTCAAGGAGATGCAGCAGCTCAAGGTGGACGAGTCCGCCCCGCTGGGTGAGCTCTTCCGGAACCACACCAAGGAGGTCATCCTCGCCGCCGTGATCTTCGCCGCGAACAACGGCGTCGGCTACCTGCTCATCGCGTGGTTCTCGAAGTACGGCGGTCCGAAGGGTCTGGGCATGACCTCCTCCGAGGTGCTCATCGCGAGCCTCATCGGCGGCGTCGGCTGGTTCATCTTCACCCTGCTCGGCGGCTGGATCTCGGACAAGATCGGCCGCAAGCTGACCTTCGTCCTCGGCTACGGGTTCCTGATCGTCTGGGCCTTCCCGCTGTTCGGGCTGCTCAACACCGCGTCTCTGCCGCTCTTCTCGCTGGGCCTGTTCGTCCTGACGCTCGGCCTGGGTCCGTCCTACGGCCCGCAGTCGGCGATGTACGCCGAGATGTTCCCGGCCCGCGTCCGCTTCTCCGGCGTCTCCATCGGCTACGCGCTCGGCACCATCATCGGCGGCGCCTTCGCCCCGCTGCTCGCCGATCAGCTCGTGAAGACCGGCTGGGAGAACGTGGCCTGGTACATCATCGTGATCTCCGCGATCTCGCTCATCGCCGTCCTGTTCGTCCCCAAGGGCATCCAGGACCGCGAGCTGCACGACGAGCAGGTCGTGGCCACGCGTTCGAACCCGGTGGTGCCGGCCTGATCCGGGCCGCCTGATGGGCTGCGCCCGCCCCCACCCCACGACGACGGCGCGTCCTCCTCCGGAAGGGCGCGCCGTCGTCGTGCGCGGCCGGACCGGCGCGGAGGCCCGCAGACACGCCGCCACGTCGGGGACGAAACGGCGCGTCTGCGGGCCTCCGCGCGGGCTCGTCCCTGTCCCGTCACACCCGCCCCGCAGTTGACCCCCGTCACACCGGCCCGGGATACTGAACCTGAACGCACGGTCGGTAATTCGCCGCGCCCGCCCCGCCCCGTCGTCGGTCACTCAAGGAGTCTCCATGTCCGCACAGTCCCAGGCACTGCTCGTCGGCGGTCGCCGCACGCCCGTCGGCAAGTACGGCGGCGCCCTCTCCTCCGTCCGCCCCGACGACCTCGCCGCCCTGACCATCAAGGCCGTGATCGAGGACGCCGGCATCGACCCGTCGGTCGTGGACGAGGTCATCCTCGGCAACGCCAACGGCGCCGGCGAGGAGAACCGCAACGTCGCCCGCATGGCCTGGCTGCTGGCCGGCTTCCCGGACACCGTCCCGGGCATCACAGTGAACCGTCTCTGCGCCTCGGGCATGTCCGCGATCGGCATCGCCACCGCGATGGTGCGCTCCGGGATGGCCGACGTCGTCGTGGCCGGCGGCGTGGAGTCGATGTCCCGCGCCCCCTGGGTGATGGAGAAGCCGACGACGGCGTTCGCCAAGCCCGGCGCGGCCTTCGACACCGCGATCGGCTGGCGCTTCGTGAACCCGCGCTTCGCGGACGGCGAGTTCGGGGAGAAGTTCACCTTCTCCATGCCGGAGACCGCCGAGGAGGTCGGCGAGGTGGACGGCATCACCCGCGAGGACGCCGACGCCTTCGCCGCTCGCTCGCATGCGCGTGCGCTGGCCGCCATCGAGGCCGGCCGCTTCGCGGACGAGATCGTGCCCGTCGTCGTCACGGGCCGCAAGGGCGCCGAGACGATCGTGGACACGGACGAGGGCCCCCGCCCTGGCTCCACCCCCGAGGTGCTCGCCGGCCTGCGCCCGATCATCAAGAAGGACGGCGTGGTCACCGCCGGCAACTCCTCCTCCCTCAACGACGGCGCCTCGGCGATCCTCGTCGTCTCCGAGCGGGCCGCGCAGAAGTACGGCCTGACCCCGCGGGCCCGCGTCGTGGAGTCCACCTCGGCGGGCCTGGCCCCCGAGATCATGGGTCTGGGCCCCGTCCCGGCCACCGAGAAGGCCCTCGAGCGCTCCGGCTGGTCCGTGGCGGACTTGGGCGCCGTCGAGCTCAACGAGGCCTTCGCCACCCAGTCCCTGGCCTCGATGCGGCGCCTCGGCCTGGATCCGGAGACCGTCAACGCCGACGGTGGCGCGATCGCCCTGGGCCATCCGCTGGGCTCCTCGGGGTCGCGTCTCGTGGTCACGCTGCTCGGTCGGATGGAACGCGAGGGCGCGGACAGGGGCCTGGCCACGATGTGCGTGGGCGTGGGCCAGGGCTCCGCGATGCTCGTCGAGAGGGTCTGAGCAGATGACCGACTTCAGCCACTTCACGGCACTGCGCGTCGAGGAGCGTGAGGACCGCGTCCACGCGCGCATGGACCGCCCGGGCGTGCGCAACGCGATCGACCAGACCATGGTCGACGAGTTCCACGAACTCTGCGCCCACCTCGAACGCGAGCCGAAGATCCTGATCATCTCGGGCACACAGGTGGAGTCGACGCGCGAGCCGGGGACGTTCTCCGGCATCTTCGCCTCCGGCGCGGACATCGGACAGCTGCGCGAGCGCCGCCGCGACGACGCCCTGCGCGGTGTGAACTCGCAGGTCTTCGACCGCATCCACCGGCTGCCCATGCCCGTGATCGCGGCGATCGACGGCTTCGCCCTCGGCGGCGGCGCGGAACTGGCCTACGCGGCCGACTTCCGCATCGCCACCCCGGCGCTGAAGATGGGCCAGCCCGAGACGAGTCTGGGGATCACGGCCGCTGCGGGCGCCCAGTGGCGGCTCAAGGAACTGGTGGGTGAGCCGGTGGCCCTCGAGCTGCTGCTCGCCGGACGGATCCTGGACGCGCAGGAGGCCCTCGAGCTCAAGCTCGTCACTGAGCTGCACGAGCCGGACGCCCTCCTCGACGCCGCCGACGCCCTCGCTGACCGCATCGCGCAGCAGGACCCGCTGGCGGTGCGGCTGTCCAAGCGCGTCTTCCACCTCCCTCGTGAGGCCCACCCCCACGTGGACGAGATCGCGCAGGCCATCCTGTTCGAGTCCGAGGCCAAGTTCGAGCGCATGCAGGCGTTCCTGGACCGCAAGAAGAAGTGAGGACTGACATGACCGATCAGCAGCGCACCCCTGACACCGCTCCGTCCTCCGTGCCCGCCGTCGTCGGCGTCCTCGGCGGCGGCCGGATGGGCGGCGGCATCGCCCACGCATTCCTCGTCTCCGGCTCGTCCGAGGTGGTCGTCGTCGAGCGCGACCCGCAGTCGGCCCAGGCCGCCAAGGAGCGCATCGAGGCCGACCTGGCCGCCTCCCTCGAGCGCGGCAAGATCGACGGCGACCTGGACGAGTGGGCGCAGCGCCTGACCGTCTCCGTGGACCGCGCCGACTTCGCCCGCTGCGACCTCGTGGTCGAGGCCGTGTTCGAGGACATGCAGGTGAAGATCGAGGCGCTCACCGACGTCGAGGCCCACCTGCGCGAGGACGCCTGGCTGGCCAGCAACACCTCCTCCCTGTCCATCGACGAGATCGCCTCGCACCTGCAGCGTCCCGAGCGCTTCTGCGGCCTGCACTACTTCAACCCGGTGCCCGCCTCGAAGCTCGTGGAGGTCGTGATCGGCGAGCAGACCGGTGCGGAGCTCCAGGCCCTGTCCACCGAGTGGGTCCGCGGGCTCGGCAAGACCCCCGTCGTCGTCAAGGACGCCCCGGGCTTCGCCTCGTCGCGCCTGGGCGTGGCGATCGCGCTCGAGGCCATCCGCATGGTCGAGGAGGGCGTGGCCTCCCCCGAGGACATCGACGCCGCCATGGTGCTCGGATACAAGTTCCCGGTCGGCCCGCTGGCCCTGACCGACATCGTGGGCCTGGACGTGCGCCTGGGCATCGCGGAGTACCTCGAGTCCCAGCTGGGTGAGCGCTTCGCCCCGCCGCAGCTCATGCGAGACATGGTGGCCCGCGGCGAGCTCGGCCGGAAGTCCGGCAAGGGCTTCTTCGACTACCGCTGAGCCCCCGGGGCAGGCGCTTTCGAACGGGAGATAGGGCCTATCTCCCGTTCGAAAGCGCCCATTCCCCCGATATCACGTTCGAAAGTGCGGGGCGGGGCGGGCGCGGCTAACGTGGCGGGCATGGACGAGCCCACGCTGCTGCGCATCGCCCGCGACCGCGCCCTCGAGCTGCCGGGCAGCGCCGCGTCGCACCCCTTCGGCCCGGACACCGAGGTCGTGAAGGTGCAGGGGAAGCTGTTCGTGGTGTTCATCGACCACGACGGGCGCCGCCTCGTGAACGTCAAGGCCCGCCCGGAGGACGGCGCCCAGCTGCGCGCGGCCCTGCCCGCGGCGATCACGCCCGGCTATCACACGGACAAGCGGCACTGGCTCAGCCTGGCCACGCACCCGGACCTCGACGAGCAGCTCGTCCGGGACCTCGTCACGGAGTCGTACCTGCTGGTCGTGGCGAGGCTCCCCCGCACCCGGCGCCCCGTGGACCCCGAGACCTTCGGCCGGGCCTGATGTCGGTCGACCGCCCCTTCCGCTTCACCCACCGCTGGGCCGTCCCCGCGGACGCCCGGTCCGTGCTGGCCCTGCTCGCCGACCCGGCCGGCTACCCACGCTGGTGGCCGGCCGTCCCGCGCGCCCGTCGCCTGGGCCCCGACCGCGCCGCCGTCCGGCTGCGGGGGTTCGTGCCGGTGCGTCTGACGATGGAGCGTCTCATCGACGACCGTGCCCGCGGCCTTCTGGTCGCGCGCCTGAGCGGGGACCTGACGGGCACCGTGCGGGTCACCGTCCACGACGACGGCGCCCCGGCCGGACACGCGCCGCGCTGCGTCGTGGCGTGGGAGCAGGAGGTGGTGCTGACCTCGCCGTGGATGCGCGCTGTGTCCCGCGTGCCGGGCGCCCGCGCCGCGATGGGCCTCAGCCACGCGGCCGCGATGCGCTCCGCGCGTCGGGCGCTCGGGGCGAAGGCCGTGCCGACCGCTGATCCCGCTCGAACGTCTCGTCCATGACGGCCCGGCGCCCCGGCCGGCTCAGAGCTCGGCCTGGGCCTCGTCCCACTCGCGGGACAGCGGCGGGCGGGAGAGGCCGTCGAGGAGGCCGTCGGCGGGGTCGACGCCGAGCTCCACGATCCTGTTGTCCGCGTCCACGTGGACGACCTTGGGCTGGAAGTTGCGAGCCTCGTCGTCGTCCATCTGCCCGTAGGCGATGAGGATGACGATGTCCCCCGGATGCACCAGGTGGGCGGCGGCGCCGTTGATGCCGAGCACGCCGGAGCCCCGTTCGCCCGCGATGGTGTAGGTCTCCAGTCGCGCGCCGTTGGTGACGTCCACGATGGACACGAGCTCGCCGGGGAGGATGTCCGCGGCGTCCAGCAGGTCCTGGTCCACGGTCACGGAGCCCACGTAGTGCAGGTCCGCCTGGGTCACGGTGGCCCGGTGGATCTTGGCGTGGAACATGGTGCGCAGCATGCGGCAGAACTCTCCGGATGAGGGGGTGGGTCGGGTCCGAGAGGACCGGTGCTCGATTCTACGCCGGTCCGGAGACGAGGGGCAGGGGCCGACGCCGGCCCGAGGCTCCCGCCCCTCTCGCCGAGGCCCGCAGACACGCCGTTACCGCCAGGCCGTAGCGGCGCGTCTGCGGGCCTCGACAGGTCAGATCCACGACGGCGGCACTCGGCCCGGCATCGTCCGCGCGGCCACCAGGCCCCGCAGCTGCCGCACGAAGAGCTCCCAGTGCCCCGGCAGGAACACGTCGGCGGTCACCCGGATCACCTCCCACCCCTCCGCGCGCAGGGCCGCGTCCCGCTCGCGGTCCTCACGCCACTGCCGGCGATCCGTGCGGTGCTGATCGCCGTCGTACTCGACGGCCACCTTGGCCTCCGCCCACACCAGATCGACGCGGAGCCGCTGTCCCGTGGCGAGGCGGATGCACGGGTTCACCGCGGGCTCGGGGACGCCGTCCAGGACGAGCCGCACCCGCAGCCGGCTCTCCTGCGGCGAGTCGGCCCCGGGACGCACGAGCTCCAGCGCCTCCCGGGCCGCACGGATCCCGCGCACCCGACCGCGTTCCTCGACGGCGGCGCGCAGCTCGGCCACGTCCGTCACCCCGGGAGGCAGCCGACGGCGGCGGGCCTCCGTCGGGGCGGTCCGAACCATGCTGTCCCCCAGCGCGACGAGATGCTCGAGCGGCCCGGCGTGCGCGGCGAGGTCCACGAAGGTCCACCCCGGTGCGGTCACACGCACCCCGTCCACGATCCGCACCGGTGCGTCGGCGCGGAGGCGGTGTGAGCGGATCCCGGCCCGGCTCGACGCGGTGCCGTGGCCGCGCGGGGTCGCGATGTGCACGGACCGGTCGGCGGCGAGCGGCCCGGTCAACCACAGGCCGAGCACCCGGGCGGCCGTGACGTGGCTGAACACGCCCTCGGGGTGCAGATCCTGCAGTGCCCGCACATGATCCATGGGGTCCGGTGCGACGCCGCGCAGGCCCCAGAGCCCCCAGCCGAGGGAGACCACGTCCCCGCGCCGCAGCCGGGCCGCACTCACGCCCGCCTCGCGCGCGGCCGGGGTCGAGAACACGGTCGGAGCGCGGAGGAGGCCGTCCAGTCCGCAGCGCATCGGAGGCAGGGGCGCGGGCGAGCGGGGCATGGGCCGAGCGTGCCCGATCCGGGCGGGCCGCCGTCGTCGTCCGCCGGGATCTGTGGACGACGCCCCGCCGAGGCCCGCAGACACGCCGCCACGTCCTGGCCATAGCGGCGTGTCTGCGGGCTTTGGCGCCACGGGTCGCCGCCAGACCCCACCCCACCCCTCCCCACGACGACGGCGTCACCCGCCCGGCTCCTCCTCCCGCGTGATCCACGTCTCGGCTAGGGTGAGGACCAATAACCGACCGATCGGTCGGGACTCGTCCGCGCCCCCGACACCAGGAGACCCCGTGACCGTCACCGCCCCCTCCCTCCCGGAGATCCTCCCCAGCTACGTCGCCGGCAGCTGGTGGACGCCGTCGCACCCGTCCAAGGTCACCGATGTGACGGACGCGAACACCGGCGCGCGCCTGACCGGCGTCTCCACCGACGGCCTCGACACGGCCGCCGCCATCGAGCACGCCCGCACCGTCGGCCAGCAGGCCCTGGGCGCGCTGACCATCCACGAGCGCGCCCTCAAGCTCAAGGAGCTCGCGCTCTTTCTGAACTCCCGCGTCCAGGAGCTCTACGACGTCTCCTTCGCCACCGGCGCCACGCAGCGCGACCACGCCTTCGACGTCGACGGCGGCATCGGCACCCTCTTCACGTTCTCCGGCAAGGGCCGCCGCGAGCTACCGAACTCCACCGTGATCATCGACGGCGACGTGGAGCCCCTCTCCCGCGACGGCTCCTTCATCGGCGAGCACATCTACCAGCGCATCCCGGGCGTGGCCGTGCAGATCAACGCGTTCAACTTCCCTGTGTGGGGCATGCTGGAGAAGTTCGCCCCGGCCTTCGTCGCCGGCGTGCCGACCGTGGTCAAGCCGGCCACCCCCACCGGCTACGTCACGCAGAAGTGCGTCGAGCTGATGCTCGAGTCCGGCGTGCTGCCCGAGGGCTCGATCCAGCTGATCTCCGGCTCCGCCCGCGACCTGCTGGACCACCTGGACTACCGCGACCACGTCGCGTTCACCGGCTCCGCCGCCACCGCGGCCACGCTGAAGAAGCACCCGAACGTGCAGGAGGGCGGCGTCCGCTTCACCGCGGAGACCGACTCCCTCAACGCCGCCATCCTCGGCCCGGACGCGGACCCGGAGTCCCCCGAGTTCGAGGCGTTCGTGAAGGTCGTCTTCCAGGAGATGACGGTCAAGGCCGGCCAGAAGTGCACCGCCATCCGCCGGGTGATCGTCCCGCAGGACCGCGTCGAGGCCGTGACCGCCGCCCTCACCGAGCGCCTGGCCGCGAAGGTCGTCCTGGGCGACCCGCGCGTCGAGGGCACCACCATGGGCGCCCTGGCCTCGAAGGAGCAGCAGAGCGAGGTCCGCGGCGCGGTGCAGCGCCTGGTCGACGCCGGCGGTCAGGTCCGCCTCGGCGGCCCCGAGGGCTCGACCGGTGACGCCGACGCCGAGTCCGGCGCGTTCTTCGCCCCCACGGTGCTCACCTTCGAGGACGCACGCACCCCCGAGGTGCACAGCGTCGAGGCGTTCGGTCCGGTCACCTCGGTGATCGGCTACACGGACGTGGCCGACGCCGTGGCCCTGGCCGCCCTGGGCTCGGGATCGCTCGTGGCCACGGTCGCGACGAACGACGGTGAGACCGCCCGCGCGTTCACCGCCGGGATCGGTGCCCACCACGGCCGCGTGCACGTCCTGAACCGCCAGACCGCCACGACCACCACGGGCCATGGCGCCCCCGTGCCGGTGCTGGTCCACGGCGGCCCCGGCCGCGCCGGCGGCGGCGAGGAGCTCGGCGGGGTCCGCGCCGTGAAGCACTACATGCAGCGCACGGCGATCCAGGGCTCCCCGGACATGCTCACGGCCATCACCGGCGTGTGGCATCAGGGCGCCGCGGCCCACACGGTGACCCGCGAGGACGTGGAGGCCGGCACGGCCGTGCACCCGTTCTACAAGTCCCTGGCCGAGCTGACGGTGGGCGACCAGTTCGCCTCCGGCCTGCGCACCGTCACCCTGGAGGACATCACCGCCTTCGCGGAGGAGACCGGGGACAGGTTCTACGCCCACACGGACGAGGAGGCCGCCATGGCCAACCCGTTCTTCCCGCGCCGGGTGGCCCACGGCTACCTGCTGGTCTCGTGGGCCGCGGGGCTGTTCGTGGCCCCGGATCCGGGCCCGGTGCTGGCCAACTACGGCCTGGAGAACCTGCGCTTCATCACGCCGGTGACCTACGACGACGCCATCCGCGTGACCCTGACCGCCAAGCGCATCACCCCGCGCGTGAGCGACGAGTACGGCGAGGTGGCCTGGGACTGCCGGATCCACAACCAGAAGGACGAGCTCTGCGCCCAGTACGACGTGCTGACGCTCGTGGCCAAGACCTGGCCGATGGCCCCGTCCGAGACCTCCCAGGGCTGAGCCCCCCTGCTTCGACGGGCCGTCCCGTGCGCCCGCTGCGCGCCGGGCGGCCCGTCGTCGTCCCAGGGAACAAGGAGCGTGCCCGGGGCGTTCACCTGTACGTCCCATTCGGACCGCGAGAGAAGAAGGTCGACACACATGTCCGAGTTCACCCGTTTCGAGCAGGTCGCCGTGCTGGGCACCGGCGTGCTGGGTTCGCAGATCATCATGCAGGCGGCGTACCACGGCAAGAAGGTGATGGCCTACGACGCCGTCCCCGCCGCCCTCGAGGGGATCGAGCGCCGCTGGGCGTGGATCCGCCAGGGCTACGAGGCAGACCTCGGGGAGGGCTACGACCCGCAGCGCTTCGACGAGGCCATCGCCCGCATCACGCCGACCTCGGACCTCGGCGAGGCCCTGGCGGATGCGGACATCGTGATCGAGGCCGTCCCGGAGAACCTGGAGCTCAAGCGCAAGGTGTGGGCCCAGGTGGGCGAGCTCGCCCCCGCCACGACCCTGTTCGCCACGAACACCTCCTCCCTGCTGCCCTCGGACTTCGCCGACGCCAGCGGCCATCCGGAGCGCTTCCTGGCCCTGCACTACGCCAACCGCATCTGGGCGCAGAACACCGCCGAGGTCATGGGCACCGCCGCGACCTCGCCGGAGGCCGTCGCGGGAGCCCTGCAGTTCGCCGAGGAGACCGGCATGGTGCCCGTGCACGTGCGCAAGGAGATCCCGGGCTACTTCCTCAACTCCCTGCTCATCCCGTGGCTGCAGGCCGGCTCCAAGCTGTACATGCACGGCGTGGGCAACCCGGCGGACATCGACCGCACCTGGCGCGTGGCCACCGGCAACGAGCGCGGCCCGTTCCAGACCTATGACATCGTGGGCTTCCACGTGGCCGCCAACGTCTCCCGCAACACGGGCGTCGACTGGCAGCTCGGCTTCGCTGAGCTGCTCGAGAAGAGCATCGCCGAGGGCCACAGCGGCGTGGCCGACGGCCAGGGCTTCTACCGCTACGGGCCGGACGGGGAGAACCTCGGCCCGGTGGAGGACTGGAACCTGGGCGACAAGGACACCCCGCTCGGCTGACCTCCTCGACTGACGGATCAGGGGCCGTCCGGTGCGCACCACGCATCGGGCGGCCCCGACGCATGCCCCCGCCGCTTCCTTGTGGCATCCGTCACAGCGCACGTAGAGTCGGGCCATGACGACCCCCCGACTCCCCCTGCTCGGCGCCCTCGCCGTGGGCGCGCTCGCCCTCGCCGGGTGCGCGGGCGGCGGCGGCGCGGAGCCCTCCTCCCCCGCCCCCTCGTCGGCGTCGTCCACGACGACGGCGGCCTCGTCCGCGTCCACGTCGCCCGCGGCCAGCAGCTCCACGGCCCCCACGTCACCCGCGGCCAGTGCCTCCACGGAGAGCACGGCCGGCGCCTCCGCCTCCAGCAGCCTGTCCCTCGAGATGCCCCCCGCGCTGGACGGGCAGCGGACCCTGGCGGTGCAGACCGCCGTGCAGCGGGCCGCGGGGCCGGGGTCCGAGGTGGGGCTGAGCGCCGCCTCGCCGCTGGAGCGGCAGACGGAGCTGCGCCAGCGGGCCGCCGGCCTGGAGCAGGCGGTCGACGCCGGTGCGAGCCCGGCGCCCACCCGCAGCGCGGAACAGCAGGCCTGCCTGGACGCCACCCGCTCCGCCCTGGAGCGGGACGCCGAGGCCGGGGCGGCGGACCTGGGGCTCACGGCCCAGCCGGAGACGGCCGCCACCACCGGCGTCGGGCCCACCACGACGCCGGCGCCCTCCTTCACGGCGTCCCCCGACGCCGAGGTCACTCCGCTCGGCGTGCGCGTCACCGTGTACCCCACGGAGGAGGCCGCCCGCGCCGCCCTGGAGGACGCCCGAGCGGCGGCGCAGGCCTGCACCGGGGTGGACCTGGCCGGGCTCGGCGTGGAGAGCGTGACGCGGACCGAACACGAGGGCGGCGCCGCCTACACGGCGCTCCCGGCCCCCGGGGGGTCCGTCTACTCGCATCTGACGGCCGTGCAGGACGGCGCCCGCACCGTGGCCGTGGCCCAGGCCGACGCGGACGGCGGGGTGCCCGCGGACGCCGAGGACCGCGCGGCCTCGATCGTGACCGACGTGCTCGCCGCGCTCGACGGCGAGGGCTGAGGACAGCGGGCCCTCAGCCCCGCAGGCCCCCGAGCACCACGCCCGTGACGGCGTCGATCATCTGGTCCGGTCCCTGCTGGCCGGGAACGCCGCGATCCGGCCGGTACCAGTCGACGATCGAGTTGATCATGCCGAGCGCGAGGCGGGCGAGGTTGCGCGGGGTCACGTCGGAGCGCACCGCACCCGCGGCCTGGGCGGCCTCGAGCAGGTCACCGAAGCGCCGAGTGATCTCGCGCCGGCGCTCGACGGCGGCCACCTCGACCGCCGAGTTCCCGCGCAGGCGCAGCAGCAGGGTCACCTCGGGCTGCTTCTCCGCCAGCACCCCGAGCGTGCCGCGGATGGCCGCCTCGACCTGCGCGCCGGCGTCGGCCCCGCTGGCCACCACATCGTCCAGGCACGCCTCGAGGGCGTCGAGCGCCTCCGTCACCGCGTGGTCGAGGATCGCCTCCTTGGACTCCACGTGGTGGTAGATCGCGGACTTGGAGATGCCCAGGTGGGCGGCGAGCATGCCCATGGACGTCGCCTCGTAGCCGTGCCGGTTGAAGAGCTCGACGCACTCGGCCAGCAGCGTCTGCCGGTCATAGCCGGGCCGGCCGCGGCGCGGGGTGGGGCTGCGCTGGGGCACGGGGCTCCTTCAGGGGCGGGCGGACGCCGACGACGACGGCGCACCGGTCCACTCTACCGGGCACCCCGGCGTCGGAACCGGCCGCGGGGACGGGATCAGGCCTGGTCGCGCAGGTCGTAGATCCGCTTGAGCTTGCCGGAGGAGCGGGCCAGGGACTCCGGCTCCACCACGTTGATCACGCACGAGGAGCCGATCTTCGTCTTGATCTCCATGCGCAGGTGCGCGGCGCAGGCCTGGGCCTCCTCGAGGGTCGCATGATCGCGGCGCTCGATGTTCACGGCCATCTGGTCCATGCGGTCCGGGCGGGTGATCTCGAGGGTGAAGTGCGGCGACAGGGCCGGCTCCTTGAGGGCCAGCTCCTCGATCTGCGACGGGAACAGGTTCACGCCGCGCAGGATGATCATGTCGTCCGAGCGGCCGGTGATGCGGCCCATGCGGCGGTGGCCCGGGTGCGTGGTGCCCGGCAACAGGCGGGTGAGGTCGTGGGTGCGGTACCGGATGATCGGCAGCGCCTGTTTGGTGAGCGAGGTGAAGACGAGCTCGCCGGGGCGGCCGGTCTCGAGGACCTCGTCCGTGAGCGGGTCGATGATCTCGGGGCGGAAGTGGTCCTCCCAGATGTGGGAGCCGTCCTTGGTGGCCGCGGACTCGCCGGCCACGCCCGGGCCCATGACCTCGGAGAGGCCGTAGATGTCCAGGGCGTCGAGGTCGAAGGTCTGCTCGATCTCGCGGCGCATCTCCTCGGTCCACGGCTCGGCGCCGAGGATCGCGACCTCGAGGGAGGACTCGCGGGGGTCCAGGCCGAGCTTCTTGAAGCCGTCCGCGATGGTCAACAGGTAGGTGGGCGTGGAGAGGATGGCGCGCGGCTGGAAGTCGGTGATCAGCTGCACCTGCTTCTCCGTCTGCCCGCCGGACATCGGGATCACGGCCGCCCCGATGCGCTCGGCACCGTAGTGGGCGCCCAGGCCGCCGGTGAACAGGCCGTAGCCGTACGCGTTGTGCACGCGGTCACCGGGGCGGATGCCGCCGGCGCGGAAGCAGCGGGCGACGAGGGTGGCCCACGTGGCCAGGTCGTCGTCGGTGTAGCCGACCACGGTGGGCTGGCCGGTGGTGCCGGAGGAGGCGTGGATGCGACGCAGCTCGGGGCCCGTGGCGGCGAACGCGCCGAACGGGTAGCTCTTCCGCAGGAACTCCTTGTCCGTGTACGGGAACTTGGCGAGGTCCCCGAGCTCCGTGAAGTCCGAGGGGTGGACGCCGTGCGCGTCGAAGTGCTCCCGATACGCGGGCACGTTCTCGTAGGCGTGGTGCAGGGTCCAGCGGAGGCGCTCGAACTGGAGCGCCTCGATCTGGTCCCGGCTCATCGTCTCCTCGGGGTCCGGGGCCCCGCGGTCGGCGGGGGCGGGCAGGGGTGCCGGCGTGTACGGGTTGGGGATCGAGGCCTCGAGCATGGCGTTCTCCTGGGGATGCGGGGTCGGGCGGCGGTCGACGACGGCGCACCGGCGGGTGCGCCCGCCGGTCAGCGTCCGGGGGCGGGGATGGTGCGGGAGCGGCCGCGGAAGGCGGCCACCGGGGTGCCGTCGTCGGTGGTGACGGTGATGTCGTAGACGGCCGAGCGGCCGGCGGCGGCGACCAGGCGGCCCTCCGCGACGAGGGTCTGCCCGGCGCGGGTGGCCGCGAGGAAGTTGACGTCCACGCCGGAGGCCACGGTGAGGGTGGAGCCGTCCGAGGCGGGGTCGTTGCAGGTCAGCGCGAAGCACGTGTCCGCGAACGCGAAGACGGCGCCGCCGTGGGCCAGGCCGAAGCCGTTGTGCTGGTCCTCGGTGAGCGTCATCCGGATGCGCGCGTGGTCCTTCTCGGCGGCCTCGAGGGTGACGCCGAGCCACCGTGCCACGCGGTCCTCGGCGAGCATGGGGTGGTGGGCGGTCTCGGTCATGGGCGGGCCTCCCTGCCGGCACGGGCGCGCCGGCGCGGCGGCGCAGAGAATTACTGAACGATCATTAGGTAACTCTCTGGATGTGACCCACGTCAAGTCCGGTCCGGTGTGTGACGCTCGCCGACCCCGCCCTGCCGCCGCCGGGGCGAGGCGCGCCGGGACCGTGTGCGCGGGCCCTGCCCATCGCGTCCGCGGCGCCTGTCTAGGGTGACCGCATGGTGACCTTCGCGCCGGACCGCGCCTCCTTCATGCTCAGTCCCTCGGACATCACCGCCGCCGCGACGTGCACGTACGGGTGGCTGCGCGGGACGGTGGACCCCGCGCTCGGGCGCGCCCCGCGGATCGGCGTGGCGGATGCGTTCCTCGAGCGGGTCTCCCGCCTCGGGGACGAGCACGAGTCCCGCGTGCTCGCGCGACTCGAGGCGGAGCACGGCGCAGACCAGGTGGTCCGGCTCGCCCGCCCGGAGCGCTACACGCCCGAGGGTGTGCAGGCCGCCCGCGAGCGCACCGCGGCGGCGTTGGCCGCGCGTCCCGCCGTCGTGTTCCAGGGGATGCTGCACAACGGCGCGTTCGGCGGCCTGGCCGACTTCCTCGTGCTCCGCACGGACGAGGAGCACCCCGAGGGCGCGTACGAGGTGGTGGACACGAAGCTGGCCCGGCATGCGCGGGTGACGGCGCTGCTGCAGATCGCCGCGTACGCGGACCTGCTGGACGGCATGGACGTGCCGCGGGCGCGGCAGGGCAGCCTGTGGCTCGGGGACGGTTCCCGGCACGTCGCGGACCTGGACGAGGTGATCCCGGTGTACCGGCACCAGCGCGCCCGGCTGGAGGCGCTGCTGCAGGATCACGTGGCCGCCGGGGAGCCCGCCCGCTGGGGCGACGACCGCCTGAGCGTCTGCGGCGCATGCGAGGCGTGCGAGGAGGCCGTCGACGAGCACCGGGACGTGCTGCTCACGGCAGGGGCCACGCGGCTGCAGCGCACCCGGCTGCGCGAGGCCGGCATCACGACCATCGAGCAGCTCGCGGCGTCCGTCGCACCGCCGGAGGGCATGGCCCGCCGCACGTGGGAGGCGCTGCGGGAGCAGGCGGCGATCCAGCTGGAGCCGGCCGGGGCGGACGGGCTGCCGCCGCATCGGATCGTGGACCCGCGCGCCGTGACGGGGCTGCCGGCGCCGGACGCCGGAGACGTCTTCTTCGACTTCGAGGGGGACCCGCTGTGGGTCTCCGCGGACGGGAGCATGGAGGGCCTCGAGTACCTGTGGGGCTGGGTCGAGGCGCCGGGCGGGGACACCGCGCGCACCGCCTCGGCCGACTTCCGGTTCACGGGTCTGTGGGCGGACACCCGTGCCGCCGAGCGGGCGGCGCTCGAGCAGTTCGTGGCGTTCGTGGAGGCGCGGCGCGCGGCCCACCCGGGGATGCGGATCTACCACTACGCCGCGTACGAGGTCACCGCGCTGAAACGCCTGACCGTGCGCCACGGCGTGGGCGAGCGCGAGCTGGACGACTGGCTGCGCGCGGGGCTGTTCGTGGACCTCTACTCCACGGTCCGCGCCGCCCTGCGGGCCGGTGTGCCGAGCTACTCCATCAAGAAGCTGGAGCCCCTCTACATGGGGGCGGAGCACCGGGCGGAGGACGGCGTGACGACGGCGGCGGACAGCGTCACCGAGTACCACCGGTACGTCGCCGCGATGGAGGCCGGGGACACCGAGGTCGCGAGGGCGATCCGCGCCGACATCGAGGACTACAACCGGTACGACTGCGTCTCCACGGCACGGCTGCGGGACTGGCTGCTGGCACAGGTCGAGCCCGAGGAGGCCGCCGTCGCGGACCGTCCCGTCGACGACGCCGCGGCCGGGGACGAGCCGCTGGTCGAGGCCGCGCCGTCGCTCCAGGAGCAGGACGCGGCCCTCGCCGCCTCGCTGCAGGCGCTGGCGGGCGCCGAGAGGGACGAGGCGGGTGGGACGGGGGCCCCGGAGGCGGAGCTCGACGGCGGGCGGCGCGGTATCGCCCTGCTGGCCGCGGGGCTGGGTTACTTCGCCAGGGAGAACAAGCCGCTGTGGTGGGCCATGTTCGATCGGGCCGTGTCCGCCCCGGACGAGTGGCAGGAGCCACGCGCGAACCTGGTGTTCGACACCGTCGAGTCGGTGGGTGCGTGGGAACGTCCCACCCCGCGGAGCAACCCCGCCCGGACGCTGACCGTGACCGGGCGCCTCGAGCCGGGCACCGAGGTCCGGCCGCGTCGGAACAGCCAGGAGAGGTTCAAGCTCAACGCCCTGTACGAGCAGCCGCCGCGTGGGGCGGAGCTGGCTCCCAACGCCGTCCGCTGGCAGAGCCGATCGCCCGTGGACGTGACCGAGGTGGAGGAGATCGCACCGGGCCGGTTCCGCGTCAGCCTGCTGCAGCGCCTCAGCACCAAGTACGAGCCGGAACCGCACGCGGAGGTGCCCATGGCGGTGTTCCACCTCAACTATGTCCGGCCCGGTGGCCTCCTCGAACGCATCCGGGAGCAGGCCGCCGAGGCCGCCCGCCGCGGCCGACTGCCGGACGGAGCGGTGTTCGACATCCTGGCGCGCCGTGCCCCGCGCACCGCGGGCCGGACCCTCGCCGCGATCGGGGCGGACGTACGAGACGGCCGGCGGGACGGCGTCGGGGGCCTGGTCGAGGCGGTCGAGTCCGCACGCGGCTCCTACGTGGCCGTGCAGGGCCCTCCCGGCACCGGCAAGACGTACGTGGGCAGCCGCGCGGTGAAGGAACTCCTGGACCGGGGCTGGACGGTCGGGGTCACCGCCCAGTCCCACGCGGTGGTGGAGAACTTCCTCGACCAGCTGATCGGCGTCGGTGTGGACCCCGACCGCGTGGGCAAGGAGCCCAAGGACCCGGACGGACCGCACCGCTGGACGTCCCTGGGCTCATCGGAGGTCCATGCCTTCCTGGCACCGGGCCGGGTCCTGGGCGGCACCGCGTGGACCTTCGCGAACGCCGCGGCCCAGCCGGTCGACCTCCTGGTGGTGGACGAGGCAGGGCAGCTCTCCCTCGCGCACCTCCTGGGCGCGAGCGCCCTGGCCGAGACGGTGCTGCTGCTGGGTGACCCGCAGCAGCTCCCCCAGGTCAGCAGGGGCGAGCACCCCCAGCCCATCGGCGACGCGGCCCTGACCTGGATCGCGGAGGGCGCCCCCGTGCTCCGCGCCGAGCGCGGCTTCTTCCTGGACACCTCGTGGCGCATGCACTCGGCGCTCACCCGCGCGGTCTCCGAGCTCTCCTACGCCGGCCGGCTCGGCGCACGGGAGGAGGTCACGGACGCCCGCCGCCTCGACGGCGTGGAGCCCGGGCTACACCCGTGGCCGGTCTCCCACACGGGCAACTCGGTGTCCTCGCCGGAGGAGGCCGCGGCCGTCGTCGAGATCGTCCGGTCACTGCTCGGCCGCACCTGGTCCACCGGCCCGGACGACCCCGGCCGACCGCTCGAGCCGTCCGACGTGATCGTGGTGGCCCCGTACAACGCGCAGGTCGCCACGGTCCGGGAGACGCTCGACGCCGCCGGCCTCGAGGGCACCACCGTCGGCACCGTGGACAAGTTCCAGGGCCGGGAGGCCGCCGTCGCGATCCTGACGATGGCGGCGTCCTCACCGCAGGAGGTGCCGCGCGGGCTGGACTTCCTCCTGAACCGGAACCGGCTCAACGTGTCGATCTCGCGCGGGCAGTGGGCCGCCTACCTCGTCCACTCCCCCGCCCTCGCGGACGCGCTGCCCACCAGGCCCGAGGACCTGCCGATGATCGGCGCGTTCCTGCGGCTCGTGCACCGCTGACTCAGTCGGTGGTCCCCTGGCGCAGCAGGAACCGCTGCAACTTGCCGGAGGGGGTCTTGGGCAGCCGGTCCACGAAGTGCACCCGGCGCGGGTAGGCGTGCTTGGAGTACTCGTCGCGGACCTTCGCCTGCAGCTCGGCCGCCAGGGCGTCCGAGTCCGCGACGGCCCCGGCGGGCACCACGAACGCCACGACCTCCTCGCCGCGCACCCCCTCCGGGTCCGGCAGGCCGACGACGGCGACCTCCTGCACCCGCGGGTGGTCGATGAGCACGGACTCCACGTCGAACGGGCCGATCCGGTACCCGGCGGCGAGGATCACGTCGTCGTCCCGGGAGGAGAAGAAGAACCAGCCGTCGTCGTCCTGCCGGGCGGTGTCCCCGGTCAGGTACCAGCGGCCGTCCGGGGTGAAGCGCTCCGCGGTCTTCTCCGGCTCCCCGAGGTAGCCGGGGAACCAGAACAGGGGCGAGGCCGCGTCGATCGCGATCTGCCCGTCCCGGATCTCCGCGGCGATCCCCGGCAGGGGCACACCCATCGAACCCGGGCGGGGCGGCGCGGCCAGCTCGGGGTGCGCGAGGGTGCAGATGACCATGCCCAGCTCGGTCTGGCCGTAGTGGTCGCGGATCTCCGTGCCGAGGGCCGCCCGGCCCCACTCGAGCACGGACGGCGGCAGCGGCTCCCCCGCCGTGGACACGCGCCGCAGCCGCAGCGGGGCGTCCTCGGTGACCTCCCCGGCCTTGGCCAGCGCGCGGAACATCGTGGGGGCGCCGGCGAGGTTCGTGATGCCCTGCGAGCGGATCACCTCGACCATGGTCGCCGGGGAGAAGGCGCCGCGGTACTGCACCGAGGTCGCCCCGAGCACCAGCGTGCCGACGATCCCGTAGTACAGCCCGTACGCCCAGCCGTGGTCGGCCGCGTTCCAGAACAGGTCCTCGGGGCGCAGGTCCACCGCGCACGTGAGGTAGACGGCGAACGCGGCGGCCGCGCGCAGCGGCACGGGCACCCCCTTGGGGCGGCCGGTGGTGCCGGAGGTGAACAGCAGGGCGATCGGCCCGTCCCCGCCGACGGCGACGTCCTCGGCCAGCGGCGCGGAGTCCGCGAGCGCGTCCCACTCCGGGCCGGTGCGGATGATCTCGATGCCCGGGATGTCCGTGAGCTTCTCCGCCTGGCGGGGTTCGGCGACGACGAGCCGCGCCGCCGCGCCCTCGATGCGCATCCGCGCGGCACCCGCGGCGAACGCGGTGAACAGCGGCACGTGCACGGCCCCGAGCCGCCACAGGGCCAGCAGCGTGACGACGAGCTCCTCCCGTTTGGACATCATCACGGGGACGCGGTCGCCGTGCGTGACGCCGCGGGCGGCGAGGCCGGCGGCGAGGCGGCGGGAGCGGTCGGCCAGCTCGCCGAAGGTGAGGTCGACGGCGGACATGTCCTCCGCCACGAACCGGAACGCCACGGCGTCGGCCGGCCATCGGTCGCAGAGCAGGTGGGCGGTGCAGGCGTCCGGGGTCTCGACGTCGGCGACCCACCCGGCCATCAGCCGGTCGATCGTCCCGGCCTCGTGGGCCTGCCCGGTCCGTTCCGTCATCTCGGTCTCCTCATCCCTCTCGGCACGCCGACGCCGGGCGACGGCGACGTCAGCCACGGTAGGTCCATCCCGCCCCGGGCCACCGGGCGCGTCCGCATGTTGCACTCGCCACCCCGTCGCGGTCGAGGACGGACCCGGTCGTCGGCTTCGTCGGGCGTCCGCGGCGCCTGCCAGAATGGGGGCCATGACCTCGCAGCCCGCGCCCGCGTCCACCGCCCACCGCCGTTCCCTCGCCGAGGCCGGCATCGCCCTCGGCCCCCTGGACGGCCGCTACCGTGCGGCGGTGGAGCCGCTCGTGGAGCACCTGTCCGAGGCGGCGCTGAACCGCAACCGCATCCACGTGGAGGTCGAGTGGTTCATCCACCTGGCCGAGCACCGTGTGCTGCCGGGTCTCGAGCCGCTCACGGCCGAGCAGCAGGCGGGCCTGCGGGCGATCGTCACGGACTTCGACGCGGAGTCCGTGGCCGAGCTGGCGGCCACCGAGAAGGTCACGGTGCACGACGTGAAGGCCGTCGAGTACTTCATCGCCGACCGCCTCGAGGGGCTGGGCCTGGGCCGGCTGAAGCCGCTCGTGCACTTCGCGTGCACCTCCGAGGACATCAACAACCTCGCCTACGCGGTGGGCGTGCGCGACGCCGTCGAGCAGGTCTGGCTGCCGGCCGCCCGCGCCGCCGTGGCCACCGTCTCCGCGATGGCCGCCGAGGCCGCCGAGACCCCCATGCTCTCCCGCACGCACGGCCAGCCGGCCACGCCCACCACGCTGGGCAAGGAGATGGCCGTGTTCGTGCACCGTCTGACCCGCCAGACCCGGCGCATCGCCGGCCAGGAGTACCTGGGCAAGATCAACGGCGCCACCGGCACCTACGCCGCCCACCTCGCCGCCGCCCCGGACGCGGACTGGCCGGCCCTGTCCCGGTCCTTCGTGGAGCACCTCGGCCTCACCTGGAACCCGCTGACCACCCAGATCGAGTCCCACGACTGGCAGGCGGAGCTGTACGCCGACGTCGCGCGCTTCAACCGGATCCTCCACGGCTTCTGCGTGGACGTGTGGAGCTACATCTCCATCGGCTACTTCGCGCAGATCCCCGTGGCCGGCGCGACCGGCTCCTCCACCATGCCGCACAAGGTGAACCCGATCCGCTTCGAGAACGCCGAGGCCAACCTCGAGCTCTCCTGCGCCCTGCTCGACTCGCTGAGCGCCACCCTCGTGGAGTCCCGTTGGCAGCGCGACCTCACGGACTCGACGTCGCAGCGCAACATCGGCGTGGCCCTCGGCCACTCGGTGCTCGCCCTGACCAACGTCGCCAAGGGCATGGGCCAGCTCCAGGTGGCCGAGCCCGTGCTGGCGCAGGACCTCGACACGAACTGGGAGGTGCTCGGCGAGGCCGTCCAGACCGTGATGCGTGCCGAGGCGATCGCCGGCGTCGAGGGCATGGACAACCCCTACGAGCGCCTCAAGGAGCTGACCCGCGGCCACCGCGTGGACGGGGCGCGCATGCGCGAGTTCGTGCAGGGCCTCGGCCTGTCGGAGGCGGCCCAGGCGCGCCTGCTGGAGCTGACCCCGGCCGGGTACACCGGCGTGGCGGCGGAGCTGGCCAAGGAGTTCGGCCCCGCGCAGGGCTGACCGGGCCGCCTGACGGGGGACGATGGGCGGGTGCTGCTTCCGTCTCTCCCCGTGTGGCTGCTGTCCGCCACCCCCAAGGACCCCGCCGAACTCGATCGGGACGTGCCCGAGCCGATCGACGCGCACGGCGAGCTCGCCGACGCGATCACCGCGGCGATCACCGCCGTGGACCTCGTGGGCGTGTTCTTCTTCGCGATCTCGGGCGCCGTCCTCGCCGTGCGCAAGGGCTACGACATCGTCGGCTCCCTTCTGCTGGCCCTCATGGTGGGCACGGGCGGCGGCGTCGTCCGTGACCTCGTGGTCGGCCGGGACGTGCCCGCGGCCTTCGACAACCCCTGGTACCTGATCCTGCCGGCGGTCGCGTCGCTGGCGGTGTTCCTCCGGATCTTCGACGGCGAGCGCGGCCACCACGCCGTCATGGCCTTCGACGCCGTCGGCCTGGCCGTGTACTGCGTGGTGGGCACGCGCATCGCCCTGCTCGCCGGCCTGAGCCCGGTCGCCGCCGCGGTGCTGGGCCTGGTGACCGCCGTCGGGGGTGGCATCCTGCGCGACGTCGTCGCCGGGGAACCGCCCGCCGTGTTCGGCGGGCGCGGCTGGTACGCGCTGCCGGCCATCCTCGGCGCGGGCACGACGGCGGCCCTCGGCCAGGCGGAGGTCCTGAACCCGCTGACCTCGGCGGCGGTGATGGTGCTCGTGCTCGTGCTGCGCGTGGTGTCGCTGCGCAGGGAGTGGCTCGCCCCGGGGGCCGAGATCTCGGGGGAGACCCAGCGCCAGCGCATGGATCCGCATGACGAGCCGCCCGTGCCGGACATCCGCGACCGCAAGGGCAGGGACGGGCCGCCCGCCGCCCCCGGCGAGGACGGCCCCCCGGCGAACGAGGAGACACCCGGCGCCGACGAAGACGTCACACCTCGGGGGACACCCGGGTGAACAAACGAGCCACTGCGCGGGCCGCACGGGACAATGGCCGGTGAATCCCCGGACCCAACGGAAGGAGCCGCCGTGGACGTGCAGCAGTTCTTCGCCACCCTCACCGACGTCCCGTGGCTGCTCACGACCCTGGACCTGATCGGGATCTTCTTCTTCGCCACCTCGGGGGCGCTGCTGGCGGCCCGCAAGCAGTTCGACCTGGTGGGCTCGATGGCGCTGTCCCTGCTGGCGGGCCTGGGCGGCGGCTTCACACGGGACATCCTGCTGGACCGGGGTCTGCCCGCGTCCCTGGAGAACCCGGTCTATCTGGCCCCGCCCCTGCTGGTGTCCCTGCTCGTGTACGTCAAGGTGATCCACCCGAATCGCCTGAACCTGACCATCACCCTGTTCGACGCCGCCGGTCTCGCCCTGTTCACGGTGTCCGGCGTGCTGCTGGCGCACTCGATGGGCGTGCACCCGGTGTCCACGGTGGTGATCGCGATGGTCACGGCGCTGGGCGGCGGCGTGCTGCGGGACATCGTCGCCAACGAGGTCCCGTCCATCTTCGACCCCCGCGGCGTCTACGTCCTCCCCACGTTCCTGGGCGCGGTGCTGGCGACCGTGGTGGCCATGAACGGCGCGCTCAACGGGTACACCGGCTTCCTCATCGCGTTCCTGATCTTCGCGGTGCGGATGATCGCCTACCGCTACCAGTGGCGGTTCTTCGGCGCGGAGATCTCCCAGGACAAGGAGTCCCTCGAACGTCTGCGGCGCCTGGCCACGCAGGCGCAGGAGGCGGCCGCCCGCCGGGTGGAGCGCACCCTCGAGCGCCGGCTGCGCTCCCCCGGCGCCCCCGCCTTCCCCGACGACGACACGCACGGGTCCTACGGCCCGCGGCAGGAGTACGAGGACCAGGTGCGGGTGGACGACTACGACCCGCAGACCCAGACGATCACCGTCGTCGACCCCGCCTCACACCAGCAGGTGCGCCTGGACCGCGGCACCGGCGTCATGGACGTCACCGACCTGCGCACCGGGCGCACGCGCAGCTTCGACGACCCCGAGCACGACTGGATCGCGGACGACCCGGCGGACCCGAGGGACTGAGGGATGCGGTGAGCCCGACGCCGGGCCGCGCACGCGCACCCCGCGGACGGGTCTATGCTGAGAGTCCATGACCGGCACGCATGAGACCGCCCGCCCCGCCAGCACGACCACGGAGGCCGCGGCCTCCGGCCCCCTCCACCGCGTCGGATTCGACCGCGCGAAGTACATCGAACTCCAGTCCCAGCACATCCAGGAACGCCGCCGCCAGATCGGCGGGAAGCTGTACCTGGAGATGGGCGGCAAGCTCTTCGACGACCTGCACGCCTCCCGCGTCCTGCCCGGCTTCACCCCGGACAACAAGATCGCGATGCTGGACCGCATCAAGGACGAGACCGAGATCCTGGTGTGCTTCAACGCCAAGGACCTCGGGCGGAACAAGGTCCGCGCGGACCTGGGCATCACGTACGAGGACGACGTCCTGCGCCTCGTGGACGTGTTCCGGGAGCGCGGGTTCCTGGTGGAGCACGTGGTGGTCACGCAGCTGGAGGACGCCAACCACCGTGCACTGGCGTTCCTCGAGAAGCTCGAGCGCCTCGGCCTGAAGGTGGCCCGCCACCGCGTGATCCCCGGCTACCCGCACGCCATGTCCACGATCGTCTCGGAGCAGGGCTTCGGTGCCAACGAGTGGTCCGAGACCACGCGGGACCTCGTCGTCGTGACGGCCCCCGGCCCGGGCTCCGGCAAGCTGGCGACGTGCCTGAGCCAGGTGTACAACGATCGGCAGCGGGGCATCCCGGCCGGCTACGCGAAGTTCGAGACGTTCCCCATCTGGAACCTGCCGCTCGAGCACCCGGTGAACGCCGCCTACGAGGCCGCCACCGTGGACCTGGACGACATCAACCTGATCGACCCGTTCCACCTGGCCGAGTACGGCGAGCGGGTGACGAGCTACAACCGCGACGTCGAGGTGTTCCCGCTGCTGTCCGCGCTGCTGGAGAAGGTCACGGGCACCACCCCGTACAAGTCCCCCACGGACATGGGCGTGAACATGGCCGGCGCGGCGATCGTGGACGACGAGGTGTGCCAGGAGGCCGCAAAGCAGGAGATCATCCGGCGCTACTACAAGGCTCAAGTCAACGAGGCGCTGGAGGGCGCGGACGACACCGAGTCCGAGCGCGTGGCCCTGGTGATGTCCAAGCTGGGCCTGAGCTCGGAGGACCGCCCGGTGGTGGGTGCCGCGCAGTTGGTGGCCGAGCGCACCGGTGAGCCCGGCGCGGCCGTGCAGCTGGCGGACGGCACCCTGGTGACCGGCAAGACCTCGGAGCTGCTGGGCTGCTCCGCCGCGGTGCTGCTCAACGCCCTCAAGGTGCTGGCCGGCATCGAGGACGACGTGCACCTGCTCTCCCCCGCCTCGATCGAGCCGATCCAGACGCTCAAGACCGTGCACCTGGGCTCCAAGAACCCGCGGCTGCACACGGACGAGGTGCTGATCGCGCTGTCCGTGTCCGCGGCGACCGACGAGAACGCGAAGGCGGCCGTCGAGCAGCTGGCGAGCCTCGAGGGCTGCGACGTGCACACGACGACGATCCTCGGCTCCGTGGACGAGGGCATCTTCCGGTCCCTGGGGATGCTCGTCACGAGCGAGCCGAAGTTCCAGAAGAAGGGGCTGTACCGGAAGCGGTGAGGCGGGGCGGTTCGGGCGGTCGCTTTCGTTGACGAAACGGGCGACCCCTGGGCGTTTTCGTTCGAGAAGTGGGAGCGGGCCACGGCCCGCTCAGGAGGCCCCGGTGGTTCGCCGGGGCCTCCGTTCGTTGACGACGGCGACAACTCGCTCCGCGACGACGGCCGGGTCCTCGTGCTCCCAGAAGCGGAGGACGAGCCAGCCGCGCTCCGTCAGGATGCGCGTGGTCTCCAGGTCCCGGGCCCGGTTCGTGGCGACCTTGTCCGACCAGTAGCCGCCGTTGGCCTTCGGCGCGATGTAGTGCTGGGGACACCCGTGCCAGTAGCAGCCGTCGATGAGGACGGCGACGCGCGCGGGACGGAACAGGATGTCCACCGTGCGGCGGAGGTCCTTCTCCGGCTTCGCGTTCACCCGGTAGCGGAGGCCGGCGGCATGGAGGAGACGGCGAACGGGGGCGTGTCAGATGGTCTGTGTAAGCCGTACCGAGAGGAACGGTAAGAATCATGACCATGATCGACGAGAAGAACCCAGGCGAGCCCTCGGGCCAGGACCTGGTCGAGCAGCTGAAAGCCTCAGGGCAGCTTGATGCCCTGTTCGCGCAGATCGACGCGGGCGGCGTCGAGCTCACCGGTGACGGCGGGTTCGTGCCCGCGCTGGTCAAGGCCGCGCTCGAGCGGGGCCTGCAGGCCGAGCTGACCAGCCATCTGGGCTACGAGAAGGGCTCGAGCGAGGCGCCGAAGCACGCCAACTCCCGCAACGGGACCACCCCGAAGACCGTGGAGTCCGAGGTCGGGCCGATCGAGCTGGACGTCCCGCGAGACCGGGGCGGGTCGTTCACCCCGCGCCTGGTGCCCAAGGGCCAGCGGCGCCTCGGGGGCCTGGATGACATGATCATCAGCCTCTATGCCGGCGGAATGACGATCCGGGACATCCAGCACCACCTGGCCTCCACGATCGGCACGGACCTGTCGCACGAGACGATCTCCAACATCACCGACGCCGTGAGCGAAGAGGTCCTGGCGTGGCAGTCGCGGCCGCTGGAGGAGTTCTATCCGGTGATCTATCTCGACGCAATCCGGATCAAGATCCGAGAGAACAGCCAGGTCCTCAACCGTGCCGCCTACATCGCCGTCGGCGTGGACCTCGAGGGCATCAAGCACGTGCTGGGGATCTGGGTCCAGGACACCGAGGGCTCGGCGTTCTGGGCCCACGTCTGCGCCGATCTCGCCAACCGGGGCGTGCAGGACGTGCTGATCGTGTGCTGCGACGGGCTCAAGGGCCTGCCGGAGGCGATCGAGGCGACGTGGCCGGACTCGATGGTCCAGACCTGCGTGGTTCACCTGATCCGGGCCGCGATGCGGTTCGTGGCCTACCAGGACCGCAAGAAGGTCGCCGCCGCGCTGAAGCCGATCTACACCGCCCCCAACGAAGAGACCGCGAGGAAGGCGCTGGCCGAGTTCGAGGCCTCCGAGCTCGGCACGAAGTACCCGTCTGCAGCCGCGACCTGGGCGAACTCCTGGGAGCGGTTCATCCCGTTCCTGCAGTTCCCACCCATGCTCCGCAAGGTCATCTACACGACCAACAGCATCGAGTCGCTGAACTTCCAGCTACGGAAGGTGACCAAGAACCGCGGCCACTTCCCCTCGACCGAGGCGGCGGTGAAGCTGCTCTGGCTGGCGATCTGCAACATCGAAGACAAACGCGCCGCCGAACGCGCTCGGGACCGGGGCAAACCCGCCGGCCAGCGCAAAGCCCAGGGCCGGCTCGTCGAAGGCCAGGCCGTCACGAACTGGAAGCAGGCCCTCGCCCAGCTCGCCGCGGCCTACCCCGACCGGATCAACCCCTACCTGTGACCACCCCGCTTACACAGACAAGTTGACACGCCCAGACGAGTGGGCCTCTCCCGCAGGATGGAAGTTCCTCAACAACCCACCTGCCAGAAGAGACCCACTCATGACTCACGCTAACGCACCCCTGACCCCCACTGGCCGTCTCAGGATGGTCCACCGCCACCTGCACGACGGGATCCCGCAGKCMCACGTGGCCGCCGAGTTCCGGGTGAGCCGGCCCACGGTGGCCACCTGGGTCGCCCGCTACCGCGCCCAGGGAGAAGCCGGCCTTCAGGACCTGCCCAGCCGGCCGCACCGTTCACCTGCCCAGCTCGATCCGGTCCTGGTCGCCCAGATCCACGCCCTGCGGCGGGAGCGCAAGTGGTCCGCATGAGCCGCCCCCTTCATTCGGTCCGGACGTTCTGTGAGTCGTCGGTTTCCATTTGATGGGTGCACTGCCGAGCGTACTCGGCTGGGGTTAGGTAGCCGAGCGAGGAGTGCCGGCGGTGGTGGTTGTACTCGTCCTTCCAGTTGCCGATGATGACCTGTGCGTGCAGCAGCGAGTAGAAGCTGTTGATGTTGAGGCACTCGTCGCGGATCCGGCTGTTGAACGACTCGACGTACCCGTTGCGCCACGGCGAGCCCGGAGGGATGTAGGACAGGCCGGTGCGGGTGCCGGCCCAGTCGGCCATCGCCTCGCTGATGAACTCCGGCCCGTTGTCCGACCTGAGCACCGCCGGGGCGCCCCGGGCGGCGACGAGGTCCTCGAGGTGGGCGGTGAGTCGGTCGGCGGTAATCGAGCGCTCCACGAGSCCGCCGATGCACTCCCGGGTGTGTTCGTCGACGATCGAGCAGATCTTGATCGGTCGTCCGTGCTCGTCGGCGTCGAACTGGAAGTCCACCGCCCACACCACGTTCGGCGCGTCCGCCGTCGGCGCGTCGACGGTCGAGGACCCGACGCGCTTGCGTCGACGCCGCTGCGGGACCCGGAGCCCTTCGTCACGCCACAGGCGTTGGATCTTCTTGTGGTTCACCACCCRCCCCTCGGCGCGGGCGTYGTGATACGCCCGCCGATACCCGTAGCGGGGATGGTCCTTCGCCCAGGCGCGCAGCCACTCCCTGAGCGCCCGATCCGGGTCCGCGACCGTGTCGCCCTTGAGCGGTCGCCGGTACGCGGAGCGGCTCAGCCCGACCAGACGGCACGCCATCCGTTCGCTCACCCGCAACTTGCGCTTGAGGTGATCGACGGCGGCGCGGCGCCTGTCCGGGCTTAGAAGTTTCCCTCAGCCAGCTCCTTGAGCGCGGCCTTCTCCAGCTCCGCTTCCGCGAGCAGACGCTTCAGGGTCGCGTTCTGCTTCTCCAGCTCCTTCAGGCGCTTTGCGTCGTCGGCCTTGAGGCCGCCGTACTGGTTCCGCCACCGGTAGTACGTCTGCTCGGACACCCCGAGCTCCCGGCACACCGCCGCGACGTCCTGACCATCGGCGAGCATCCTGTCGGCCTGCCCGAGCTTACGGACGACCTGCTCGGGGGTGTGACGCTTCCTGCTGTTCGTCATGATCTGACCAGTCTCCCTGCCCGCGACCGCGGGCAACAGGACGACTCTCATAACGACTGGACCTACGAAACGGGGTCAGCCCACGCACGGCGCATCCATCACCACCTCGTCTCCGAGGGCCACCAGCTGTGCTTGCGCACCGTGGGACGGTGGCTGCACCGACTCGGGATCTCCCGCCTACGGGACCTGACCCCGGCCGGAGAAGACCTGCGCCAACGACCCCAGAAGATCACCGCGAGAGGGCCGGGGCACATGGTGCACCTGGATGTGAAGAAGATCGGGAAGATCCCAGACGGGGGCGGCTGGCGCACCCACGGACGTGAAAGTGAAGCAGGCCGTGCTTCCAAGCGCGGGCCTGGCCGGCGGGTCGGCTACACCTACCTGCACTCGGCGATCGACGGGTACACCCGCCTGGCCTACACCGAGGCGTTGGAGGACGAGCGGGCGGCCACGACCGTGAGCTTCTACTGCCAGGCGCGGGCGCTCTTCGCCGCCCACGGCATCACCGTGGACCGGGTGATCACGGACAACGGAAACAACTACCGGGCTGCGGACTTCACCGCGAAGGTGGTCTCGCTCGGAGGCCGGCATCACCGGATCCGACCCTACACCCCGCGCCATAACGGGAAGGTCGAGCGGTACAACCGGCTGATGGTCGATGAGGTCCTCTACGCCCGCCCCTACACCTCAGAGCAAGCTCGGCGTGAGGCCCTGGCGGTGTGGGTGAACCACTACAACTACCATCGGCCTCATACCTCCTGCGGAGACGCCCCGCCAACCTCGTTGGCACCGGCCCGAGTCAACAACGTCATGCCCTCCTACAGCTAGGATGTCGGCAGCGAGTGTCTTTTCTATACCTCTGCCCAGCTGAGAGAATGCCAATGCCGCCCCGTCTGCTCTTCATCACGACCTATAGTCCCCAGGCCCAGGATCTGGGCGGCGCGAGCTGGGTGGACCGCAGAATCCTGGCGAGACTCCGAGAGTCGTTCGAAGTGACCGTCATGACCGTGGCGGATCCTGCATCGCAGGACGACCTCCCGCTGGAGGTCCGCAGTCACAAGGGGAAGCTGGCGGCCACGCTGACCCGGATGGTGCTGTTGGGCGAGCCATACCAGGAGGCCAAGTTCGTCTGGAGCCCGAAGTCGGGCAGGGTGAGAGATCGGATCCATGCGGCCGCCGAGTCGTTCGACCTGGTGGCAACGAGCCAGTTCCCCGCCCTGCTCCTCGCCGAGCGAGCCGGCCTGACTCCCGATATGCACTTCGCCCACAATGTCGACTGGGAGCTGTCGCGCCACCACGACCCTGCACTGCTGCGCGTCCTGAGGAACTCGTCTCGGCTCCGGAGCCTCGAAGAGAGGCTGCTCTCGACTCCCCGGCGCGTCTACGCCCTCTCGAAGACCGACGTTGTGCGACTGCGCGAGTGGGGGATCTACGCGGAGCACCTGCCGCTCGCATCCCGAGGTGAACGGCGGGCTCCCTCGGAGACCCGGACGGTCGGTCTTCTCGGAAAGATGTCCTGGCCCCCGAACGCAGAGGCGGTCGATCAGCTCCTCACCTCCATCGTGCCCCGGGTCCGGGAAGCGTCTGGCCGTCCGGTCGGCGTCGTCCTCGCAGGCAGTGGCTCTGAGAAGTACGACGATCCGCGCAGCGGCGTCGTGGGAATGGGCCGTGTCAGCTCTCTGGGCGAGTTCTACGATCGCGTGGACGTGGTCGTCGTCCCCCGTTATGGGTCCACTTCCGGTGTGAGTGTCAAGATGCTCGAGGCGATCGAGCACGGTGTCGACGTCATCGTGCCCTCGCGGCTGGCTGAGGATGCGGGCGTGCCGGTGGAGTGGGTGATCACGGCCGACACGCCGGACGAGATGGTCGCCGGGCTCACCGCCCGTCTGACCGGCACGCGGCTGGACAGGATGGGAGAAATCCGCCAGGGGGTTCTGCAGTACACGGATGTGACATGGCAGGAACCGAAGGCGGAGGCCAGCGAGCCGACCGTCCTTCCCCTGTCCTCCGCGATCCTGGAGAACTTCGCACGGGATGACCTGGCAGAGCGCATCATCCCGAGCGACGCCCAGCTGTTGGACGTGGCGTTCGCGGGCGCGGGCCGAGTACAGACAGTGAATCTTCATCACCTCCACTTGCTGGGGCACAATCGGCGTTTCGCCGCCGCGATGCGCTCAGCTGCGCGTGTCACGGCTGATGGGTGGCCCGTCCAGGTGTTCTGCGAACGCGGCCTCGGCGTCGCGACCGCCCGCGTCACCGGGGCCACCTTTGTGGAGAACCTGGTCCACGACCCCCGCCTCCCCGGTCGTCGGATCGCCGTCATCGGTGGGTCACCCGACACCGTGGCGGCCTTCGCAGAGGCGATCCGGGCGCGTGGCGCGCAGGTGACCTATACGAACACGGGCCGTAAGAACGAGTGGGCCCCAGAGCGCATCGCCGGCGAGATCACGACAGCTGGGGGTGCAGACATCGTCCTCCTGGCTGTCACTCCTCCGTTCGGGGACATCTTCGGAATGGAGCTGGAGGCCCATCTACCCGGCCCGTTCTACATCAACATCGGCGGGGGCTTGGCCATGTTCGTGGGAGAGACGTCCAGGGCGCACCCCCTCGTGCAGTCCGCCGGCCTGGAATGGGTACATCGCCTCCTGCAGAACCCGAGGCGTCTGGCCCGTCGCTACCTCATCGACTGTCCCCCCGTCCTGGTGTCCATGGGGCGGGCTTCGCGCCGCACCGGGTGAGGGTCTTCGATCTCCTTGCCGCTGGGCCAGCCTCAGGGGGTTGTGTCTTCGGGCTTCTTCGGGGACGAAACGAAGAGCGACACAGCTGACCATCCGGCCATCACGGCATAAGCCAGGGTGCAGGCGAGGGCCGCCCCTGCTGCACCGCCGGCTGCGAACAAGAAGAGAAGGAGGACATTCACGACCACAGCCGAGTAGGTGCTGACCGCACGCACTCGGTGATCGCCCTTCACGGTGAGAGCGCCATTCAGCTGGTAGCCCCAGCCCTTCAAGACGCCGGCGATGATCATCACGTAGGCCGCAGGAACTGCCGGAACGAAGTCCGAGCCGAAGACCAGCGGCACCGCAAACCACATGACGGCGCTCGCCAGCAGGCCGATTCCCACCAGGACGGCCAGAGTGGACCAGGTCAGGCGCCTCAGCTTCGACCAGTCACTCGCGTACGGCGACGTGAACGTCGCGTCACGGAACGGCTTGGCGACGAGAGTGAACACCTCGGCGATGAGGATGCACACCGAGAAGTACCCCACCTCAGTGGGGCCGATCGCGGCCAGAGCGACGAGGGGGATGCCGTTCACCAGCAGGACTCCACCGCTGCCACCCAGGACGGTCCACCAGTCGAGTCTGCCCCCCAGGCCGGCCGTGCAGGGCCGGAAGGACGCAGCCTTCTGCGCCTGCCAACGTCGTACCCGTAGATATGCCAGTCCCACACACTGGGGCAGAACCAGGGTGACCAGTGCCACCGTGAGATCGAGCACGCCGAATGCGAAGGCCATCACCGTCAGAGCGAGACGAGAAGTGACGACCAGGAGCTTCTCCGCTGCCACCCCTCTCAGATCATCACGAGAGAGGGCGATGCCCCGCTCGGCGAGGGCCGCCGCGAACACGCCTCCTGCGATGAGACACAGACCCATGACGAGGACAGACGGAGAGACTGCCGAAGCCAAGTAGACCAGGCCGGCGCCGGAGAAGACCAGGGCGCTCCCCACGTTCAGATAGGCCAGTCTGAGCCGGTGACGTGCACTGAATGCCTGCCACCGAGTCGCGACGATGTCGCTGATACCGAGGCCGAACAGCGACGATGCCGTGAGGATGAGACTCTGCTCGACGGTGAACTCCCCACGGGCCGTCGGGCCCAGGGCCCGCGCCAACAAGGGCGCCGACAGCAAGGAGGCCGCCGGGACGAGGAGGGATGCGACGGCGTTCAGCAGATGATCGCGCCGTTCAATGCTCATGCGGCCTGAAGCCACGCGGGATCCGAGGAACGGAGCGCCTCAGCTCTTCCGGTCAGCTGGCGACGCTCGCTCTCCCAGTCCTGTGACACCACGCGACGGGCGAGCTCAACCGGGCGCTCCACGATCTCCGTCCACGGTGCAAGATGCTGCTCGGCCCCGTACCACGCGAACTGGCCGGTGAATTTGCCGACGTATTCCAGACCGAAGGTGGGCACTCCCTGGCTCAGGGTTGCAACAGCAGGGTGCATGCGCGCCGTCACGCAGAGATCAGACTGTCCGAGCGCAGCCTTCGCAGACGCGGCAGTGGAGGGAATCGTCAACCGGACTGAGTCGTCCGCTTCGTGGAGATGGGTCCGGATGGCTTCGAGGAGGAGGTTGTCCCCCGGCTCATCCCGCACGTCGTGCGAGACGAGGGAGATGGCCCACCCTCGACTGATCGCTTCGCGGCAGAAAGCAGCGAATGCCTCCGCCAGCTCGGGGATGGAGCCCCCGAAGTGAGTAGCCAAGTGGGCATTGCCCACCACCGCCATGGTCGGCCGACCATGGCCGCGGCGCCACTGGGCGAGCCTCTCCGATTGCTCGGTAGCCCTGGATCGCAGGAACATCGCGAGGTCAGGATACGAACTCGCCGTCATGCCTGTGGCTGCTCGAAAGTGCTCCGCTGAGACGTCGTCCCGAAGCGAGATGAAGACGCGCCGATCAAGGCTTTGGAGAAGGGAGACGGCGCCCGCACGAGGCTCTTCGCGGAAGGAGAAATTGATGAGGGCCGCACGGCGACCGGACCGCGCCGCCAGATTCAGCAGGGAGACCCTCGATGCAAGGCTTCTGAGTCCATAGACACCGTCCGCATAGTCCGCTCCCAGGACCCATACTTCCCCACCAGGGACCAGAGCCTCGACCGCCCCCTGGCCCATGCCCAGTCGCCACGGGCCCACGTATTCGTCCTCGGACATGACGCCGGACATGCCGGCCCGCTTCCACGGTGCGGGATCACCGGCGACCACGCCGAGCATCTGACGCCCATCCCGCGCGAGCAGGGAGTCGGCGCCGAAGGCAAGCGCCTCATCTCCGAACGACCCGAAGGCGGCGGGAACGACAACGCTGACGGGACCATGAGTGGAGGTGTTCTCGATGTGGACGGCCTGCCTGCGGCGGTACCGGTCGATCGACCGGGAAGCTCCCACAACCGCGATGTCCACCGCCCGGCGTGCAACCGCGCTACGGCCGATGATCTTCCTTGTCCAGCTCATACCTCGCCTGTCGACGTCATGACCGAGAAATTCCCTGAGGATGGATGGCGTGCGTGGAAAGTCATCGCCACTGACGAGTCTAGTCCACTGCCCCCCATCATTCGGTGGGCGCGTGTCCGCGGCGCCACGGTGGGCTGACCCCGTTTCGTAGGTCCAGTCGTTATGAGAGTCGTCCTGTTGCCCGCGGTCGCGGGCAGGGAGACTGGTCAGATCATGACGAACAGCAGGAAGCGTCACACCCCCGAGCAGGTCGTCCGTAAGCTCGGGCAGGCCGACAGGATGCTCGCCGATGGTCAGGACGTCGCGGCGGTGTGCCGGGAGCTCGGGGTGTCCGAGCAGACGTACTACCGGTGGCGGAACCAGTACGGCGGCCTCAAGGCCGACGACGCAAAGCGCCTGAAGGAGCTGGAGAAGCAGAACGCGACCCTGAAGCGTCTGCTCGCGGAAGCGGAGCTGGAGAAGGCCGCGCTCAAGGAGCTCTCTTAT
>NZ_UNRH01000011.1:0-62016 GCF_900537135.1 Micrococcus sp. Alg238-R198
GCGAGGCGATGGCCGACTGGGCCGGCACCCGCACCGGCCTGTCCTACATCCCTCCGGGCTCGCCGTGGCGCAACGGGTACGTCGAGTCGTTCAACAGCCGGATCCGCGACGAGTGCCTCAACATCAACAGCTTCTACTCGCTGCTGCACGCACAGGTCATCATCGGCGACTGGAAGGACGAGTACAACCACCACCGCCGGCACTCCTCGCTCGGCTACCTAACCCCAGCCGAGTACGCTCGGCAGTGCACCCATCAAATGAAAACCGACGACTCACAGAACGTCCGGACCGAATGAAGGGGGCGGCTCACCGTCGTGGACGCTTCTCGAAGAATCGCGCCGAGCGCTCTCACGACACCGGGCACAGCCGCTCCGTGGGCAGGGTCAAAGTGACGCCCGCGGCGAGGCCGCCGAGGGATGAACCGACTGTAAGCCGAGTTCTGTGCCCGTCAGCCAGCTCTCCTTGCATCGGCCCACTTCTGCCAGCGGCCGAGGATCATCGGCACGGCGGTCTCCCGCCACCACGGCAGGTGGACGAGCCCCTGGCTCATCCCGCCCACGTTGTATCGGACCATGTGCACGCTCTCCCGGTCGTAGGGCATGGCCTCGGCCAGGATCTCCTCGATGGCGCTTTCCACGAGGCCCTGCAGCTCGGCGCGCGACGCTGGCATCGGCTCGCTCGCGAACCGCACCCGCAGTTCGGTCCAGAGCCCGACGCTCCCACGGAGCCCGTACTGCTCGGGGCGCACACGGAAGAGGTCGCCGAGGGTCGCGGGTTCCCAGTCCGCCTGCGGCTGCTCCTCGTCCTGCGCAGCGGCCAGTGCGACCATCCAGGCTCGAGCCGCCTTGATGTGGGGGCGGGGGCCTGCGTGGGTGAGGTTCAGCGGCGGGCGCCACGCCGTGATCACGTGCTTCTCGACGTCACCGAGGGCCACGGGCACTTCGGGCACCCAGACGCGAAGGACCAGGTGGTCGACCATCCACCTGGTCAGCGCTTCTTCCGAGCGCTCGCTGAGGTCGAAGGTCGCCGGACTCTTGCTGGAAGGCTTGCCCCCGGCCCGCAGCACCGGCCAGAGGAGCGCGGAGTGCTCCAGCAGCGCTGCGAACGTCCTGCGCACGGTGGACCGGCCGGTCTTGCCCGTGCCGAAATGCTGCCGCACGTCCCGGGCGGCCAGGCTCCGCTCGGCCTTGCCGACGTACAGCAGGCCGGCCTCCCCCACCGGCACCTCCGGGCCGAGCTCTCGACGCACACGGGACACGTCCTTCGCGTACACGGCGTAGAGGCCTGGGGCGTCCGGGACAGGGCCGCCCTCCTCCGACCAACCGGTCACGCCCCACTCCGGGCCAACGTCTCCGAAGAGATGCAGCTCGAACACCGGCCCGCGGCCCAGAGTGCGCACCGCGTCCTGAACGGTCGCCTCCAGGCGCACCGGCGTCAGTTCGTACGTCATGGCTCCATGATGGCGAACATCCGGACGCGTTAGCGCCCCACAGCTGTGCTCAGGGTGCCCCGCTCGCCACAGCGCGGCATCATGGCCCCATGGTTTCCGCCCCGTTGCCCTTCCGCCGCTGGGAGACCCCAGCAGGGCTGGCACCTTCGCTGATCTTCGAAGACGGCGTCGGCCCTGGGATCTACGTCCTCGAGTTCTCGAACGGGGATCAGTACGTGGGCCAAAGCATCCATCCCGCCACCCGGTTCGCGAGCCACCGCCGGCGGTGGCAGGACATCGTGGCCGTGAACTTCACCCCGGTGCCTCCGGAGGAGTTGGATCGGGTCGAACAGGACATGATCACGGAGAAGCGACGCGCGGGCGTCCGCCTTCGTAACCGCACGCTGCTCGCCCAACCGTTCGGAGACTCCCCCCTCGACTTCATCGTCACCCAGGAGGAACAAGCCAGGTGGATCGGGGACGATCCCTTGACCGCGGAGCGGGAGATCGCCCCGCAGCGGATCGTTGAGGCCCGCGCCCGACGAGGCGCGGACGGAGGACGCCTCCCTGAACCGGTCCGAGCCCACCCGCATCTCGCAGAGGCCGTCGACTCGATCGCCGGCTACCTGTACTACGTGATCCCCCTCCCCACGGAGACGGAAGGGCGCGGCTGGGTGCTCAGCGCGTGGCCCTCCACGAACCGCACACGGAACCACCGCCGGTTCGCGACCCTGAGCATCCACAACGTGGAGATGTTGTACCTCTACGAGGACCGGACCGAGGACGGCGAGTGGGAGCAGACCATGGTCCTAAACGTCCACGACTCCCTGGAGATCGACGACGAACTCCGCCCCCTCTTCTCTCGGAACACCTACCGGACCACCGGCCCGGTGTGGAGCGCCACCGTCCACGGGTGGGAGGACATCGGCGTTCTCCTCGGACACCCCGCAGTGCTCCTCGCCGCACGCAAGCTAGCTCTCTCACAGTTGCGGAAGGGACGGGCGATGTTCTCCCGAGCCCACAGCTGGGCCCTCGCCGACGCGGCGTTCGACCACATCGGGAACGTGCTGGACGGGTGGGCCACGGCCGGGAACGACTAAGCGGCTCACCCTGGCTCGTCATTGGATGAAATTCGAGTCCGTGTAGCTGATTGAGGAGTAAACACCATGCCCGTCGAGATGAAGATGTGGCGGATGGGCGATGGCGGGACCCCGCGCCCTCTGGCTCACACCAGCATGTCGTCCGAGGCCCAGTTGCAGGCGTTCCTCGCCGAGGACCCCACGATATTGGGCGAGCCCTTGCTGGTGATCGGACGAGAGGTGCCCACGCCATACGGCACCCGCATCGACATCCTCGCAATGGACGTCGAGGGCAATCTGCACGTCCTCGAGCTGAAGAGGGATCGAACGCCCCGAGAGGTGGTGGCCCAGATTTTGAAACCTCCGCTATCAAAGGGCTCACAGTTGCCAAACCTCGGCGTGTTAGGTCAGCGCAAGCCTCTCCAAGACCAGTCGGTGCTCGTTAACAAATTTATCAACCACGGCCTCAAGATCATCCTCATAGAACGCCCCAGAATCATAACCGTGTGACTCGTCAAGTCTTAAATTCGCCCTGACGCGCTTTACATCCGCCACTCCCACGTTGAAGTCCGGGCGCGGGTAGCCCAGCTTCGCCGTATAGGTTGCCCCACCAACGGACCTTCTGACCTTAATAAAGTTGTTTTTGGGCTTTTCGAATTCACAACCGAGTCCCTCGAGCTGAGACTTGAATTCCTTGAACTTAAGACTGCGATCCCCTCTCTCAAGCGCCCGCGTACGTGTCTTAAGCCAGGCGCTGATCTTTGCAACCTCTTCGTCTACATCGTGGGTCTCGGGGGTGCCCCCTTGGAAAGTGTGGCCAGCCACCTGGGTCGACATCTCATATAATTCATCCTCGTTGGCACCCACCAAAAGGATTCGATTTCTTTGCAGGAAAACGAGTAGAACGACCAGCGCAGTCCTCTTGTTTCCATTCTCAAATGGGTGGTTCAGGGCCATTCCATAGAAAAGCGTGGCCGCGACGTCTAAAACGTCAGTGTACTTAAACGCTGATCCCAATCCGGTCGTTTGTCGAGCCACGGCACTCGCCAACCCGTTTGGACGCAGTGCCTTAACGGCTCCGAAGTCTTGTCCAGCGAGAGGACCCGTGGCCAGCCTCTCGCGAATGGTGATAATCTCTTCTTCGTCAAGGTACTTCACGTAGGCCTCCGAATTATAAAACGGCTAAAATTGCTCCGGCGGGCTAAAATCCGCCCGAACCCCCACCATCCTGTGCGAGGTTACTGAAGCGACTGTAATGTCCCTGGAACCCCACCACAATCGTCTTCGTGGGCCCGTTCCTGTGCTTGGCCACGATCAGGTCGGCCTCGCCGGCGCGCGGGGACTCCTTGTCGTACACGTCCTCGCGGTGCAGCAGGATCACCATGTCCGCGTCCTGCTCGATCGAGCCCGACTCACGCAGGTCGGACACCTGCGGCCGCTTGTCCGTCCTCTGCTCGGATCCACGGTTCAACTGACTCAAGGCGATCACCGGTACGTCGAGCTCCTTGGCCAGCAGCTTCAGGGCACGCGAGAACTCGGCGACCTCCTGCTGACGGGACTCGACCTTCTTGCCCGAGCTCATGAGCTGCAGGTAGTCCAGCACCACCATCTTGAGGTTGTTCTTCTGCTTGAGCCGCCGGCACTTGGCGCGGATCTCCATCATGGTCATGTTCGGGGAGTCGTCGATGAAGAACGGCGCCTCGTTCAGCCGCCCCACGGTCGCGGCGATCTTGGACCACTGGTCGTCCCGGATGGTGCCCTTGCGCAGGTCCTGCAGCGCGATCGTCGCCTCGGCGCTCAAGAGCCTCATGGCGATCTCGTTCTTGCCCATCTCGAGGCTGAAGAACACGGTGGCCATGTTGTGGTGGATGGCCGCGGCCCGCGCGAAGTCGAGCGCGAGCGTGGACTTGCCGACGGCGGGGCGCGCCGCGATCACGATCATCTGTCCGCCGTGCAGGCCCTGCGTCAGCTCGTCGAAGTCGTAGAAGTCGGTGGGGACGCCCGTCAGGCCCTCCCCCTGGTTGCCGGCCGCCTCGATCTCGTCGACGGCGTGCTCCATGATCTCCGCGAGGCGCACGTAGTCCTCGGACTGGCGGTTCTCCGCCACCTTGTAGATCTCGGACTGCGCCTCGTTGACGATCTCCTCGACCTCGCCGTCGCCCTGATACCCCAGCTGGGTGATCTTGGTGCCGGCGGTGACGAGGCGCCGCAGGACGGCCTTCTCCGCCACGATCTCCGCGTAGAAGCTCGCGTTGGCGGCGGTGGGCACGGACTGGATGAGCTCGTGCAGCACGGCGGGGCCGCCCACGCGGCTGAGCTCCTGGCGCTTGTTCAGCAGGTCCGCCACGGTGACGGCGTCCGCGGGCTCACCGCGGCCGTAGAGGTCGATGATCGCCTCGTAGATCATCTCGTGGCTGGGCCGGTAGAAGTCGTGGCCGCGCAGCAGCTCCACCACGTCCGCGATCGCGTCCTTGGAGAGCATCATGCCGCCCAGCACCGAGCGCTCCGCCTCCAGGTCCTGGGGCGGCAGGAAGCGTTCAGAGGAACGGCCGCCGTCGTAGGAGCCCGAGTCTCCGTAGTTCTCAGTCAACGTCCGGAGACTCCCTTCCCACAGCCCGCACGACGGCGGCCCTCGCCGGTCTTCCCGGCCCTGATTCCTCTGTTGTCACCGCCCGTGCCGCCGCACCCTCCTGCAGGCGGACGGTGCGACGGTCCCCGGGGCGACGGTCCGAGCGGATGCGCGCCTGTCAGTGGTCACCTGCGGCCAATACCCGCCCTCGCGTTGGGGATACCACGCGACACTACGCGCGCCGTGGAGGCTGGGCAACCGCGTTTCCCACAGGCCTTGTGGACAACGTGTGGATTCGGCGGCGTGTCGTGTGGATCGCTTGGGGACCACGCTGGGGACAACCGCTCGACCACTCCCGGAATCCGGCTCTGACCTGGGACGATGCGATCCCCAGTGCTGTGGAGGAAGATTCTCCACCCCCCCTTTCGGCCCGGCCACCGGACTTGACAGCACCCCCGTTTGCGCCCTCATCACACCGCCTGGTACACGCCTATCCACACCGTCGTCCACACCCTCCACATCTGTGGACAACTCCTGTGGACAAGGTGCCCGGATCTGGGGACGGCGAAGTTGACAGCGTCCGCACCCGGCCCCGGGTCCTCCCCGTGCCCACCTCTCCCGGCCGCCCCGCACCGATGACTCACGCACGTCAGTGACCCGCCCCAGAGTCATTGGACGGAACGCAAGCACGGTGCTTGGGTGGAACCCGTCGTCGTGTCGTCCGCCACAGTGAGGAGTCCGCCGTGCCCCCGGCCACCACCGCCCCCTCCCCGGCCTCGCTCCCCCTCGACGGCGTCCTCGTCGCCGACTTCTCCCGCGTCCTCGCCGGCCCGCTCGCCACCATGACGCTGGCGGACCTCGGAGCGCGCGTCATCAAGGTGGAGCACCCCGAGCGCGGCGACGACACCCGCGGCTGGGCCCCGCCCCGCTCGGCGACGGGCGCCACCTACTTCGAGTCCGTGAACCGCAACAAGGAGTCGGTCGGCTGGGACCTGAAGGACCCCGAGGACCAGCGGCGGGCCGCCGCCCTGGCCGCCCGGGCCGACGTTGTGGTCCACAACCTCAAGCCCGGCACCATGGAGCGCCTCGGCCTGGGTTACGACGACGTCGCGCGGGAGAACCCGTCCGTGGTCTACGCCGCCGTCTCCGGCTTCGGCGACCGCGAGGGCCGGGACCTGCCCGGCTACGACTTCATCGTCCAGGCCGCGGGCGGGCTCATGAGCATCACCGGCGAACCGGACGCCCCGATGAAGGCGGGCGTCGCCCTGGTGGACGTGCTCACGGCCAAGGACCTCACCGCCGGCGTGCTCGCCGCCCTGCTGCGCCGCGAGCGCACCGGGGAGGGCGCCCACCTGCGGTTGAACCTGCTCTCCTCGCTGCAGGGGGCGCTCGCCAACCAGGGCCAGGCATGGCTCGGCGCCGGCGTCGTCCCGCGGCGGATGGGCAACGACCACCCCTCGATCGCCCCCTATCAGCTGCTGGCGTGCCGGGACGCGCCGCTCGCCGTCGCCATCGGCAACGACGCGCAGTTCCGCACCTTCGCCGCGGCCCTCGGCGTCCCCGGGCTCGCCGAGGACCCGCGCTTCACCACGAACACGGACCGGGTCGAGCACCGCGAGGAGCTGCGCACCGCCCTGGAGGATGCGCTCTCGGCCGAGACGGCCGCCCACTGGCGGGACGTGCTGCAGGCCGAGCGGCTCCCGGTCGGCCTCGTGTCCACCGTCGCCGAGGGCGTCGAGCTGGCCGAGTCCCTCGGCCTCGAGCCGACCGTCGAGGTCCAGGACCGCTCCGGCGCCCCCGCCGGCCGGCAGTTCCGCCACCCGGTGCAGTGGGACCCGCCCGTCGCGCACCCGCGCCACGCGCCGCCCGCGCTCGGTGCGGACACGGCGGCCGTCAACACTTGGCTCGACGCCCGCTGACCACCCCGCAGAGAGGACCCCCGCCATGACCACCCCGTTCCACGCCGAAGCCGACTCGTTCCTCGGCCGCGCCGACGTCGTCGGCCTGGACTCCCTGTTCTCCGCCGAGGAGAAGGCCGTCGCGCTCAAGGTGCGCGGCTTCGTGGACGAGCACATCCGCCCGCACATCGCCCGCTGGTACGACGACGCCGTGTTCCCGCGCGAGATCGTCCCCGAGCTGGGCCGTCTCGGCGTGCTCGGGATGCCCTACGAGGGCCACGGCATGCCCGGTCGCTCGGCGGTGGAGTACGGCCTCGCCGCCCAGGAGCTCGAGGCCGGCGACTCCGGCCTACGCACCTTCGTCTCCGTGCAGGGCTCGCTCGCGATGGGCGCGATCCACAAGCACGGCTCCGAGGAGCAGAAGGCGCAGTGGCTGCCGCGCATGACCGCCGGCGAGGCGGTCGGCTGCTTCGGCCTCACCGAACCGGGCGCCGGCTCGGACCCGGCCTCCATGACGACGACGGCCCGCCAGGAGCCCGGCGGCGACTGGGTGCTCGACGGGGTCAAGCGCTGGATCGGGCTGGCCACGCTGGCCGACGTCGCGATCATCTGGGCGCAGACCGGCGAGCCCGGCGACGGGCGCGGGGTGCGCGGCTTCGTGGTCCCCACGGACACTCCCGGATTCCGCGCGGAGGCGATCACCCAGAAGCTGTCCATGCGGGCCTCGGTGCAGTGCGAGATCCACCTCGACGGCGTGCGCCTGCCCGCCTCCGCGATGCTGCCGGCCGACTCCGCCGTCGGGCTCAAGGGCCCCTTCCAGTGTCTCAACGAGGCCCGCTACGGGATCATCTGGGGCGCGATGGGCGCGGCCCGCGACTCCTTCGACGCCGTCCTCGACTACGCGATGCAGCGGCAGCAGTTCGGGGTGCCGCTGGCCTCCCACCAGCTGACGCAGGCCAAGCTCGCGGACATGGCCGTGGCCATCGGCAAGGGCTACCTGCTGGCGCACCAGATCGGCCGCGCCAAGGACGCCGGCCCGCTCACCCCCGCCATGATCTCCGCCGGCAAGCTGGACAACTGCCGCGTGGCCATCGGCATCGCGCGGGAGGCCCGCGAGATGCTCGGCGGCAACGGCATCACCCTGGAGCACTCGCCGCTGCGGCACGCGAACAACCTCGAGTCCGTGCGCACCTACGAGGGCACGGACGAGGTCCACCAGCTCACGCTCGGCCGGCACCTCACGGGCATCGGCGCGTTCGCCCCGGCCCGCTGAGCCCCGCGCCCGGGCTCAGGCGTCGTCGGCGGGCGCCTCGGGCGCCGGAGCCTCCTCGGCCACGGAGGCGAGGATCGGGGTGGCCGGCAGCTTCCGCACGCGCTTGGGGCGGCGGGCGCGGGCGGGGATGAGGGCGCGCATGTTCTCGGTCTTGCCGAAGCAGAGCAGCCGGTCGCCCTCCTCGAGGACCTTGGTGTCCGCGGGGTTGGGGAACACGGAGGTGCCGCGGTGCAGGGTGAGCACCTGCAGGTCCTTCGCGAGCAGCTCGGAGTCCTCGATGGACTGGCCCACCCAGCCGGAGCCGGCGTGCACGGTGATCTCACCGACCCCGTACCCGGTGGACACGGCCAGGCGCTGGCGCACGTCGATGTCCGGGAAGCCGGCCTGGTCCGCCACGTAGTCGATGATCGCGCCGGCCACGTCCAGGTCGGTGGCGGCCTCGATGCCCTGCAGCCCCGGGGAGGAGTTCACCTCCATGACCAGCGGGCCGTGCTCGCCCTCGAGCATGTCCACGCCGGCCACCCGCAGGCCCATGATGTGGGCGGCGCGCACGGCGGTCTCCGCGTACTCGGGCGAGAGCTCGACGCGCTCCACGGTGCCGCCGCGGTGCACGTTGGAGCGGAACTCGTCCCCCTGGGCCCGGCGGCGCATCGCGGCCACCACGCGGTCCCCCACCACGAGCGCGCGGATGTCCTTGCCCTTGGACTCCTCCACGAACCGCTGGATGAGCACCTGCTGGTTGGTGCCGTGCAGCGTCTCGATGATCGCCTCGGCCACCTTCTTGGTCGGCGCCAGGATCACGCCGATGCCCTGGGTGCCCTCGAGCAGCTTGATCACCACGGGCGCCCCGCCCACCATGTCGATCGCCGTGGAGACCTCGCCGCGGTTGCGCACGAACACGGTGGCGGGCATGTCGATCTCGTGGCGGGAGAGGATCTGGGTGGCCCGCAGCTTGTCCCGCGAGTTCATGATCCCGGCGGCCGTGTTGGGCGTGTAGACGTCCATCTGCTCGAACTGGCGCACCACGGCGGTGCCGAAGTAGGTCACCGAGTTGCCGATGCGCGGCAGGATCGCGTCGTAGTCGGACAGGGGGCGGCCGCGGAACATCAGATCGGGTTCGTCCGAGCTGAGGTCGATGCCGAAGCGCAGGGTGTCCAGGACCTTCACCTGGTGGCCGCGCTCGAGCGCCGCGGTCTTGAGGCGCTGCGTCGAGTAGGCGCGCAGGGAACGGGAGAGGATGGCGAGCTTCATGACCGCTTTCCTGGGAGGATGAGGGGCGTGTCTGAATCTAAGCACACGGGCCCGGCCCCCCACGGCGCGCCCCTCACCGACGACGGCGCCGCTCGCCCGGGGCTGGTGGGCTGGCGCGAATGGGTCGGCCTGCCCGCCGCCCACACCCCCTGGATCAAGGCCAAGATCGACACCGGTGCCCGCACCTCGGCGCTCCACGCCTTCGGCATCGAGCGGTTCGCCCGCGACGGCGCCGCCTGGGTCCGGTTCGAGGTGCACCCGTGGCAGACCTCGGCCGCGGACGCGCGGACGGTCGAGCTGCCGGTGGCCGACCTGCGCGCGGTCCGCTCCTCGAACGGCGAGGCGCAGGAGCGCGTCGTCGTCGTCATGCCGCTGACCCTGGCCGGCCGCACGATCGAGGCGGAGGTGACCCTGACCCACCGGGACGAGATGGGCTTCCGCATGCTCGTGGGGCGCACCGCGCTGGCCGCCGGCGGCCTCCTCGTGGACCCCGCCGCCTCGTACGTGGGCGGGCAGCCGCCGCGCGGCGTCCGCCGCCGGAACCGGGGACGCGCGTGAGCCGTCGCCCCGCCCGCGCCCCCTTCGCGTTCGGCGGGGTCGAGATCCCGGCCGGCCGCCGCCACGAGCTGTCCCTGCCGATCTCCCAGCTCGTCACCGGCGCGGACGTCACCCTGCCCGTGCATGTGCTGCACGGCCGCGAGGACGGGCCCACCGTGTGGGTCTCCGCCGCGATCCACGGGGACGAGGTGGCCGGCATCGAGATCGTCCGCCGCGTCCTGGAGCGCCTGCAGCCCACGCAGCTGCGCGGCACCCTGCTGGCCGTGCCCATCGTCAACGTGCTCGGCGTGATGGCCGGGGACCGCTACCTTCCGGACCGCCGCGACCTGAACCGCTCCTTCCCCGGCTCCGCCCGGGGCTCGCTCGCCTCGCGCATCGCGCACCTGATGATGACCGAGGTGATCGGCCGCTGCACCGTGGGCATCGACCTGCACACCGGCGCGGACCGCCGCTCCAACCTGCCGCAGATCCGGTGCGACCTGGAGGACCCCCAGACCCGCGCGCTCGCCGAGGCGTTCGGTGCGCCCGTGCTCTTCCACGCCCGCCTGCGGGACGGCTCCCTGCGCGCCGCGGCCCGCGAGACCGGCGCCCGCGTGCTGCTCTACGAGGCCGGTGAGGCCTGGCGGTTCGACGAGTACGCGATCGCCCCCGGCGTGGACGGGGTCCTGCGCGTGCTCGCGGCCCTGGACATGGTGGACCCCGCGGACGTCGGGCTCACCGAGCCCGGGCCGGACGCCGTCGTCGACGCCCCCGGGCCGCTGCCCGGCGAGGTCCCCGAGGAGCGGACCACGGACGTGCCCGAGGCGACCGACGCCACCGGCGAGGACACCGCCGCCGTGCACCCCGACGTCGTCGACGGCGAGCAGGACTCCCCGTACCTGGTGTGGCAGTCCACGTGGGTGCGCGCCCGCGCGGACGGCCTCGTGCACCTGGACGTCTCCCTCGGCGAACGAGTGAGCGCCGGGGACCGGATCGGCGCGCTCTACAACTCGTTCGGCCGCCGCCTCGCGCACGTGAAGGCCGAGCTGACCGGCGTGGTCATCGGCCGCACCGAGGCACCCCTGGTGCACCGCGGCGACGCCCTCGTGCACATCGGGGGATGGGACGCATGAGCAGCGGCGGGGCGCCGTCCGCGCGTCGGAGCCGCCCGGTTCAGGCCGGGGACGGGCGCCGGGCGATGGCCCGGCCGCCGTGCACGAGCCGGTAGTAGAGCAGCAGCGCCACCCCGACGCCGCCGGAGAGCAGGTACATCACCGGGATCCCGACGGCGGCCACCACCGCGCCGAGCACCATGGGGCCGAGGCCGGTGCCGAGGTCCAGGAGCAGGAAGAACGTGCCCGTGGCGACGCCGATCTCGGTGGGCCGGACCACCTTGATCGCGATGGTCTGGAACACGCTCACCACGGGCCCGTAGGTCAGCCCCAGCAGGGCGCCGGCCACGAGCATGCCCGCCGGCTCCCGCCACAGCGCCAGCACCGCGTAGGAGACGGCCATGCCCGCGAGGATCGGGTAGACGACGGCGTTGTCCCCGTGCCGGTCGTGCAGCACACCCAGGACGGCGCGGCCCACGATGGTGCCCGCGGCGAAGAGCAGGAAGAACAGGCTCGGCACCATCGCCGGGTAGCCCTGCTGCTGCGCGAACGTGGCCATGAACGCGAGGATGCCGCCGTACATGAACCCGGAGGCCAGGGCCACGCCCGCCGCCGGCGCCACCTCCGCGGAGAACACGTCCGCCCGGTGCAGCCGGAACCGGCCCGTCAGCGGCGGCTCGGGCACGCGCAGGAACAGGGCGATCAGCAGGGCCATGCCCGTGAAGCCGATGCACGCCCGGAACAGGGCGTCGTAGCCGAGGGCCGTGCTCAGCTGCAGCGCCACCATCGGCCCGACGGCGCCCGCGAGCGTCATGGACGTGGAGAACCAGCCGGTGCCCTCGGAGCGGCGCACGGGCGGGACGATCCGCTGCACGGCCGTGGCCAGCACGGTGCCGGCCGCGCCGAAGCACATGCCGTTGAGCAGCCGGACCGCGGTCAGCGTGGCCAGGGAGTCCGCCCAGAGGTACGCCGCCGTCGTGAGGACGTAGCAGGCCAAGGCGACGAGCAGGACCCGCCGGCGCCCCCACGCGAAGGTGGCGGGCGTCGTCGTCATGCGGGTGAGGACCGCGCCCAGCACGAACGCCCCCACCACGACGCCGGCCTCCGCGTCCGACGCGCCGAAGGACGTGACGGCGTAGAGCGCCATCGCGGTCATGAGCGTGTAGAAGATCATCGCCACGAACAGGTAGGTCGCGCTGACGAGGATGAACGGGCGCGTCCACAGCGGCGGGCGCGGGGCCGCCGTCGAGCCGGCGGGGTCGGAGGGCGGTGGGGCGGAGGGCATGGCCTCCATGTTCCCCCACGGCACGAGGCCCCGGCCCGCTCGTGAAGAGCGGACCGGGGCCTCGGGTGCGCGCCGCAGGCGCGACGGGCTCAGAAGCGGATGATCACTTCTTGGCCTTGGCGGCCACGACCTGCAGCTGGACGGTCGCGATGACGTCCTCGTGCAGGCGGACCTGGGCCTCGTGGTTGCCCACGGACTTGATGTGCGCCGGCAGGGTGATCGAGCGCTTGTCCACGGAGCCGAGGCCGGCGGCCTCGATCGCCTCGGCGACGTCGGCGGTCTGGACGGCGCCGAACAGGCGACCCTCCGCACCGGCGGTGCGCTCGAGCTTCACGGTGGCGGACTGGAGCTGCGCGGCCTGGGCCTGCGCGTCCTCCAGGTTCGCCACGGCGCGGGCCGCGCGGGCCTTCTGCAGGGACTCGACCTGCTTCTCCCCGCCCTTGGTCCACACGGTGGCGAAACCGCGCGGGAGCAGGTAGTTGCGGGCGTACCCGTTCTTGACCTCGACCACGTCACCGGAGGTGCCGAGACCGGCCACTTCCTGGGTCAGGATGAGCTTTGCCATCTGGGTGTTCCTTCCTTCGCTCGCTCGATCAGCCGCGGCCGGCGCCGGCGTAGGGCAGCAGGGCCACCTCGCGGGCGTTCTTGACGGCCTGGGCGATCTTGCGCTGCTCCTGGACGGTCACGCCGGTCACGCGACGGGCACGGATCTTCCCGCGGTCGGAGATGAACTTGCGCAGCAGGGCCACGTCCTTGTAGTCGATCTCGGTGATCTTGGCGGCCTTGAGCGGGTTGGACTTCGGTTTGGGCTTGCGGAGTTCAGCCTTCGCCATCGTGGTGCTCCTTCAGAGTTCTCTGGAGCCCGCAGAACGGTTCTGCGGGATGGGATCACGCGGCGTCCCGTGCGGGGCACGGGGCCGTGTGCAGTGCGGCCCGGCGGTGCCGGGTCGCGGGTGGGATGGGCCGCCGGGGCGGCCCTCCGGGCAAGGTGCGCCCGGACGGAGAGGTCCGTGGTGTTCCGTGTCCGTCGCGGCCGCGGGGGCCGCGCCCGGTCAGTGCAGGATCAGAACGGGGGCTCGTTGGAGGACGGGGTGTCCCATCCGCCGCCACCGCCGCCGGACCAGGGGTCCTGCGGTGCGGCCTGGCCGCCGCCCTGCTGCTGGCCGCCCCAGCCGCCGCCCTGCTGGGCGCCGCCGAAGCCGCCGTCGTTGTTCCCCCCGAAGCCGCCGCCGGCCGGGGCGCCGCCGAAGCCGCCCCCCTGCTGGCCGCCGCCGAAGCCACCGCCGCCGCCACCGCCGCGCTGGGCGCGGGTGACCTTGGCCGTGGCGAACCGCAGCGCCGGGCCGACCTCGTCCACGTCCAGCTCCCAGCTGGTGCGACGGTTGCCGTCCCGGTCGTCGTAGGAGCGCGCCCTGAGGCGGCCCTGCACGATCACGCGCATGCCCTTGGTCAGCGACTCCGCCACGTTCTCCGCGGCCTCGCGCCAGACCGAGCAGCGCAGGAACAGCGCTTCGCCGTCCTTCCACTCGTTGGTCTGGCGGTCGAACGTGCGGGGCGTGGACGCGACGGTGAAGTTCGCGACGGCCGCGCCGTTCGGGGTGAAGCGCAGCTCCGGGTCGGCGGTGAGGTTGCCGACCACGGTGATGACGGTCTCGCCTGCCATGGTCACTCCTGTCTTCGGGGGTTCTGCCGGTCAGTGACCGGATCCGGGGATCCGGGACTGCTCAGCGGGGTTCCGGTGGGGGCGTCGGGGACTGATCCGATGCTCTCAGACCCTCCGGACACGGTACGAGGATCACTCAGCGGTGATCTTCTGCTCCTCCGGACGGATGATCTTGGTGCGCAGGATCGTCTCGTTGAGGTTCAGCAGACGGTCCAGCTCCTGGGTGGCGGCCGGCTCCGACTGGAAGTTGACGACCACGTAGATGGCCTCGGACTTCTTCTGGATCTCGTAGGCGGTCTTGCGGCGACCCCACACGTCGATGTTGTCGACGGTGCCGCCGGCGTTCGTGACGACCTCGAGGTACTTCTTCAGGGTCGGCTCCACGGTGCGCTCGTCGACCTCAGGGTCGATCAGCACCATCAGCTCATAAGCACGCATGCGAACCCACCTCCTCTGGGCTTGCGGCCGCGGTCTCTCCGCGGCAGGAGGTTCTGCGTTCTCCCCTTACGCATGCATCCGCACTCTTCGGCGGCACGCAGGGGATCCCGTCAAGAATACCAGCACTGCGCCTCCGCAGATGAGGTGCCACCCCTAGGGGGCCGTGGGGCGGCCGGGGCTTGCCCTCGGTCGACGACGACGTACCTTGGAAGGAGGACACACATCCTGTGTCACACCCCTCTCACGTTTCGGAGCATCCCATGTCAGAGTCCACGTCGGCAGCGCCCCAGCCGTCCCAGTCCGTCCCCTCCCGCCGCCGAGTCGCCAGCAGCCTCGCGTGGGCGGTGCCGACCGTCGTCGCCGCCGCCGCTGCCCCCGCCGAGGCGGCCAGCCCTCCCCCGCGGATCGACCGCGTGTTCAGTGTCCGCCGCGCCACCACAGCAGACGTGCCCGGCGCGTCGGTGTCGGCCTGCGGCTCGGGTTCGACCCGCTTGAGCGTCACCACGGACGACGTCAATACCTACTACCGGATCGCCAATGTGCGCACCGGCTCCACGGTGACGGATGTGACCGCCTCCGTCCTGGTGCAGAAGGACATGGTGGATGCGATGGAGACTGGGAAGAACCCCACCACCTTCACCTGGACGAGCAGCGCTACACCGTCCTGGAGCACCCCCGTCCGTGAGGTCTCCGGGACCGGCAGTCCGGTCCTGTACACCAACAATAGAATCCAGTACTACCGCTACGTCAGCAAGCTCTCCACCCCGGTACCCGCCCCCGTCTCAGGCACCATCACCCTGCCGATCATCGGGTGGTACAGCAACTGCAGCACGACCCTCGCCGGCGTGTCGGTCAACGGCCGCGGCAGTGCCGTCGTGAACGGCACGCCCTTGGTCAATGTCGGCACCTACCGACAGCTGTGACCCCAGGCTCCGCCGGCTGACGCAGCCCCGCGCACGCCGCTCGCGGCGCCCCCCATGCCGCGCCTCACACCCCGCGGAAGAACTCCCGCACGGCCGCCGCCAGGTGCTCCACGTCCCGCACGCCGCACATCTCGCGCGCCGAGTGCATGGACAGCAGGCCCAGGCCCACGTCCACGGTCCGGATGCCCAGGCGGGTCGCCGAGATCGGGCCGATGGTGGAGCCGCAGGGGACGTCGTTGTTCGAGACGAACTCCTGGAACGGCACCCCCGCCACGCCGCACCAGCGGGCGAACGCGGCTTCTCCCCCCGCGTCGGTGGCGTAGCGCTGGTTGGCGTTGATCTTCAGCAGCGGGCCGTGGTTCACGCGCGGGTGGTTCACGGGATCGTGCCGCTCGGCGTAGTTCGGGTGCACCAGGTGGCCGGCGTCCGCGGACAGCAGCCAGGACCCCGCGATCGCCCGCGCCCGGCCCTGCCCGGCCACGCCGAGCACCTCGAGCACGCGCCCCATGACCTCCTCGAGCAGCGGCCCGGCCGCCCCGGACCGCGACGCCGACCCCAGCTCCTCGTGGTCGAACGCGGCGAGCAGCGGGATCACCGGGGCGCCGGCCGCCTCACCGGCCACCCCGCCCGCGACGGTCCCCTCGTACGCGATCGCCCCCTCGGCGCCGCCGTGCTCGCGCGCCAGCTCCTCGAGCGCCACGAGGCCCGCGTGCACCGAGCTCAGGTTGTCCAGCCGGCCCGACGCGAAGAACTCGCCCGCCAGCCCGAAGAGTCCGGGCGCCTGGGCGTCGGCCACCACGACGTCGTGCCCGCGCACCGCGGCCGGGTCCACGCCGGCGGCGGCCGCGAGCGCGGTCAGCACATCACCGGGCACGCGGGCGGCCAGACCGTCGGCCTCCGCCTCGTCGGCGCCCTCGCCGCGCGGGGCGAGCGCCCCCACGACGGGGTTCGTGTGCCGCTGCCGCTTCAGCGTCAGCCCCTCGTTGACCTCGCGGTCCAGGTGGATGGCCAGCTGCGGGATGCGCCCCACGGGCCCGGTCGCGGCGAGCACCTGCGTGCCGTCGTCGAGGGCGAGACGCCCGGCGAACCGCAGCTCACGGTCCAGCCACGAGTTCAGCAGCGGGCCGCCGTACACCTCGACGCCGGCCTGCACCCAGCCGTCGGCCGTCACGGTGGCCGGGTTCGGCTTGAGCTTGAACCCCGGCGAGTCCGTGTGTGCGCCGAGCACGCGGAACACCGGCACGACGCCGGCGCTCTGCCCCGCCTCGTCCGGCCCGGCCGCGCGCGCCTCAGCACCCTCGTGGCGGCCCAGCGCCCCGGCACCCGTCGGCACGATCCAGGCCACCGCCGCGCCGTCGCGCACCACCACGTAGCCGCCCGGGGCCGACGGGAAGTCGGCCGTCTCGTCCAGGCGGGTGAAGCCGACGGCCTCCAGGCGGCGTGCGACCTCCTCCGCGGCGTGGTAGCTGGAGGGCGAGGCGGTCACGAAGTCGGCCAGGTCCCGCAGGTGGGCGGGCAGCTCGGCGACGGTGTCACGGGTCACGGGGGTCATGACCCGACCGTACCGCGCCCCACCATCCGTCCGACTACCCTGGCCCGCAAGCGGGCCCGCCGCATCGCCCGCCCCGTCAGCGCAGGAGGAGCCCGCCGTGGACATCATGATCGCCGTCGCCGTGGGGGTCTTCCTCCTGGTGGCGTGGACCGTGGGCGGCTGGGCCATCGTGCGGATGGGCTTCACCCGGGACGGGGACGCGGCCCGCACCCCCGCCCACGACGACGGCGCCACGCGTCCGGCGCACCCCGGCGCGGCCGCGGACCCGGCCACCGACCCCCACGTGATCTGGCGCGAACAGATGAAGGCGGCCACGGCCGCCTCCGGGGCGCAGTGCGTCTGCCCGCCACCCCGCGAGGGCGGCGCCGCCGAGGCGGGGACGAGCACGCCGCCGTCGTCCCCGGACTGCCCGATCCACCGCTGGGACTACGCCTGAACCGCGGCCGGCTGGCCTGAGCGGCCCCGGGCCGGGCCTGCGTACGCGCCGGCGAGCGGGTCGGTGTCCGGGTGGCCGCCGTGGTCGCGCTTCACGAGGTCCTCCGCCGGGTGCAGCATCTCCCACACGACGCGCCCGCACAGCCACAGCACCGCGAGCATGTGCGCGAGGATCGCGGCCACGTAGACGGAGTCGTCCATGGAGTGCTGCGGCGGGGTCTCGGCCACCCCCTTGGCCAGGTACATCCACACGGCGAAGAAGTGCAGCGCCTCCACCGTCTGCCACACCCAGAAGTCCCGCCAGCGCGGCAGGGCGAGCGCCAGGAGCGGGATCAGCCAGACCACGAACTGCGGTGAGTACACCTTGTTGGTGAGCACGAACGCCGCCACCACCAGGAACGTCAGCTGGGCCAGCCGCGGGGTGTGCCGCACCCGCACGCCGAGCACGAAGATCCCGAGGCAGCACACCGCGAAGGTGCCGTAGGCCAGCAGGGTCAGGGAGTCCTCCGGCACGAACGCCCACCCGGCCTGCGCGGCGGTCACGTCCCACGCGTGCCACACGCTGGACAGGCCCGGCCCGCGCTCGCCGGAGAAGGTGAAGAACACGGACCACGCCTGGAAGTTCACGACCATGAGCGGCACGTTGACCGCCGCCCACGCCGCCACCGTGCCCCCGGCCGCGAGCAGGAACGGCCGCCACCGCCGCGAGCGCACCGCCAGGATCAGCAGCGGCCCCAGGATCAGCAGCGGATACAGCTTCATGGCCGCGCCGAGGCCGAACAGCACCCCCGCCGTCAGGGACCGGCCGCGCGACCACGCGTACATGCCGCACGCCAGCAGGGCCACGGCCCACAGGTCCCAGTTGATGGTGCCGGCCAGCACGATCCCCGGGGCCACGGCCACCATGAGCCCGTCCATCCACCGACGCCCCGCCATCCGCACGGTCAGCACCGCGACGACGGCCCACAGCACCACCACGAACCCGAGGTTCACGAGCCAGAACACCACCGTGCCCTGCTCCGGCGAGAACGGCAGCGCCTGCGTGATCCAGGCCGCCACCGAGCCCACGACGGACATCAGCACGGGGTACTCGAACGTGGAGCCCGCCCGGAACGGCGCCCACGGGTCCGCCGCGAACCCGCGCCCGCCGTAGAGCGCGGCCCAGTCCGAATAGCAGCCCGCGTAGTAGACGTCCGGGGCGCCCCAGCCGTGCAGCAGGCACGGCGACTTCTGCAGCACGGTCACGACGGCGGCCAGAGCCACCAGCAGCCCCGTCAGCGCCACGGGCCCGGCCCAGGAGCCGGTCCCCCGTCCGGGGCCGTTCGCCGCGAGGCCGCCGGCGAGCTGGAAGCGTCCGCCGCGCTCGCCGGGGGCGGGCAGGGTCCCGGACGGTGCGCTGTCAGCGGAACGCCCGGCGGGGACACCCGGGGCGGCCACGGCGTCGCTCGGGGCGCCGTCCGCGGCGTGAGTGGGCGGCTCGCTGGGGGTCGCGGCGTGCGCGGGGGCCGGTCTCATGCCCCCATCCTAGGAAGCCGCCCGGACACCGGACGGGCGGGGCCGCCGTCGTCGGTCGTAGACTGGCGGGGTTGATCCCCGGGTGAGCGCCCCGCCGAACGGTGTGGGCCCCCCTGCGCGCGCCGCGTGCCCGCACCCGTTCCGGACAGTCGAGGAGAGAACCAGACCGTGGCCACCAATCCCATCCGCGTCGCCATCGCCGGCGTGGGCAACTGCGCAACATCCCTCATCCAGGGTGTGGAGTACTACCGCGAGGCGAAGGCCACGGACACGGTCCCAGGCCTGATGCACGTGCAGTTCGGCGACTACCACGTGTCCGACCTCGAGTTCGTGGCCGCGTTCGACGTGGACGCGAAGAAGGTCGGCCTCGACCTGTCCGAGGCCATCACCGCCTCCGAGAACAACACCATCAAGATCGCGGACGTGCCCCACGCGGACGTCACCGTCCAGCGCGGCCCCACCCTGGACGGCCTCGGCAAGTACTACGCCGAGACCATCGAGGAGTCGGAGGCCGAGCCCGTGGACGTGGCCCAGGCCCTCCGCGACGCGGAGGTGGACGTGCTGGTCTGCTACCTGCCCGTCGGCTCGCAGCGGGCCACCGAGCACTACGCCCAGGCCGCGATCGACGCCGGCGTCGCGTTCGTGAACGCCCTGCCCGTGTTCATCGCCGGCACCCCGGAGTGGGCCGAGAAGTTCACCGCCGCGGGTGTGCCGATCGTGGGCGACGACATCAAGTCCCAGATCGGCGCCACCATCACCCACCGCGTGATGGCCAAGCTGTTCGAGGACCGCGGCGTCACCCTGGACCGCACCTACCAGCTCAACGTGGGCGGCAACATGGACTTCAAGAACATGCTCGAGCGTGAGCGCCTGGAGTCCAAGAAGATCTCCAAGACGCAGGCCGTCACCTCCAACACCTCCGCGCAGCTGGGCGAGAAGGACGTGCACATCGGCCCGTCCGACTACGTGGCCTGGCTCGACGACCGCAAGTGGGCGTTCGTGCGCCTCGAGGGCCGCAACTTCGGCGACGCCCCGGTCTCGCTCGAGTACAAGCTCGAGGTGTGGGACTCCCCCAACTCGGCCGGCGTGATCATCGACGCCGTGCGCGCTGCGAAGATCGCCCTGGACCGCGGCATCGGCGGCCCGATCCTCTCGGCCTCGTCCTACTTCATGAAGTCCCCGCCCGTGCAGCACAACGACGACGCGGCGCACGAGCTCGTGGAGGCCTTCATCCGCGGCGACATCGAGCGCTGACCCGCCCGGTCCCCGCGGACCGCGCACGACGCCGGCCCGTCACCTTCCCCGTGGAGGTGACGGGCCGGCGTCGTCGTGGGGGCGCGTGCCGCCCCGGCCACCGCGCTCAGCGCCGCGCGCCGAGCCGGTCCTCGATGGTGAGCCGGACGAGCTGGGCGTACATGGCCTGGCCGTCGGCGCGGGGGTGCACGCCGTCGGCGGAGAAGTCCGTGACGTGCTGCTTCGCCGCGGCGTCCCAGTCCGCCAGGACGATCCGGTCCGGGTGGGCCTCGGCCTGCGCCTCCATCTGCACCTGCACGTCCGCGATCCAGTCCATCGGGCCGTGCGGCACCACGAGCACGAGCAGCCGGTCCTCGCCGACGGCCGCCAGGATCTTCTCCCAGTCGCCCCGGTGGGTGGTGCCGTTGGCGCCCAGGGCCACCACGACGACGTCGCTCAGCTGGCCGTCCGCCTTGAGCTTCTCGATCTCGTCCGCGGCGTCCCAGATCTGGTAGCCCACCTCCGCCTCGAGCAGCATCCCCGGCAGCTGCTCCAGGAGCGTGGGCGCGGCCGAGAGCGAGACGGAGTCGCCGATCAGGGTGACGTCCGGGCCGAGCTCGGACGGCGGCAGGGCCGCGGTGAGCTGCTCCTTGGAGTACGTGGGGCGCGTGACAGCCGGGTCGCCGAGCCCGAGCCCGGACGGCTCGGCGGACGACCCGGGCGAGGACGTCGCACCGGCGGAGCCCTCCGCGTCCCCGGGGGCGGCCGAGCCGGGCGAGGCCGAGGCCGATGCCTCGGCCCGCTTCGACTGCTCCGCCGCCCGGGACTCGCGGGCCGCCTGCTGGGCCGCCTGGGCGGCCTTGAGGGACTCCTCCGCCTGGGCGATGTCCTGCTCGAGCTGGGTCTGCGCGGGCGAGTGCACCACGGCGGCCACGGCCGCCGCGGGGACGGCCACGAGCCCCAGCGCCGTGGCGGCGGCCGCGAGCCGGCCGATCGGCCCGGCCCCGCCCGTGAACGCCCGCCGAGCGGCTACGCCCCAGCGACCGAAGGCACCCGTGAACCCCTCGTGGAGGATGGGCTCCTCGATCAGCCGGGTGCTCAGGTCGGCGATCAGGGCGGTCAGCAGCAGGATCGCGCCGGCGGCCACGGGCTCGACCCACCCGGGGGCGTCCACGGGCACCATCACGCGCATGATCACGAGCAGCGGCCAGTGCCACAGGTACGCGGCGTAGGAGCGGCGCCCCCACCAGCGCAGGAACCCGTTGCCCAGCGCGCGAGAGAGCGAGTCGCGCCGGTCGCCCTGCACCACGTGCCAGACGATGAACGCGACGACGGCGGACAGGCCCGCCAGCACGCCGCGGTACGTGCTCGCGTGGCCGCCGTCGACCAGGGCGAAGCCTGCCGCGAGCACCGCGACGGCGCCCCACGCGACAGCCACCCGCGTGGCCGAGGTCCGCGGCTCGGGGCCGCCGTGCTCGGGCCGGGGCACATGGGCCAGGCCGATCGCCACGCACGCGCCGAACAGCAGGCCGAAGGCGTGGGTGTCCGTGCCGAAGTAGAGGCGGGCCTGCTCGAACCCGTGCCACGAGCCCCAGGCCATCCACGCCGCGGAGGCCACGGCCGCGACCGCGACCGCGAGGATACGACGTCGGTCCGCCACCCGCCCCGAGTTCACCGTGCTGCGCGGCGGCCAGGTGAGCAGGAGCAGCCCCCAGAGGAGCAGGGGCCAGAGGATGTAGAACTGCTCCTCGATCGCCAGGGACCACAGGTGCTCGAACAGTGGCGGCGAGGCGCGGTTGAAGTAGTCCCCGCCCTCGAGGATCATCACCCAGTTGCTGGTGTAGGTCAGGGCGCCGAACCATTGGCGGCCCAGGCCCGCGGGGAACTCGTCCACCGCCAGCCACGCGAGCGCGGTGGTGCCCACGAGCGCCATCAGCATGGCCGGGATGAGGCGTCGGACGCGCTTCATCCAGAAGGTGCCCAGCGCCACGCCCCGGCCCGCGTCCACACCACGGACCAGGCCGGTGGTGATGAGGAAGCCGGAGAGCACGAAGAACATGTCCACGCCCACGAACCCGCCGCGCAGGAAGGTGGGCCAGGCGTGGAAGACGAGCACGGCGAGCACCGCGATCCCCCGCAGCCCGTCGAGGGCGGTCACCCGGCCGGGGCCGCGGCTGACCCGCGTGCCGACCTTGACGGCGGGCACGCCGTCCTGGGGCGACAGGGCATGGCGGGGCACGGGCGCGGGGCGCTGGTCGGAACTCACAGCGGTCGATCATTCCATCCGGACCTGGATGGGCCAAAGCCTCCGGCTATCCCCGCCCACCCCACCGCGTTGGGGGCGGTTTCCGGCGGTATTCCGCTCCCACAGCACCGGTTTCCGCCCCGGAAGCGGGGGGCGGGCGCCGGTCAGTGGTTCCGCAGCGCCTCGATGAGCTCGTCCTTGGTCATGGTGGAGCGGCCCTCGATGTCGAGCTCGCGGGCCCGCTTCGCGAGCTCGTCCTTGGTCCAGTCCTCGTAGGAGCCGGCCTCGCCGCCGCGCTCGGCGACCTCGTCCCGGCCGTCCCGGGCGGACGCGTTGGCGATCCGCGCGGCCTTCTCCTCGCTCGCGCCCTCGCGGCGCAGCGCCTCGTAGACCTCGGGGTCCTTGATGTTGGAGGTGCCGGGGCCCATGGGGGCGCCGTTCTTCTCGGTCTTCTTCTCAGCCATGCGGCCAGTGTGGTCCCGGCCCGACGACGGGTGGAAGGTCCGCCGCGCCGCCTCAGTCCTGCGGGGCCTCCGGCTGCTCGGCCCACCAGCGCCGCAGCTCCGCCTCGGCCTCGGCCGGCTCGTGCGGCCCCTCGTCGAGGCGCCACTCCAGCAGGTGGTTGTACGCCCGGCCCACCACCGGGCCCGGGCGGATCCCCAGCAGCGCCATGATCTGCTGCCCGTCCAGGTCCGGCCGCACGGCGGCGAGCTCCTCGGCCTCGGCGATCTCGGCGATGCGCCGCTCGAGGTCGTCGTACGCGTGGGCCAGCCGCTCGGCCTTGCGCCGGTTGCGGGTGGTCACGTCCGAGCGGGTCAGCGCGTGCAGGCGGGGCAGCAGGTCGCCGGCGTCGTGGGCGTACCGGCGGACGGCGGAGTCGGTCCAGCCGGCGTCGCCGTAGCCGTAGAACCGCATGTGCAGCTCCACCAGGCGGGCCACCGCCTTGATCGTGTCGTTGTCGAACTTCAGGGCGCGCAGCCGCTTGCGGACGAGCTTGGCGCCCACGGTCTCGTGGTGCCGGAAGGTGACGGCCCCGCCCTTCTCGAAGCGGCGCGTGGCCGGCTTGCCGACGTCGTGCAGCAGCGCCGCCAGGCGCAGCACGGGGTCGGGGGTCGACGGCGCGTACTCGCCCTCCAGCTCCATGGCCTGCTCCAGCACGGTCAGGGAGTGGGCGTAGACGTCCTTGTGGCGGTGGTGCTCGTCCGACTCGAGCTGCAGGGCAGGCAGCTCGGGCAGGACGTGGTCGGCCAGGCCGGTGCGCACGAGCAGGTCGAGTCCGGCGCGCGGGTGCGCCCCGCACACGAGCTTGACGAGCTCCTCGCGGACGCGTTCGGCGGAGATGATCGTGATCCGCTCGGCCATCGCGGTCATGGCCTCCTCCACCTCGGGGGCCACGGCGAAGCCGAGCTGGGAGGCGAACCGGGCGGCGCGCATCATGCGCAGCGGGTCGTCGGAGAAGGAGTCCTCGGGGGTGCCGGGGGTGCGCAGCACGCCGGCGTGCAGGTCCCGCATGCCGCCGAAGGGGTCCACGAGCTCGAGGGCGGGTAGGCGCAGGGCCATGGCGTTGACGGTGAAGTCGCGGCGCAGCAGGTCGTCCTCGAGGCTGTCGCCGAAGGCCACCTGCGGCTTGCGGCTGGCCGGGTCGTACTGCTCGGCCCGGTAGGTGGTGACCTCGAGCTGCCAGCCGGCCTTGCGGAAGCCGATGGTCCCGAACCGCCGCCCCACGTCCCACGTGGCGTCCGCCCAGCCGGCGCCCACGGCCTCGGAGGCGTCCGGGTCGGCGTCCGTGGTGAAGTCCAGGTCCGGCGACGTCCGCCCCAGGAAGAGGTCGCGGACCGGGCCGCCCACCAGGGAGAGCTCGTGGCCGGCGGCCTCGAACCTCCGCCCCAGCTCCACGACGACGGCGGGCAGGGTGGCGTCCGCGGGGAAGCCGGGGGGCAGCGCGTGGGTGGCGGTGGTCAGATCCATGATGCCTACAAGGGTGCCAGACGGTCCCGGCACGGGCCCGCGCGGGCCGGGCTAGAGTTGACGGCATGACCCGCCCCGATCCCTCCGCGCACCGGGGCGCCCCCCTGCCCTCCGCGCTGGGGGCGTGGCGTCGCCGGCCGCAGCCGCCTCTGCGCCCCGTCACCCCGGCCCCCGCGGGACCCCGTTCCGCCGGTGCCGCCTCCCTGCCCACGGTGGAGGAGGTCTCCGCCGGCGGCGTCATCGTCCGCGAGCACGACGGCGGCCTCGAGGTGGCCGTGATCGCCCGCTACAACCGCGGTGGCCGGCTCGAGTGGTGCCTGCCCAAGGGCCATCCCGAGGGTGAGGAGGACCACCGGCAGGCGGCCGTGCGCGAGGTGGAGGAGGAGACCGGGATCGCCGGCCACATCCTCGAGCCGCTCGGCGCGATCGACTACTGGTTCACGGTCGCCCGGCACCGCGTCCACAAGACCGTGCACCACTTCCTGCTGCGCGCCACGGGCGGCGAGCTGACCACGGAGAACGACCCGGACCACGAGGCCGTGGACGTCGCGTGGGTGCGCCTCGAGGACGTCGCGCGCCGCCTCTCCTTCGCCAACGAGCGCCGGATCGTCGACCTGGCCCGCCAGGTGGTCGATCAGCACTTCCCCCCGGGCGGTGCCCGGGGCTCCCGCCCCTGATCCGCCGCCCCCGGCACGGGGCCTTCCGACCACGATTGGGTGACCCTTGAGCAGCAGACCCGCCCCGCGCCGAGCGCAGGACCCCGCCCACGCCGGCGTCGCCGACGAGGAGCCGACGACGACGGACCCCGCCCCCGCCACGGATCCGGCCGCCCCGCCCGCGGCGGACCCCGCGGACGAGACCCCCGAGGGTGAGCGCCGCGCCGGCCGGTCCACCGCGATCATGGCCTCCGGCACGCTCCTCTCCCGCGTGCTGGGCCTTGTCCGTGCGACGCTGGTGACGGTGGCGATCGGCCTGTCCGCGGACATGGCCGACATCTTCGAGATCGCCAACTCCCTGCCGAACGTGATCTACCTGCTCCTGGTGGGCGGCGTGTTCAACGTGGTGCTGGTGCCGCAGCTGATCAAGCACGCCCGCGACGCCGACCGGGGCGCGGACTACACCTCCCGCCTGATGACGCTCGGCACGCTCGTGATGCTCGCCGGCACGGTGGTGGTCATGCTGGCGGCGGCCCCGCTCATGACGGCCCTGACCCGCGGCTGGTCGCCGGAGAAGCTCGAGATGGCCACCGTGTTCGCCCTGTGGTGCCTGCCCCAGGTGTTCTTCTACGGCATGTACGCACTGGTGGGGCAGGTGCTCAACGCCAACGGGCGCTTCGGCGCCTACATGTGGGCGCCGGTGCTGAACAACGTCGTCGCGATCGGCGCGATCGTGCTGTATCTGGGCATGTTCGGGGCGTACCGGGCCGGGGACGACCTCGCCGGGTGGACGACCGCGCAGACGGTCGTGCTGGCCGGCGGCCACACCCTGGGCGTCGTGCTGCAGGCCGTGATCCTCTTCCTGCCGCTGCGCGGGCTCGGCCTGGGCCTGCGCCCGAGGTTCGGCTGGAAGGGCATCGGCCTGCGGGACACCGGCCGGATCGCCGGGTACACCCTGGTCACGATGGTCGCCACGAACGTGGTGCTCCTGCTGTGCCAGCGGTACGTCACCTCCGCCACGGAGGCCCGCGACCGCGGCGAGCTGCGCATCCCGGGCACGGAGACCTGGAGCGCCGAGATGGCGCAGGCGGCCATCCCCGGTGTGGCCGCGTACAACATGGCGATGCTGATGGCCGTGCTGCCCCATTCGGTGTTCGTGCTCTCCCTGGCCACCGTGCTCTTCAACCGGCTGGCCCGCGCCATGGGCCGCCAGGACATGTCCGCGGTGCGGCGCACGACGGCGCAGGGTCTGCGCGCGTTCACCGTGCCGCTGATGTTCTGCCTCGCCGGCGTGGTGGTCCTGGCGGGCCCCCTGGGCCGCGTCTTCGGCTCGACGGCCGAGACGGCGATGGTGGCCGGCGTCGCGGTGGGCTCGGTCCTGCTCGCGCTGGCGCTGTCCATCCCGTTCCGCTCGGGCTCCTTCTACCTGCTGCGCGTGTTCTACGCCGCCGAGGACGCCAAGGTGCCGATGGTGGTCCAGGTCAGCGGCTCGCTCCTGATGCTGCTGCTCTCGTGGGCGGGCGCGATGCTGCTGCCGCTGTGGTCCATGGCCCTGTGGGTCGCGGTCGCCTCGTCCGTCTCGTACGTGTACCAGTTCGTCCTGACCCATGTGCTCACCGTGCGCCGGTTCGGGGACTACGGCCTCGCATCCGTGCTGCGTGCCCACGTCCAGACCGGCCTGGCCGCGCTGGCCGCGGCGGCCGCGGGCGTCGTCGTCGTGTGGCTGCTGGGCGGGTACACCGGCGGGTTCGCGTGGAACTCCATCGGGACGGCGCTGCTCACGTGCGCGGTGGCCGCCGTGGCGATGGGTCCGGTGTACCTGATGGTGCTGCGGGCCATGCGGTTCCCCGAGCTGGACGACGCCCTCCGGCCGCTCGTCGCCCGCGTGCCGGCGCTGGGTCGTCTGCTGCGCGTCGGCTGATCTCTGGCCGCGACGGCCACGCCACGTATCATCGGATTCCGACCCCGTCGTCAGGAGAAGAGCCCGTGCCCCAGCCCATCGCCGTCGGCGCCGTCCTGGGCGGCCGCTATCGCATCACCCAGCACGTGGTGACGTCCGCGGACCAGGACATGGTGTTCCTGGGCACGGACCAGGTGCTCAACCGCCGCGTCACCGTGCTCGTGGCCTCACGTGAGAACGCCACGCAGGTGGCCTCGTCCGCGCGGGAGCTGGCCACGGGCGAGCGCACCGACGACGTGCAGGTGCTCGACCTGGGGCTGTCCGAGGGCCGCACGTACCTGATCGCCGGCGGGGACCCCGACCCGGACGTCCTGCTGGGTCTGGCGTACCCGCAGGAGCTGTACGTGGAGCCGTTCCAGACGGACAGCCTCGGCTCCGAGCTGTTCGGCGAGTCGCGGACCGGAGACCCCCACGCCTACGACGACGACGAGGCGTACTACACCGACCTCGACCGCCGGCTCCGCGCGGACGAGGACGAGGCCCAGCGTCGTCCCGGGTTCCTGAACCGCCTCTCCGAGCGCCTCGCCGAGCGGGTCCGTCCCTCCGACGGCACCGCGGCGAAGGCGGCCGCCGGGGCGTCGGCCCTGGCCGCGGCGGACGCCGCCACCCGGAAGCAGCAGGAGGAGCGCGAGCGCGCGGAGCGGGAGGCCGCCGAGCGTGCAGAACGCGAGCGCAAGGAGGCCGAGGAGAAGGCACGCGCCGAACGGGAGGCCGCGGAGCGGGCCGAGCGGGAGCGCAAGGAGGCCGCCGAGCGTGCAGAACGCGAGCGTCGGGAGGCGGAGGAGCGTGCCGAGGAGGAGCGCCGCGCCGAGGCCGAGCGCGCCCGTCGCCAGGCGGAGCAGGAGGCTGAGGAGCGGGCCGCGCGCGAGCGGGAGGCCGAGCAGGCCCGGCTGGCCGCGGAGCGGGAGGAGGCCGAGCGCCGCGAGCTCGAGCGCCGGGCCGAGGCCCGCCGTCGTGCCGAGGAGGAGCGCGCCCGGGAGGCCGCGGAGCGCGAGGCTGAGAAGCGCGCGGCCCAGGAACGCGAGGCCGCGGAGCGCGAGGCTGAGAAGCGCGAGGCCCAGGCGGGCACCGCCGCACTCCCGGCTGTCGCGGCGGGGGCCGCCGCCGCGCAGGCCACCGACGCCGATGCCGACGGGGCCATGCCGCCCACCGAGCCCGTCGAGCCCGTGGCGGCCGAGAAGACCGACGCGCCGGAGCCGGTCGCCCCGGACACCGAGGCGATCCCGGTGCGGCGCCAGCGCCCCGTCCCCCGCCGAGCGATCGTGGCCGAGTCCGCGCCCACCGTCCGTGAGGAGTCGCGCGGCACGGCCGCTCCGGTGGCTGCCGCGGCCGGGGCCGCAACGGCGGCGGGTGCCGCGGCTGCCGGTTCGACGGCCGCCGCCGCGGCTCCGGATGTCCTGGCCGCCCCGGCCACCACCGGGAGTGGTGACGGCGCCACGGTGGCCGACCCGGGCGACGGCCACGGCCGCACGCGCGGCGGCGGTCCGCTGGCTCTGGTCCTCGTGGTCGGCCTGCTCGCCGCACTCGTCGTGGGCGGGGTGCTGCTGGCCCAGAACCTGCGCGGCGGGCCGACCCCGCAGGCCGCGGCCGCGTCGTCCGGGTCCGGGTCGTCCGAGTCCGCATCGGACACCCCGTCGCCGTCGGAGAGCACCAGCCCCTCCCCCACCCCGACCAGCGAGAGCGCCGCGGCCGCCCCGCAGCCCGTCCAGGCCCTGCGCTCGGTGCCGGACCTGCCGGAGCACGAGGCCGAGCACGACGCGGACCTGAGCAACCTCATCGACGGCGACCCCACCACCGTGTGGCGCACCTTCGCCTACGCACGGCCGAACTTCGGCGGCTATGTGGAGAGCATGAACCTCGTGGTCCAGCTCGAGGAGCGCACCGAGGTGAACGAGGTGACCCTGCAGAGCACGGGGGCCACCGGTGGCGCCTGGTTCGCCTACATCGCCGACTCCCCCGAGGGCGCGAACGCCCAGGAGATCGGCAACGGCACCTTCGACCAGGACACCGTCTCCATCCCCGTGCCGTTCGAGGGCACCGAGGCCGAGGCCGAGTACGTGATCGTCAGCCTCACCTCGCTGCCCCAGCTGGAGGGCACGACGTCGGACCTCCCGTTCGGCCTGCGCCTCGGCGAGATCGCCGTCCGCTGACCCCGCGCCCGGGCGACGGCGCGCCGGACCTTCCGGCCGCCGTCGCCGGACGTCGTCGCACCGCGGCCCCGACACCGCGGAATACCCGCCGGAGGCTCCGCCGTTGTCCTGGAGGAGCGCCCACCACCCCGATCCACTGGAGGAACCCGTGGCCCCCACCGCCCAGGACCCGAGCGTCCACAACGTCGTGATCGTCGGATCCGGCCCCGCCGGATACACCGCGGCGATCTACACCGCCCGCGCCGACCTCTCCCCCGTCCTCGTGGCCGGGGCGGTGACCGCGGGCGGCGAGCTGATGAACACCACCGAGGTGGAGAACTTCCCGGGCTTCCCGGAGGGTGTGCAGGGGCCCGAGCTGATGGCGAACCTCGAGGCCCAGGCCCGCCGGTTCAACACGGAGGTGGTCTACGACGACGTCGTGCAGGCCGACCTGACGTCGAACCCCAAGGTGCTCACGCTCGGCGACGGCACCCAGCTGCGCACCCACGCGGTCATCCTCACGACCGGCTCCGCCTACCGGAAGCTCGGCGTTCCCGGCGAGGAGCGCCTCTCCGGCCACGGCGTCAGCTGGTGCGCCACGTGCGACGGCTTCTTCTTCCGCGAGCAGGAGATCGCGGTCGTGGGCGGCGGCGACTCCGCCATGGAGGAGGCCCTGTTCCTCACGAAGTTCGCGTCCAAGGTGACCGTGCTGGTCCGCAAGGACGAGCTGCGCGCCTCCAAGGTGATGGCCCACCGGGCCATGGAGAACGAGAAGATCGAGTTCCGCTGGAACACCGAGGTCACGGAGGTGACGGGTGACGACAAGGTCAACACCCTCCGCCTGCGGGACACCCGCACCGGCGAGGCGTCCACGCTGGACGTGACCGGCCTGTTCGTGGCCATCGGCCAGGACCCGCGCACGGACCTGGTGCAGGGCCAGGTGGAGCTCACGGAGCACGGCACGATCCGCATCGACCATCCGTCCTCGCGGACCTCCCAGCCGGGCGTCTTCGCCGCCGGCGACGTCACGGACCACACCTACCGCCAGGCCATCACCGCCGCCGGCTCGGGCTGCGTGGCCGCCCAGGACGTGGAGCACTACCTCGCGACCGTGGCCGACGTGGAGGAGGCCGCGCCGGCCGGCCCGGAGTCGGACGCGGTTCCGGCATGAGCCACTGACTCATCACCCCTGACCGAGCGTCATGAGTCATGTCGATAACACCCCTGTCCACCCCCGTCAGACACAGAACAACCCCCAGGAGGCTGCCATGAGCACCATCACCGTCACCGACGCCGACTTCGACCAGAAGGTCCTCCAGTCCGAGCTGCCCGTCCTCGTGGACTTCTGGGCCGAGTGGTGCGGCCCGTGCCGCATGCTCGGGCCCGTCCTGGAGGACATGGCCGTGGAGCACGAGGGCAAGGCCGTGATCGCCAAGCTCAACGTGGACGAGAACCCGGCCATCGCCGCGCGCTACGGCGTCACCTCCATCCCGCTCGTCGTGGGCTTCCAGAACGGCGAGAAGGTCGTCGAGTCCGTGGGCGCCAAGCCCAAGGCCGCGCTGGAGAAGGAGTTCTCGGCCCTGCTCGGCTGAGCCCCTCCCCCACTCACCACGACGGCCCCGCCACCCGAGAGGGTGGCGGGGCCGTCGCGCGTCGATCTTCAGGACAAGCGGCGGGTGCCCGTGGACGCCGTCCGCGGGAGGTCCGGATCAGGACTTCTTGCCCTTCCCCTTGCCGTCCTCGCCGTCCTGAATGAGGTCCATGATGCGGTTCAGGTCCTCCACGGTGGTGAAGTCGATGGCGATGCGGCCCTTGCGCGCGCCGAGGGTGATCTTTACGGCGGTGTCCAGGCGGCTGGTGAGCGCGGTGGCGTAGTGGTCCAGGCGCTCGTGGCGGGCGTCGTCCGTGCTGCGCCGCGGCGTGCGGCCCGGCCGGAGCCCGCCCTGCAGTTGCGCGACAGCCTCCTCCGTGGCCCGGACGGACAAGCCCTCCGACTGGATCCGCTGCGCCAGACGCTCCATGTCCGACGGGTCCGTGAGACCGAGCAGCGCACGCGCATGGCCGGCCGAGAGCGTGCCGGCGGCCACGCGACGCTGCACGAGGGGCGGCAGCTTGAGCAGCCGCAGCGTGTTGGAGATCTGCGGACGGGAGCGGCCGATGCGCTGGGAGAGCTCCTCCTGCGTGCAGGCGAAGTCCTCCATGAGCTGCTGGTAGGCGGCGGCCTCTTCGAGCGGGTTCAGCTGGGAGCGGTGCAGGTTCTCCAGCAGGGCGTCCCGCAGGAGGTCCTGGTCCGGGGTCTGGCGGACGATCGCCGGGATGGTGTCCAGACCCGCCTTCTGGGTGGCGCGCCACCGGCGCTCGCCCATGATCAGCTCGTAGGGGGTGGGGCCGTCCACCTCGCGCACGACGATCGGCTGCAGGATGCCGACCTCGCGGATCGAGGTGACCAGTTCCGCCATGTGGTCCTCGTCGAACACCTCACGCGGCTGCCGCGGGTTGGGGTGGATGTCCCCCACCGGGATCTCCCGCAGGACCGCGATGTCCGCGGACACGGTCCCCTCGGTCGCGACGGGGTCCGCGGTCGAGTCCGCCGGTTCCTTCCTCGACGACGTCGCGGAGGTGGCACGCTTGCTGGGCGCCTTCACCGTCGGCATGGCCGGACGCCCCTTGGTCGGCCGCGCCGCGGGTGCATCCTCGGAGTCTGCGGAGAAGAACACGTCGACGGGACGCTGCGCGGGTCGCGAGGCACGCTTCGACGAGGTGGGCCCTGCCTTCGTGGCGGACGTGGCGTTCCGGCCAGTCGCAGCCGTTGATTTCCCGGCCTGTGTCGTTCGGCCCGCGGTCTTCCGCTGCGAGGCCGACGGGGCGGGCTCGTTGGACTCCCCTGGCGTCTCGGTCGTCGCGGTGCTCCGCGTCGATGTCGTGGTTGCCTCCGCTGCCGCGGCAGCCTTCGGGCCGCTCTTCACCGGCACCGCAGAGTCCCTCGGGGAGGAGGCCTCCGCGTTCTCTTCCGGGGCTTCTACAGTGCTCTGGATCAGGGCGCCGAGGCCTCGCCCCAGGCCTCCTCGACGGCTCGTCTTCAACGGGTCCTCCTGCAGTGAGTGGGTCTGCGATCAGTGTAGGTGAGCGGCCTGGTCTCGATGGTCCCGGGCGGCGGGAAGACACTTCTCAAGGAGCTCTGGCCCTGACCGCCGGGGGGCGCGCGAGGGCCTGACACGTGCAAGGGGCGCGGCGAGGTTCGGGCCTCGCTTCTGGGGTGAGACGTCCGCATTGGGCTCGGATGGCAGGATGCGGGCGCGCGGACAGCACCTGCCGCGAGCGTGAGTGTTTCACGTGGAACACTCCGAGTGGGGGCGCTTCGGAAGGGTGCCGCTGCAATCCTCAAGACCTCCTCATGTTCCCTCTCGAGGTTCACTCGTTTCACATGAAACGCGAGCCCGCGACGACGAGCGGGCGGTATCAGAATCACGGTTGTTCAGTTTGTTTTTCATGTATTCCCGGGCCGATCAGCCCTCCGTGCGGACGGTACTCAGATCGCTGGCTACCCGCATGATGATGTGCTTCATCGGACGCGCAATGGCGGACCAGCAGCGAAGCACTCGTCCGACTTCCCCTCGGTGTGATGTGAACACTCGAATCGCCGAACGGATGAGCTCGGCCTGCTCGTCGCTTCGCCGTCAGTGCTTCCTCACACCCGCGCAGCTCACGAATTGAACGCTGCTTCACCATCCGCGTTTCACGTGAAACACGGACGAGTCTGTCATCCAAGTACGACATGAGTTCGGGTGGGCCACGTGCTCGCTCACCCGCAAGTCAGTGCCACATTCCTGCGCCATTCTCAGTCAGCTCGCTCCCGGCACGGATCGTGTGCTCCCTGGATCGCCTGGGATTGTGACCTCGCGGCACGGCGCTTTCACCCGAAGCTCGTTTCACGTGAAACGTATCGTTCGAAGAATCGACCGTGCGCTCATCCATGGAAGCTCGCCCACCAGCGGGTCGCACCCCGAGGCCGGCGTGCGCAGGGTCCTCTATATCTTGAGAGGTTCAGACTTGCCGCGTCGCTGATGGTACTGGCTCGATCTAGTGAGCCCCGATCACCGGTCGTTCAGTTTCACGTGAAACGGCTGGGAGGGAACGCCGGGTCGCGGGTCGCATGTCGGGGCAGCGAGCATCCACTTCCGCCGTTGACAGTACTGCTCGATGTGGTCGCCGATGTCACGGGCGGCAGTACAGTGACGCGGCCGGCGCTCCACCCCACCCACTGACTCCATCCGTCCTGTCAGCTGAGGCCGCCCATCAAAGTTTCAGGACCGCCTCGTGGGGAAACTGGGTCTTCAATGCCTCCATCCGCGTACAGCTGCGGTCAGGGATCGACGCTAGGTGAGCGCGGAACCACCGTGTTTCACGTGAAACCCCCGGCGACCGGCCGATTACTCGACGCCCTGGTTCCCACGTCGCTGCAAGACAGAACCACACGGCCCGCCCCATCCCGCACGGAGCCGCCGCGGGCTTCCCGGGGGGCCTCCACCGCAGTCACCATTCACACGCCGTCCCCGTGCCCAGTCGTCAGACGCGACAGGAGACTGAGCAGGGCTCATCAGCACCGCAGAGGCATCTACGGCCGCACACCCTAGACGTACACTGTCCACAGATGTTGTCCACATATCAACATCGACGTTCGCTGGTGACCACGTCAAGACGCTTGTTGGCCAGCTCAACCACTTGTCTCTGTATACACTGGGGGCACACGACCGCGCTTCCTCACTGGAGGCTCTCTTTCTCCGCACACAGGAATGCACAGCCGAACTGAGCTTCAGGCGCCCCCAATCGGCCCCTCCAACTCAGACGAATCACAGGAGACCACCTCGCCGCTCACGTGCCCTCTCGGACACGCTGACTGACAGACCGGCCGCGCACCCCCGCGACGGCACTCTGACTCGAGCTCCGCTCTGGCCCCCGATTCCCTGCACGTCACCGACGGCGAGGAGGTCTGACGTGGGGGGAGGGGGCACCCAGCCACGGCACCCGGCCTGCTCGACGGCTGCATTCTCGGGGCTGCCACGAGCCCGCCTGAGGGGCAGGGACGGGCCATGCCCTGCACGTCCGCACCAGCCGGCCAGGACGTTCCCTACGAACCGCGCAGCTCCCGAGGCGCACCTCAACGCACGGTGCACCGCCGGCCGGCCATCACAGCCGCGGTCCCGCTCCAGGGCAAAACCGTCCTCCCCGTGACTTCGTGCGTCGCCGCCCCTGCTACCCCCACGCCCGGCGACAGATGCGCCCCGCCCACGACGGAGCGGCAGAGGGCTCGGCCCAGGGGAGGAGAGGGCGGCATGTCTGTCGGAAGCGGTCGACCACGGGCACCCCTCCCCATCGTCCCGCCGCGGCGGCACCACGCGCGCACCCTCAGAGAGGGCCGTTTCACGTGAAACACGGCCGTCCGCCATGCCCAGCGATTCCGCTTGTCTTTTCACCCCTCATCCCCCGGGCCGCACTCACTCACGACGAAGCCCGCCGGGGGATCGCTCCCTCCGGCGGGCTCCGTCGTCGTCGGCAGCGCCATCCGGCGACCGCAGCAGCGGGTCGCCTGCGCGTCAGCCCTTCACGGCCGGGGCACCGCGGCTGGCGATCTCTGCAGCCGCCTCCCGGTACGCCACGGCGCCGGCCGAGGCCGGGTCGTAGGTCAGCACCGTCTGCTGATAGCTGGGGGCCTCGGAGATGCGGACGTTGCGGGGGATCGCGGTGTTCAGCAGCTGCTCCGGGAAGTGCGTCCGGACCTCCTCCGCCACCTGCACGGCGAGGTTGGTCCGCGCGTCGAACATCGTCAGCAGGATGGTGCTCACCTGGAGGCGCGGATTCAGGTGCTTCTGGATCATCTGCACGTTCTTGAGCAGCTGGGAGAGGCCCTCGAGGGCGTAGTACTCGGCCTGGATCGGGATGAGCACCTCCTCGGCCGCCACGAACGCGTTGACCGTCAGCAGGCCCAGGGACGGCGGGCAGTCGATGAACACGTAGTCCAGCCGCTCCTGGCCGTCCTCCTCGCGCCAGGCGGTGTACGCCTCGAGCGCTCGAGACAGTCGCTGTTCGCGGGCCACCAGCGAGACCAGCTCGATCTCGGCACCGGCCAGGTCGATCGTCGCGGGCACCACCTGCAGGCCGTCCACGTCCGGGGCGTCCTGCACGACGTCCTGGATCTCCATCTCGCCCAGGAGCACGTCGTACACGGAGGCCACGTCTCCGGTGTGGGGGATGTTCAGCGCGGTGGACGCATTGCCCTGCGGGTCGATGTCGACCACCATCACCCGCATGCCCGCGCGGGCGAGGGCCGCGGCGAGGTTGACCGTCGTCGTCGTCTTGCCGACGCCGCCCTTCTGGTTGGACGTCGTGAACACGCGGGTGCGGTCGGGGCGCGTCAGACGGCGCCGCTGGAGCCGCGCGGGCTCCTCGGCGTCGGCGCCGCCCTTCTCGGCGGTCCGGCCGGTCCACTTCTGGCGCAGGGCCCTCCAGGCCCCACCCCGGCTCTCCTGCTCCTGCGCCATGCGGCTCTACCTCCTGGGTCGCGGGTGTGCGGATCTGCTGCCGCCCGGCCCGTCCCGTCCCGGTGGGGGAGGGGTCAGCGGGGACGCGCGCTGACGCGCACGACGGTGGTGGTCTCGGGCAGCAGGCCCTCGCCCACCGTGAGGATCTCGGGCTCGGCACCACCATACTTGCGCAGGACCTTGCGGGCGGCGGCGATCTCGTCGGCCGCGGAGCGGCCCTTGATGGCCAGCAGCTCCCCGGCGCCCTGCAGCATCGGCATGGTCAGCGGCACGAGGGTCTTCAGCGCGGACACGGCGCGGGCGGTCACGACGTCGACGTCGAGGTTCCCGGAGACCTGCTCGGCGCGGCCGCGGATCACGTCCACGTTCTCCAGGCCGAGGTCGGCGACCACCATGTCCAGCCACTCCACGCGCCGCTCGAGCGGCTCGATGAGCAGGAACTGGCAGTCGGGGCGCGCGAGCGCGAGGCACAGGCCGGGCAGGCCCGCACCGGAGCCGACGTCGGCCACGAGCGCACCCTGCGGGAGGAGCTCCTCGACCACGGCGCAGTTCAGGACGTGGCGCTCCCAGAGACGGGGCGCCTCGCGCGGACCGATCAGGCCCCACTCGATGCCGGTGTCCGCCAGGTGGGCCACGTACGCCTCGGCCCGGGGGAGGGCCTCGCCGAACAGCTCGACGGCGGCCGGCCGCAGCGCATCGGTCAGCGGCGGTGCCGGCTGTCCCACGGGTGCGGGACGGTCGCCCCGGTCCCGCGGATCCAGCCCGGGGCGCCGCTCGTAGGCCGAGCCCCGCTCAGTCATCGGCGGAGATGACCACGTGCCGGCGGGCGCCCTCGCCCTCCGACTCGGAGGTCAGGCCGGCGTCCGCGACGACGTCGTGGACGATCTTGCGCTCGTACGCGCCCATGGGCTCGAGGTGCACGGGACCCTCGCCGGCGCGGACGCGCTCGACGGCCGCCTGGGCGGCGGTGCGCAGGGCGACGTTGCGGCGCTCCCGGTGCCCGCAGACGTCCAGGATCAGCCGGGAGCGGTGCCCCGTGGCGGCGAGCACGGCCAGCCGGACGAGCTCCTGCAGGGCCTCCAGGGTGCGGCCGTCGGGACCGACGAGGCCGTCCAGGCGCTCGTCGTGGTCCTCGGAGACGACGGACACGTACGTGCGCCCGTCGCGGACCTCGATGTCGATGTCCCCGTCCAGGTCCGCGATGTCGAGCAGCTCCTCGACGTAGTCCGCGGCGACGTCGCCCTCCTCCTCGAGGCGGCGCACCGCCTCCGAGACGGCGGCATCGTCCTGCTCCGCGACGCGGGAGCCCTGGCCCGCGGGGGTCTCGACGACGGCGTCCTCGGCCTCGGGGGCCGGGGTCACGTTCTCGGCGGACATGCTCACTTCCTCCTGCGGTTCTTGCGCTGGGGCTGGACGCGCTGACCCGACTGGCGGACGACCTCACCGTTCAGCACGGCACCGCCGCGGCCCGCCTGGGTGTGCGCGGACGAGGGCGTGGCCTCGGCGTTCGACACCTTCTGGCCCACGGGGGGCAGGCCCTTGGCGGCGCGGCGCTCGTTGAGCTCCTTCTCGGCGAGGGAGCCCGGGGTCGGGTTGTTGCGGATGATCCACCACTGCTGGCCGACGGCCCAGAAGTTGGAGTAGGTCCAGTACAGGAGCACGCCGATGGGGAAGTTGATGCCGCCGATGCCGAAGATCAGGGGCATGGCGTAGAGCATGATCTGCTGCGTCTGCATCATCGGGCCGGAGAGGGCCTGCTGCGTCATGTTCTTCGTCATGAGCATCTTCTGCATGAAGAACATCGAGCCCGACATCAGCAGGATCAGCACGATCGCCGTGACGATCACGGGCGTGCTGCCCGGCGCGCCGAGCGAGTTCATGAAGGTGTCCGACATGCGGGCGCCGAAGATCGTGGAGCCCTCGAAGGAGCGGATCTGGTCCGCGGACAGGGCGTCCATGGCCTCGCCGCGCTCGGCCGCGCCGCGGGCGCCGATCAGCACCTGGTACAGCGCGAAGAAGAACGGCATCTGGATCAGCAGCGGCAGGCAGGCGGCGAACGGGTTCGCCTTGTGCTCCTTCATGAGCGCCTGCTGCTCCATGGCCATGGCCTGGCGGGAGAGCTGGTCCTTCTTGCCCTTGTACTTGGCCTGCAGCTTCTGCAGCTCGGGCTGGATGGCCTGCATGGCGCGCTGCGCCTTGATCTGCTTGACGAACAGCGGGATCAGCAGGGTGCGGATGAGCACCACCAGCAGGAGGATGGACAGGGCCCACGTCCAGCCGGAGTCCACGGGCAGGCCCGCGAACTCCAGGATGCTGTGGAACGCCCCGAGCAGCCAGGACATCAGCCAGCGGAACGGGGAGAGGATGGCTTCGAACATGGGGGTCAATCCTCCTGCGGGAGATCAGGTGGGATGGGAGGGTGGTTCAGGGCGAGGATGCGCGGCTGCCGGCCCGGCGGCCAGCGTCGGTGCCCGGGCGGGACCGGGTCCACGCCGCCGTCGTTCCAGGGATGGCACCGGCCGATGCGCCGCGCGGCGAGCCACGACCCCTTCACCGCGCCGTGCACGTGCACGGCCTCCAGCCCGTAGGCGGAGCAGCTGGGGAAGAACCGGCACACGGGTCCGTACAGCGGGGAGACCACGGCCCGATAGACCGTGAGCAGGCCCGCCAGCAGGGCGGACGGCAGCGCGCGCAGCGGCCCCCACTCACGGGAGGGCTCGAGCACGACGAAGGGCGAGGGCGTGACGGTCATCTACGCGTGCTCCGAGGCGGCGGGCAGGTGCGGCTTCAGGGCCTTGCCGAGCGCGCCGACGGTCTCGCGGCGCAGCAGCGCGTAGTCCGCCTCGGCGGCGGCCGGCAGCGCGCGGACCTGCACCAGAACCGGCAGGTCGCGCAGCGGGGGCAGACGCATCTGATCCGCGACGACGGCGCGCAGCCGCCGCTTCACCCGGTTGCGGGTCACCGCGTTCCCCACGGCCTTGGACACGACGAACCCGGCCCGCGGCCGAGGGGCGCTCGGCGACGTGGACCGGGTCTGATCGGGGTCCGTGGCGACGCTCACCACGACGGTGCGCCGACCCGCGCGGGTGCCGGTGCGACCGAGGTGACGGAACTCCGCGGGCGTGCGGACGCGACGGTCACGGGGCAGCACGGGGCGCGCCGTCCCTGGACCGAGGTCCTCAGGCGGACAGCTCGGCGCGGTTCTTGCCGCGGCGAGCGGACAGGATGGCGCGGCCGGCGCGGGTGCGCATGCGGGCACGGAAGCCGTGCTTGCGGGCACGACGGCGGTTGTTGGGCTGGAACGTGCGCTTGGTCACTGTGATCTCTCCACGACGTGTTGTGTGCCTTCGACCGTCGACCTGAGCAGGTGGACCAGGGGGAAGGACCGGTGAGGCTCTGACATGAAATCCCCGGCGGGCACGATCAACCGACACCCGGGGGACCAGACAACTCTAGTGGCCGGGGTACGCAGGGGTCAAACGGGTGCGCGCGGATCCCGGACGCCCGTGGGCGCCCGGGACGGTCGTCCACAGGATGATAGGGGTTGTCCACCGTCTGTGCACAACCCTGTGGACAACCGTTAGACTCCGAGCACCGTCGTCCGTCTCGCGCAGCCGCCCCCGTCCTCGGGGACGTCTGTCCCAGGAAAGGAAGCCTCCGTGGTGGCAGACCAGGCCGTGCTCAGCTCGTGGCGCTCCGTCGTGGGCTCCCTCGAGGACGACGCGCGGGTCAGCGCCCGCCTCATGGGCTTCGTCTACCTGGCCCAGCCGCAGGGCCTCATCGGCAACACGCTCCTGCTGGCCGTGCCGAACGAGACCACCCGCGAGACCCTCCAGGGCACCCAGGTGGCCGACGCCCTCACGGACGCCCTGACCAAGGAGTTCCGCGAGGAGATCCTGCTGGCCATCTCGATCGATGCGAACCTGCAGCCGCCGCGGACCCCCTCCTCCGAGGCCCGCCGCTCCTCCCTCGCCGGCGGGCCGTCCGACGCCGCGGCGCCGGACGTCGAGCTGCCCCCGGCCGCGACCGCCGCCACCTCCCGCCGCGCCGTCGCCGAGGAGCTGCCGGGCTTCCGCATCGAGCCGCCGGCCGACGTCGTGCCCGCCGCGAACGCGGCCTCGAACGGGAACGGCAAGCCGACCCCCGCGCCGCCGTCGACGTCCGCGGAGACCAGCCGCCTCAACGACCGCTACCACTTCGAGACGTTCGTGATCGGCTCGTCCAACCGGTTCGCGCACGCCGCCGCGAACGCGGTGGCCGAGGCGCCGGCGAAGGCGTACAACCCGCTGTTCATCTACGGCGAGTCCGGCCTGGGCAAGACGCACCTGCTGCACGCGATCGGGCACTACGCCCGCCGCCTCTACCCGGGCCTGCGGGTGCGGTACGTGAACTCGGAGGAGTTCACCAACGACTTCATCAACTCCATCCGCCACGACGAGGGCGCCTCGTTCAAGCAGGTCTACCGCAACGTGGACATCCTGCTGATCGACGACATCCAGTTCCTGGCGGACAAGGAGGCGACGGTCGAGGAGTTCTTCCACACCTTCAACACGCTCTACAACAACAACAAGCAGGTGGTCATCACCTCGGACCTGCCGCCCAAGCAGCTCTCCGGGTTCGAGGACCGGCTGCGCTCCCGCTTCGAGTGGGGGCTGATCACGGACATCCAGCCGCCGGACCTCGAGACGCGCATCGCGATCCTCCGGAAGAAGGCGGAGGCCGAGGGGCTCGTGGCCCCGCCGGAGGCGCTGGAGTACATCGCCTCGCGCATCTCCACGAACATCCGCGAGCTCGAGGGCGCGCTGATCCGCGTGACCGCGTTCGCCTCGCTCAACCGGCAGACCGTGGACATCGAGCTGGCCGAGCATGTGCTCAAGGACCTGATCACGGACGAGACGGCGCACGAGATCACGCCGGAGCTGATCCTGCACGCCACGGGGGAGTACTTCAATCTCACCCTCGAGGAGCTGACCAGCAAGTCCCGCACCCGCACGCTGGTGACGGCGCGGCAGATCGCCATGTACCTGCTGCGCGAGCTGACCGAGATGTCCCTGCCCAAGATCGGCCAGGTCCTGGGCGGTCGCGACCACACCACCGTCATCCACGCGGACCGCAAGATCCGCGAGCTGATGGCCGAGCGGCGGACGATCTACAACCAGGTCACCGAGCTCACCAACGAGATCAAGCGGAAACAGCGCGGCGCCTGAGCCACCCGCCGTCCCACCCTCGAGTCCCGGTTCGAACCTTCGACCGGGACTCGAGTCTTCTTCCACATTGTCCACCGGTGTGGACAACTCTGTGGAGAACCCCCGCCGCTGTGGACAACCTCCGCCCCTGTGGATGGCGGAATCAGGCCGCTCACGCCGCGTCCACACCCCTGGGGACGACGACGGTGCACAGGCTGGTGAATCACACGGGTGTCATTCGATGGTCCACACGTATCCACAGATCTCCACAGCCGAAAACCGCATGATCTCGCGGATTTCGACGGGTGTGGACGCACCCTGTGGACAGGAATGTGGACAACTGGGGGGTGGATCCGGGGATGAGTCTGGACAACTCCGGTCGGGCCTGTGCAGAGCGGGGGGAGGGCCTCCGAGTCTCGTCCACATCGGATGCACACCCCGAACGAGCGGGCGTCCACACGGTTCCCCCAACCGGATCCGCATGTCGGCGCGGCAGAACCGCGTTCTCCACAGGATCCACACCCGCTACCACTCCTTCTGATCCCTCTGGAGAGATCCCGCCAAGCAACATCATCTCCGCCGCCCCGCACCGAGCTGAGCGCCTCGAGGGCCCGGGCTGCGCCCGTGCGCTCGGAATCCGTGGAATCACACCACTGTCATTCGTGGGCGACCTGACACCCACCGCGCGGACCGCCTATGCTGAGGCCCGCGTGTCGCCGTTCCCCCCGGGCCCGCAACCCCCGTCATCACCCCCAGAGAGGCAGTGCAGCTCGTGAAGTTCACCGTCGAACGCGACATCCTCACCGACGCCGTCTCCTGGGCCGCACGCTCCCTGTCCCCGCGCCCGCCGGTGCCGGTGCTCTCGGGCCTGCTGATCACGGCCGAGGCCGGCGTCGTGTCCATCGCGAGCTTCGACTACGAGACCTCCGCGCGCCTGGAGATCGAGGCCGACGTCGAGACCGCGGGCCAGGTGCTCGTCTCCGGCCGCCTGCTGAACGACATCGTCCGCTCCCTGCCGCAGGCCCAGGTCACGGTGGAGCTCGACGGCGGCAAGGTGCTCGTCACCTGCCGCTCCTCCCGCTTCGCCCTGGCCACGATGCCCGTGGGCGACTACCCGGCCCTGCCCGAGCTGCCGGCCCCCGCGGGCACCGTGGACGGCGCCGCGTTCGCCCACGCCGTCGCCCAGGTCACCGTCGCCGCCTCCAAGGACGACACCCTGCCGATCCTCACCGCCGTGAAGGTGGAGATCGAGGGCGACACCATGACCTTCCTGGCCACGGACCGCTACCGGCTGGCCATGAAGGAGATCCGCTGGACCCCGGCGGACCCGTCCCTCTCGACGTCGCTGCTCATCAAGGCGCGCACGCTCACCGAGGTCGCCAAGTCCCTCGGCTCCGGCGGCGACCTGGAGATCCTGCTCGGTCAGACCGCCGACCTCGTGGGCTTCGCCTCCGGCGGCCGTCGCACCACCTCCGTGCTCGTGGACGGCGAGTACCCCAAGATCCGCTCGCTCTTCCCCGAGTCCAGCCCCATCCAGGCCGTGGTGGACACCGCCGCCCTGGTCGAGGCGTCCCGCCGCGTGGCCCTCGTCGCCGAGCGCAACACCGCCCTGCGCATGGTGTTCACGGACGGCCAGGTCACCCTGGACGCCGGCACCGGCGACGACGCGAGCGCCAACGAGTCCGTGCCGTGCACGCTCGAGGGCGAGGACATCACCGTGGCGTTCAACCCGTCCTACCTCTCCGAGGGCCTGGCCGTGGTGGACCAGCCGCAGGTGCGCTTCGCGTTCACGTCCGCGCCCAAGCCCGCCCTGCTCACCGGCGTGAACCAGGAGGACGGCGTCGTCTCCGACTACCGCTACCTCGTGATGCCGGTGCGCATCGCCTGACGCAGGGGGCTGGACGCTCCCGTGTACCTGTCCCACCTCACCGTCGCGGACTTCCGGTCCTACCGCTGGGCCGACCTGGAGCTGACGCCGGGGTCCACGGTGCTGCTCGGGGCCAACGGGGTGGGCAAGACCAACCTCGTGGAGGCGATCGGCTACCTCGGCGCCCAGCAGTCCCACCGGGTCAGCTCGGACGCGCAGCTCGTGCGCTTCGGCCGGGACCGGGCCCGGATCGCCGGGCGCGTGCACCGCGGGTCCCGCACCGTCGCCCTCGAGCTGGAGATCCTGCCGGGCCGGTCCAACCGGGTGGCCATCAACCGCGGCGCCCCCGTGCGGGCGAAGGAGGGCCTCGGGATCCTGCGCACCGTGGTCTTCGCCCCGGAGGACCTGAGCCTCGTGACGGGGGAGCCCGGTGGCCGTCGTCGTCTCCTCGACCAGCTCATGGTGCAGCTGCGTCCGGCCCTCGGTGAGGCCGCCGCCGACTACGAACGCGTGCTGCGCCAGCGCAACGCCCTGCTCAAGTCGAGCCGCGGCTCTCGCCGCTGGGGCCCCGAGGAGGACGCGACCCTCGCCGTCTGGGACGAGCACCTCTGCGCCGCCGGCGCCCGCCTGCTCCACGGCCGCCTGCACGTGCTGCGCCTGCTGGCCCGCCCCCTCCAGGAGATGTACGCGGCGCTGACCAACGGCTCCAAGGCCGCGGCCTACGCCTACGAGTCCACCGTCCCGCTGGCCCGCGGCACCCACGCGGAGGTCCCGGCCGTGGCGGACCTGGCCGCGGACATGCACCGGACGCTCGAGGCCCAACGGGAGGAGGAGCGGGCGCGGGCGCTCACCCTGGTGGGCCCGCACCGGGACGAGCTCGCCCTCTTCCTGGGCCCGGCGCCCGCGCGCGGCTACGCCTCCCACGGGGAGACGTGGTCGCTGGCGCTCGCCCTGCGCATGGCGGCCTACGACGTGCTCGTGGCCGACGACCCGGACCCCGACGCCCGCCCCGTCCTGATCCTGGACGACGTGTTCGCGGAGCTCGACGCCGCCCGTCGCCGCCGCCTCGCCGCGCTCGTCCACCGGGCCGAGCAGGTGATCGTCACGGCCGCCGCGCTCGAGGACGTCCCCGAGGAGCTCACGGCCCACCGCGTGCTCATCCGCCAGGACGCAGAGGGCTCCGAGGCCGTGGCCGCCGCGGCCCCCGTGGAGGGGGACATCCGTGAGCCCCGGCGCGAGGGCGGCGCCGATGGCTGAGACCCCCGCCCCGTTCGAGCCGGACCGGCCGGACCTGGCGCTCGTGCAGCTGCGCCGGGTCCGCGAGGCCGCCCGGGAGCGGGGCGAGGCGCCGCTGCGGGCGCGGGGGACGGGCGCGGGCCTGGCCGGGGCCATGGCGGGCACGACGTCGGCCGGCCGGGAGCGGCAGGACCGTCGACGCCCGTTCGGGGGTGCGGACCGGGACCCGGCCACGGTGTCCACCGTGTTCGGCCGGCTCATCCGCGACCGCGGCTGGTCCACCCCCGTGGCGGTCGGCTCCGTGCTCACTCGCTGGGCCGAGCTGGTGGGGCCGGAGATCGCGCTGCACTGCCGCCCGGAGAGCTTCGAGGACTCCGTGGTGCGGGTCCGGACGAGCTCCACCGCGTGGGCCACGCAGCTGCGCCTGATGAGCCCCGTGCTCCTGCAGCGCTTCGACGAGGCGCTCGGGCCCGGCGTCGTGACCCGCATCGAGGTGGCGGGGCCGCAGGCCCCGAGCTGGCGCAAGGGGCCGCGCACCGTGCGCGGCGGCCGCGGGCCACGCGACACCTACGGCTGAGTCCGGGGCCGCCCCCCGCGGCGCACGACGGCGTCCCGGACGCGGCGAGGCCATGGGTGCCGCTCTGGCGCGCTCACAGGGTCGGTGACGGCCCGGGAGGCATGGGCGGTCTCCTGCGCACGTCCTGAGCCGTGTCCCTGGCCGCTGAGCGGGTGTTCTCCCGCGGCGGACCCCCGTCGATGCGGGCCCTCGGGGTGTCAGGCGGTACACTGGAACCAGTGAAAGGGGGCCGGCCGTCGTCCGTCCCCCGCCCCCGTGGATCTGCGGGAGCGTGTCGCGTGCCGGTCCTGTCCGGGCGGCGTCGCGCGCCTGCGCGCGGGTCGACCCTGTCGCCGACGTCCGAGGAAGTGAGCCACCCGTGGTTGACGCCATGCCCGAGAACCCCGCGGAGGAGCCGACCGCCGCGTCGGCCGCGCCGAACCCGGAGGCCGTGCCGGACGCCGTCGGGCAGCCCGAGGCCCCGGTGAAGGACCGGAAGGTGCCCGGTGAGTACGGCGCCAGCGCCATCACCGTGCTCGAGGGCCTCGAGGCCGTCCGCAAGCGCCCCGGCATGTACATCGGCTCCACCGGCCCGCGGGGCCTGCATCACCTCGTGTACGAGGTCGTGGACAACTCCGTGGACGAGGCGCTGGCCGGCTACGCCACCGGCATCGACGTCACGCTGCAGGCCGACGGCGGCGTGCGCGTGGCGGACGACGGCCGCGGCATCCCCGTGGACCTGCACCCCACCGAGGGGAGGCCGACCGTCGAGGTCGTCATGACGATCCTGCACGCCGGCGGCAAGTTCGGCGGCGGCGGCTACGCCGTCTCGGGCGGCCTGCACGGCGTGGGCATCTCCGTGGTCAACGCGCTCTCGCGCCGCGTGGACACCGAGGTCCGCCGTCAGGGGCACGTGTGGCGCATGTCCTTCGCGGACGGCGGCGTGCCCCAGGGTGAGCTGGTCAAGGGGGAGGCCACGGACGCCACCGGCACCGTGCAGACGTTCTACCCGGACGCGGAGATCTTCGACTCGATCGAGTTCGACTACGAGACCCTGCGTGCCCGCTTCCAGCAGATGGCCTTCCTCAACAGGGGCCTGCGCATCACCCTCACGGACGAGCGCGTCCAGGAGTCCAACGAGGTCGTCGACGACGAGATCGCGGGCGAGGGCGCCGCCGGTGAGGACGTCGCGGAGAACGGCCTGGCGGAGGAGGCGGAGCAGGAGCCCCAGCGCCGCTCCGTCACCTACCTGTACGAGAACGGCCTGCTCGACTACGTCCAGCACCTCAACTCCGCCAAGAAGGTCGAGTACGTCCACGACGACGTCATCGCCTTCGAGGCCGAGGACGTCTCGGACGGCCGCTCCATGGCCGTCGAGGTGGCCATGCAGTGGACCTCCGCCTACTCGGAGTCCGTGCACACCTACGCGAACACGATCAACACCCACGAGGGCGGCACCCACGAGGAGGGCTTCCGCGCCGCGCTGACCTCCCTGGTCAACCGCTACGCGCGGGAGAAGGAGATCCTCAAGCCCAAGGAGGACAACCTCACGGGCGAGGACATCCGCGAGGGCCTGACCGCCGTGATCTCCGTGAAGCTCTCCGAGCCGCAGTTCGAGGGCCAGACCAAGACCAAGCTCGGCAACTCCGAGGCCCGCGGGTTCGTGTCCAAGGCGGTCACGGACCACCTCGGCGACTGGTTCGAGCGCAATCCGGGCCCGGCCAAGGAGATCATCCGCAAGGCCATCATGGCCTCGCACGCCCGCCTGGCCGCCCGCAAGGCCCGGGACAACGCGCGCCGCAAGTCCCCGCTGGAGTCCTTCGGCATGCCCGGCAAGCTGGCCGACTGCTCCTCGAAGGACCCCGAGCGCTGCGAGGTGTACATCGTGGAGGGCGACTCCGCCGGCGGCTCGGCCAAGCAGGGCCGCAACCCGGAGACGCAGGCCATCCTGCCGCTGCGCGGCAAGATCCTGAACGTGGAGCGCGCCCGCCTGGACAAGGCCCTCGGCAACGCCGAGATCCAGTCGATGATCACGGCGTTCGGCACCAACATCGGCGAGGAGTTCGACATCTCCAAGCTGCGGTACCACAAGATCGTGCTCATGGCGGATGCGGACGTGGACGGCCAGCACATCACCACGCTGCTGCTGACCGTCCTGTTCCGGTACATGCGCCCGCTCATCGAGGCCGGCCACGTGTTCCTCGCGCAGCCGCCGCTGTACCGCATCAAGTGGTCCAACGCCCCGCACGACTACGTGTTCTCGGACGAGGAGCGCGACGCCGCCGTCGAGGCCGGCCTTGCCAAGGGCTGGCGCTACCCCAAGGACAACGGGGTGCAGCGCTACAAGGGCCTGGGCGAGATGAACTACCAGGAGCTGTGGGACACCACCATGGACCCGGAGCACCGCACCCTGCTGCAGGTGACCATGGAGGACGCCGCCGCCGCGGACGCCGTCTTCTCCATGCTCATGGGCGAGGACGTGGAGTCCCGCCGCACCTTCATCCAGCAGAACGCCAAGGATATCCGCTTCCTGGACGTCTGAGCCGGACCCGCAGACCTGCCTGAGCCGACCATCCTCCCCGCCGTCGCGGGGAGCACGAGAGGACCCGCGTGAGCGACGAGACCACCCCCCAGACCCCGGACGAGCCCGTCGAGGGCGCCCCGACCCCGCAGCCCCCGCAGACCGGCCTGGACATCGAGGTGGAGCACTACGTGCTCCCCGAGGGCGCCGCCGACAAGGTCGAGCCCGTCGACCTCGAGTCGGAGATGAAGCGCTCGTACCTGGACTACGCGATGGCCGTGATCGTCGGCCGCGCGCTGCCGGACGTGCGCGACGGCCTCAAGCCCGTGCACCGTCGCGTGCTCTACGCGATGTACGACGGCGGCTACCGCCCGGACCGTGCGTTCAACAAGTCCGCCCGCGTGGTGGGCGACGTGATGGGCAACTACCACCCGCACGGCGACACCGCGATCTACGACGCCCTCGTGCGCCTCATCCAGGACTGGGTCCAGCGCTACCCGCTGGCGCTCGGCCAGGGCAACTTCGGCTCCCCGGGCAACGACGGCGCGGCCGCCCAGCGCTACACCGAGACCAAGATGGCCCCGCTGGCCATGGAGATGGTCCGGGACATCGACGAGGACACCGTCGACATGCAGGACAACTACGACGGCAAGCAGCAGGAGCCCGTCGTCCTGCCCGCCCGGTATCCGAACCTGCTGGTCAACGGCTCCTCGGGCATCGCCGTCGGCATGGCCACGAACATCCCGCCGCACAACATGCGCGAGGTGGCCGCGGGCGTGCAGTGGTACCTCGAGCACCCCGAGGCCACCCGCGAGGAGCTGCTCGAGGCGCTCCTGGCCCGCGTGCACGGCCCCGACTTCCCCACGGGCGCCCAGATCCTGGGCCGCAAGGGCATCGAGGAGGTCTACCGGACCGGCCGCGGCCCCATCACCATGCGCGCCGTGGTCAACGTGGAGGAGATCCAGGGCCGCACGTGCCTCGTGGTCACCGAGCTGCCCTACATGACCAACCCGGACAACCTCGCCGCGAAGATCGCGGAGATGGTGCGGGACGGTAAGATCAACGGCATCGCGGACATGCGCGACGAGACCTCCGGCCGCACCGGCCAGCGCCTGGTGATCGTGCTCAAGCGCGACGCCGTCGCCAAGGTGGTGCTGAACAACCTCTACAAGCACACCGAGCTGCAGTCGAACTTCTCGGCCAACATGCTCGCGCTCGTGGACGGCGTGCCGCGCACCCTGTCCCTGGACGGCTTCGTGCACCACTGGGTGAAGCACCAGATCGACGTGATCGTGCGCCGCACCGCGTTCCGCAAGCGCAAGGCCGAGGAGCGCGCGCACATCCTGCGCGGCCTGCTCAAGGCCCTGGACATGCTGGACGAGGTCATCGCGACCATCCGCCGCTCGGCCTCGGCGGACGTGGCCCGCGAGGCCCTCAAGGAGCTCCTGGACATCGACGACGTCCAGGCCCAGGCCATCCTGCAGATGCAGCTGCGCCAGCTCGCCGCCCTGGAGTCCCAGAAGATCCAGGACGAGTACGACGACCTCATGGCGAAGATCGCCGAGTACAACCGGATCCTGGAGTCCCCGCAGCGTCAGCGCGAGGTCATCTCCGAGGAGCTCGCCGAGATCGTGGCCAAGCACGGCGACGACCGCCGCACCGAGATCATGGCCGGCTTCGACGGCGACATGTCCATCGAGGACCTGATCCCCGAGGAGGAGATGGTCGTCTCCATCACCCGCGGCGGCTACGTCAAGCGCACCCGGATCGACCAGTACCGGTCCCAGGCGCGCGGCGGCAAGGGCGTGCGCGGGGCGACGCTGCGCGGCGACGACGTCGTCGAGCACTTCCTCACCGTGTCCACGCACCACTGGCTGCTGTTCTTCACGAACTTCGGCCGCGTGTACCGCATCAAGACGTACGAGCTGCTCGAGGCCGGCCGCGACGCGAAGGGCCAGCACGTGGCCAACCTGCTCGCGTTCCAGCCGGACGAGCGGATCGCCCAGATCCAGCCGCTCGTGGACTACGGCCGGGCCCCGTACCTCGTGCTCGCCACGCGCGGCGGCCTCGTGAAGAAGACGCCGCTGCTGGACTACGACACGAACCGCACCGCCGGCCTGATCGCGATCAAGCTGCGCGAGGGGGACGAGCTGGTCTCGGCCCGCGTGGTCTCACCCGACGACGACCTCATCCTGATCTCGCACAAGGGCCAGTCCCTGCGGTTCACCGCCACGGACGAGGCGCTGCGTCCCATGGGCCGTGCGACCTCGGGCGTGACCGGCATGAAGTTCCGCGACGACGACTCCCTGCTGACGATGGACGTGGTGGAGGAGGACGGCTACGTCTTCACCGTCACGGACGGCGGCTTCGCCAAGCGCACCCACGTGGACGAGTACCGCCTGCAGAACCGCGGCGGCCTCGGCATCAAGGTCGCCAAGCTCGTGGACGACCGCGGCGAGCTCGCCGGCGGTCTCGTGGTGCGCGAGGACCAGGAGGTCCTCGTGGTGATGGCCTCGGGCAAGGTGGTGCGCTCCGCCGTCGCCGGCGTGCCGGCCAAGGGCCGCGACACGATGGGCGTGATCTTCGCCAAGCCGGACAAGCGGGACCGGATCGTCGCCGTCACCCTGAACAATGAGCAGGAGATGGAGGCGAAGGCGGACGCCGAGGCCGAGGCGGGGCCGGATGTACCCTTGGACGCAGACATCGACCCGACCGACCCCGTAGCCGCACCGGAGGACGCCCTGACGCAGGACGCCGGTGAGGGTGCAGACGGAGGAGAGCAGTGAGCACGTCCGCGTCGTCGCGTCCCGGCCAGGGGCGGAGCACCGGGAAGGCCGCCGAGCCGCGGTCCGGCCGCCCGGTGCGCAAGGCCAGCGGGTCCTCGCAGGAGGACCTGGTCCGCGCCGTCCCGAAGGCCAAGGTGCGCCGCGCCCGCCTGGTCCTGACCCGGGTGGACCCGTGGTCCGTGCTGAAGCTGGCGTTCCTGCTCTCGGTGGCGCTGGGCATCCTCACGGTGGTGGCGGCGGTGGCGCTGTACTCGCTGTCCGACGTCCTCGGGATCTTCGACAGGGTCAACGACGTGATCGGCACCGTGCTCGGCTCCGAGGCCGGGCGCTACACCGTGGCGTCCCTGGCCCCGCTGAGCACCGTGACCTCGCTGGTCACCGTGCTGGCCGTGGTCAACGTCATCCTGCTGACCGCCCTGGCCACCGTGGCCGCGCTGCTCTACAACCTCTGCGCGAGCCTCGTGGGCGGCCTCGGCGTCACGCTGACGGACGACTGAGCAGACCCTCGACGACGCCCCGCGCGGATTTGCGCGGGGCGTCGGCGTTCCTGTACAGTCATCTCCTGTTGTGAACGGCGTCAGCCGTGAGCGATGGTGAGGGCGTATAGCTCAGGCGGTTAGAGCGCTTCGCTGATAACGAAGAGGTCCCAAGTTCAAGTCTTGGTACGCCCACTCCCACCACACAGAGCCCCGGTCCGCTGGGGCTCCGTTCGTCTCCGGAGGTCTTCCCATGGGTCGACTGGCACGCGTGGCCCTCGTGGTCAGCGCCGCGGCAGCCGCCTATGGGGCGCGTCTCTGGCGGGAGAACAGTGCGGGGAAGGACGTCTGGGCCACGGCCACGGACGACCTGCCGGAGGACGCCGACGGCGTCGAGCCGGCACCGGAGGACTGACCGGTCCTCACGGGGGCATGGCGCAATTGGTAGCGCACCTGCTTTGCAAGCAGGGGGTTAGGGGTTCGAGTCCCCTTGCCTCCACCGAAGAAGGGCCCGGGAGTCGTGAGACTCCCGGGCCCTTTCGTATGCCCAGGGTGGCCGCCGGCGCCGGCACCGTGGGCAGAAACCGGCGACCCGGGGGCTCCTGGGGCACAAACCGCAGGACTTCGGGCCCCGTGGGCAGAAGAGAGGGCGTTTCTGCCCACGGAGGGACGGGGATGGCCTGCCCCGAACCCCCGCCGCCGGACCCGCCCACCGCGCCCACCGCCGTCGTGCGTGGTGTTGGATGGTCCGGTGAACACCACCATCGACACCCCGTCCCCCGACCGACCCGCCTCTGGGCAGGGCACTCCGGCCTACGCCCGGGTGCCCGCGAGCTACTACGACATCTTCGTGGGCGTCTTCATCGCCCTCCTGATCCTCTCCGGCGTCACCGCGGCCAAGCTCTTCTACGGCCCCACCGTCCCGGTCATCTCGGACCTCTTCTACGACGGCGGCCCGCTCATCTTCGACGGCGGCGCCTTCCTGTTCCCGTTCGCGTACATCGTCGGCGACATCCTCGCCGAGGTGTACGGCTGGCGCCGGGCCCGCCGCGCCATCGTCCTCGGCTTCGCGATGCTCGTGCTCGCCGCCCTCACCTACACGGTGGTCTCCTGGACCACGCCCGTCGAGGGCTTCGAGGTGTGGGACCAGGCCCTGGCGCCCATGCTGCGGATCACCGTGGCCGGCTTCGTCGCGTTCCTCGTGGGCTCCCTGCTCAACGCGTCCATCGTGGTCCGCCTCAAGGAGCGCATGAGGGAACGGCACGTGGCGTTCCGGCTCATCCTCTCGACCGTGGTCGGCCAGTTCTTCGACACCCTGATCTTCTGCACCATCGCCTACGCCGGCACCATCTCGCTGCTGGAACTGGCGAACTACACGGTGACCGGCTTCGCGTACAAGACTCTCGTGGAGATCCTCATCGTGCCGGTGACCCTGCTCGTCATCCGCGCCCTCAAGCGCCGGGAGCCCACCTACCGGGCACCCGGCTTCGAGATCCACCGCGACGACGATCCCGCCCTCGCCCCGGCCGCGTCCCGCTGACCCGCACGGGCCCCGGCGCGGCCGCGCCGGGGCCCGTCCGTCGCGCGCACCCCGCCCACCGGCTACCGTCGGTGCCATGGGCAAGGACCTCTTCGAGCACGAGCAGCAGCAGACCCTCAGCCGTGAGCAGGCCGCCGCACGCCTACGCGACCTCGCCGACCAGCTCTCCCGGCAGAACGAGGTGCGGGTCGAGCACGGCGGCCGCGACGTCGTCGTCACCGTCCCGGACCGCGTGGGCCTCGAGGTGGAGCTCGAGGTCGAGGACGGCGGCGACGCCGAGCTGGAGATCACCCTCAGCTGGTGACCGGCCCCGGGCCGGCCGCTGCCTCCCCGTGCCTCAGAACGTCCAGGGCTCCCCGGGGGCCAGGCGCCGGTAGTCGGTCACGCCCTCGGCGAGACCCGAGAGCACCCGATCCACCACGCCCTTGCCGTCCTCGCTGAGGATGCCGTCGTGGATGGGGCGGGTGTGCGTCGCCGCGATGGCCCGCATCTGGTCCACCACGTCCGCGATGCGCAGCCACGGCGCCGCGGCGGGCAGCAGGAGCACCTCGACGTCGGCGTCCGGCACCGTGAACGAGTCGCCGGGGTGCAGCACGGCCCCGTCCACGAGGTAGGACACGTTGACCGGGCGCGGCACCTCGGCGTGGATCACCGCGTGCTCCCCGCCGAGCACCTCCACCCGGAAGCCGGCGGCCTCGAACGTCTCCCCGGGGACGGCCGTGTGCACGCGCCCGGCGGCGAGCCCCGCCTCCGCCAGCGGCCCCGTGAGGTCCCGTGGCGCCCACACGTGCGTCTCCGTGCCGGCCAACGCCCGGGCCAGCTGCTCGGGGACCACGTGGTCCGGGTGGCCGTGCGTCACGAGGACGGCGTCCGCGCCGTCCAGGACCGCCGCGTCGCTGAACGCGCCGGGGTCGAACGCGAGGCACCGGCCGGCCTTCTCGAGGCGGACGGCCGAGTGGCCGAAGAGGGTCAGGGTCGTGCTCATGCAGATCACTCCTCCGCCCGGCGTCGGGATCCCGGGCGCTCCCAGCCTCCCGCGCGCTCCCGGCGGCGGACAAGGCCCGCGCCCCGTTCGACGGCGGCCCACCGGCTCCCGCCCCGACCTGCGCCCGGACGCGCGCCGGCCCGCGCCCCCTCGGTCCTGCCGAGGATGCGCGGGCCGGTCGCCGTCCGCTGCGCGCTCAGGGCGCGGGGGAGCGGGTCAGCGCTGCTGCCCGGGCTGGACGCCCAGCACCTTCGCGTTGGCGGCGGCCACCGGGTCCGGCGTGGCGGTGTCCACCCGCACGCCCTGACCCGCCGCGGCCGAGCCGGCCTCGGCCACGACCTTCTGCTGCTGGGCGTAGGGGTTGTTGGCCTCCACCACCGGGATGTTCGCGGTGATCGGGCCCGGCACCGGGGCGGTCCACGGATCCTGCACCGGCTTGGTCAGGCGCCACAGGGCGAAGCCGGCGCCGGCGGCGGCGGCCGCCATGCCCGCGACGATCCAGGCGCGGCCGCCCGAGCGGGAGGCCCGGCGACCGGCGGCACGGTTCAGGTCCTTCTCGGCGGCGCCGGCGTACTGCTCGGCGCCCTGGCGCAGGCGCTTCACGATCGCCTTGTCCCCGGTGAGCTTGATCAGGGCCTGCTCCAGGGCGTCCGGGACCTCGACGTCGTGGGCGGTCTTGCGGGCGTGCGCGGCACCGTCGGCCAGGCGGGCGGCGGCCACGGGGAGGACCTCCTCCTTGCGGCGCTGGGCGTAGTCGCCGGCGTCGGCCAGGCGGGCCTGCACCTGCGGGCCCACCTTCCCGCCCTGCTCCTGCAGCGCGGACAGACCCGTGGCGAGGAGGCCGGCGAGGGTCAGGCCGCCCGCGGCGGCGGCGTCCTTGGCCTGGCCGGCACGGTCGCTGAACAGGGCGGCGGACCGCTGCGCGTCCTTGCGGGCGCCCTTGGCGGCCTTCTTCGCGTCCTTGCGCAGGCCCTTGGCGGTCTGGCGGCCGTCCCGGCGCAGCTGCTTGGCCTTGCGGCCCCCACGACGGCGGCCCTTCTTCGCGGCCCTCTCGGCGTCCTTGCGCGCCGCGGCGAACTGCTGCTGCACCTCGTGGCCGGCGTCCTGCGCCTGGGCCTGCAGGTGCTCGAGGAAGTCCTGGACGGTGTCCACGCCCTTGGCGACGGCGGGGGCCAGCAGCCCGTACTGGTGCGCGACGGCCTCGCCGGCCTTCCGCGCCCCGCGCTCGACCACGGGGCCGTACTCCTTCTTGGCGTCCTGGGCCTTGCGGCGGCCCTCCTCGGCCGCGGCGGAGCCGCCGATCAGCCCGTAGGCCGCGGCCACCTCGCTCCAGGCGCGGGTGGACTCCACCTTCGGGGCGGCCCAGTGGCGCAGGTTCTCCGCCTGGCGTGCGACGAACGCGTTCGCGCCGCCGTCGTGCTGGATCTCGTCGTGCAGGGTCGTGCGAGCCATGTGATGCCTCCCGTGAGTTCTGGATGGTCGTTGAACGCGGTGGTCCTCGAGGCCCAGCCTAGTGGCCGACCCCCGCCGTGGCACGGGTCCCGGCACGCCGGGAGTGCGTACGCCGATCGCGGAAGATCCCGAGCCCGGACGGCGGGATCCGGACGGCCCGCCGCCGCGGATGGAACAATGGGGCGCATGGCGAACAAGACGCACACCGCGACCATCCACACGAACCACGGCGACATCGTCGTCGAGCTGTTCGGCAACCACGCCCCGAAGACCGTGAAGAACTTCGTGGGTCTCGCCACCGGCGAGCAGGAGTGGACCCACCCGCAGACCGGTGAGAAGAACAACGGCGCCCCGCTGTACTCCGGCACCGTGTTCCACCGCATCATCAAGGACTTCATGATCCAGGGCGGCGACCCGCTCGGCATGGGCATCGGCGGCCCCGGCTACCAGTTCGGCGACGAGATCCACCCCGAGCTGCAGTTCGACCGTCCCTACCTGCTGGCCATGGCCAACGCCGGCCCCGGCACCAACGGCTCGCAGTTCTTCATCACCTCCGTGCCCACCGGCTGGCTCAACGGCAAGCACACCATCTTCGGCCAGGTGAAGGACGAGGCCTCCCAGAAGGTCGTGGACGAGCTCAACGCCGTCGCCACCGATCCCCGTGACCGCCCGCTCGAGGACGTCGTCATCGAGTCCATCGACATCGACGAGGCCTGAGCAGCCCCTCGGTGAGCACCACCCCCTCTGACCCGCACGGCCCGGACTCCGCGGACGGCACACCCCCGGTGTGCCCGCGGCATCCGGGCCGTGCCGCGTATGTGCGCTGCGCCGTCTGCCGGCGCCCCGCGTGCCTCGACTGCCAGCGTCCCGGCTCCGCGGCCGGACCGGTCTGCGTGGACTGTGCGTCCGGCGTCGTGGCCGGCCCTGCTCCGACGGTGGCTCCCGCCGGCGCCGCCGCGTCGGTCCCGGTCCGACGGCGGACGGGCTTCGCCGCCTCGCCCGTCACCTGGATCCTGCTGGCGGTCACGGCGGTGGTCTACGCGGCGCAGTGGATGACCCGGGACCAGGCGTCCGGCGTGACCGAGGCGCTCTGGTACGCCGGGCTCTACACGTCCCCGTACGGCATGGAGCCGTGGCGGATGGCCTCCTACGCGCTCGTGCACGACGTCTCCGGTCCCACGCACCTGCTGCTGAACATGCTCGCGCTGTGGGTGATCGGGCGCGTGCTCGAGCCCGCGCTGGGCTGGTGGCGGTTCCTCGCCCTCTACGTGCTCTCCGCCGTGGGCGGCGCGGTGTTCGCGCTGTGGGTCTCGGACCCGCTGCAGCCCGTCGTCGGGGCGTCCGGCGCCGTGTACGGCATGTTCGCGGCCCTGTTCCTGCTCACCCGGGTGCGGGGCGGCCAGGTGCGCTCGATCGCCGTGCTGATCGGCCTGAACCTCGTGTTCTCGTTCCTGTTGCCCGGGGTGGCCTGGCAGGTGCACGTGGGCGGGCTGCTGACGGGCGCCGTCGTCGCCGTCGTGTTCTCCCTGGCCGGCGGGCTGCGGCCCGGCCGCGCGCGCGTGCCGTCCGTGGGCGCCCAGGCAGCCGGCCTCGTGGTCGTGGCGGCGGCGCTGGCGGCGCTCACGGTGCTCGGCGCCGCACGGGTCACGGTGGCCGGCCTGCTCGGCTAGATGTATGAGGCCAGGAGGTTGTTGACGCGAATTGGCACGAGCGTGGCCGGCGGCTGACCGTCCGCGGCACCGTGCGGGCGGTGGTAGTTGTAGTGCAGGTTCCAGCGCTCGAGGGCGTTGGCGCGTTCGTCTTCTGAGGTCCATGTCCGTGCATAGAGGAACTCTTCGGCAAGGATCCGGTTGTACCGCTCGATCTTTCCGTTGTGGCGGGGCGTGTAGGGCGTGATCCGTTGGTGCCGCGACCCGGCCAGTGCATCGGCGAACGCTGAGGCGCGGTAACAGGATCCGTTGTCGGTCACGATCCGTTCGATGTGCGTGATGCCATGAGCCGCGAACCATGCCCGCGCTCGCGCGAGGAACGCAACGGCCGTCGCGGCCTGCTCGTTCGGCAAAGCCTCGGTGTACGCGAGGCGTGAGTAGCCGTCAATCGCTGAGTGGAGGTAGACGTAGCCGGCTCGCGTGCCGCGGGTTTTCGTCCGCGCGACGGCGCGAGCTTCCGGGCTGTCCTTGCCATGAGCCCGCCATCCGCCGCCATCGGGGATTCGGCCGACCTTCTTGACGTCCAGGTGAACCATGTGGCCGGGGCACCGAGCGACAATCTTCCTCGCTTCGCGGTTACTTTCCCCGGTCGGGTCGATGAAGCGGCGCCGGTTGAGCTGCAGGTCGGTGAGGATGCGACTCACCGTGCGCCGACTGATCTGAATGCCGACCTGTTCGAGCTCGAACGTGATCCGAGCCGCTGACCACTTGTGCTCGCGCCGCATGCGTTCGACTTCGCGAACAACGACGTTGGGGGTGGCTGTCGGGGATTGCTTAGGCGTCGATGAGCGGTCGAGCAGACCGACCTCACCGAACTCACGATGGCGATGGACCCACTTTGACGCGGTAGCGCGGGAGATTCCCATCTCAGCTGCCACGTGAGCGATCGGCCGGGTCTTGCAACGCTCGACCAGCCGCCGACGTCCCTCGACTGACAGTGGCGAGTTGCGGTGAGTCATGCACGTCCTTCGAAGAATGTTCCAGTCGAGTCGCTGAGTCCCGGACCAAGCCCCCCATTCAGCCGTCGGCTACTGACCCTCGTGGTCGCCGCCTGACACGCCGAGGCCGACGTTCGTGGTGTCGCAGCAGGCCTCCGGCGATTCGGAACTGGCTCGACGCCGCCTATGGGCGGCGCCAAGGGCGAGTACTACGAGGAGGGAGATGACCGCGAGCGCCGCGATCGGCGCCGTGTGAGCCTGAACCCAGCCGGACAGGGTCGTTGAGAGCCTGGCGACACCGCCGGCACGGCCGGTCGCGACGAGGTTGTTGTCGGCGGTGGCGGCGGGCCACCAGTACCACGCGAGGTAGACGCCGGTGAGCAGCAAGACGGCGCCGGTGATCCGGGGGCCATAACTCCCGAGGCGTGCGACGTGGCGGGTTAGGCCGGTACCCGCGGCGGTGGTCGCGAGTGCGAGCAGCAGCAGGATGCTGGCTGAGCCGGCGGCGTAGACACCGAAGACCAGCAGCAGCCCCGCGTAGCTGGCGGTGGCCTGTGCCTGGGCGATGACAGCAAGGATCACTCCGAAGGTGCACGACAGGGAGGCGAGGGCGTAGCCGATCCCGAAGACCAGCATCCGGGCGGTTGGCGGGAGGCCTTCGGTTGCTCGGCCGGTGATCCGGGGCAACCGCACGGAGATCGAACGGCCGGCCAGCATCCACAGGCCGAGGAGCACCAGTAGGACGCCTACGGCGAGACCGAGTTTGGGCGCTGCCTGGATCAGGCCCCGAGCCCCGGCGCTCACCAGCAGGCCCGCAGCTGCGAGGGTGCCGGCGAACCCGATCGCCAGTGCGATTCCGGACCGCAGGGCCCTCAGCAGCCGCACCGGGACGGGCGAGGCGTCAGCGTCGCCGAGGGTCTGGCTGATCCAGGCCGGCAGCAGCGCGAACCCGCATGGGTTGACCGGCGCCACCATGCCGGCGGCGAAGGCGAGGCTGAGCAATCCGCCCATGGATCAGGCTCCGGCCTTGACGAGTTCGGCGGTGATCGTCTTCGCGTCGGGCTCGGTGGCACGGAAGGTCACCTTGCCGTCGCCGTCGATGACGATGAGGGTGGACAGGGCGGCAACGTCGAATCGCTGGGACAAGGCGGCACCCTCGTCTATGGCGGCCGGGACGTGTTCGGCGTCGACGTACTCCATGAATCCCTCGATGGTCTCCTTGGACTCGCCGGGGTCCATGTCGACGGCGAGGAAGCTCGCCCCAGCACCCGACTTCTCGGCAGCGGTGGCGGCCTCGCCGAGGGAGCGGACGCCTTCAACGCATTCGCCGCAGCCGACGGAGAAGAAGAACACCGCGGTCGGCTTCCCGCTGGCGGGCAGGCTGACCATCTGGCCGTCGATGCTAGTAACCGCCGCTGGCGTGCCCGCATCTGCGGCTGGTGTGGCGTCGGTGTTTCCGCAGGCGGTCAGAGCCAGGGAGCCTGCAAGCAGGAGGCCGGCGACCGAGAGGGTCGCGCGGCGGGTGCGGGTAAGCGTCATCGGTTCTGGTCGTCCTTCGTGTCGCTGGGGTGGGTGGAGTTCACAGGCGGGCAACAGCCATGCCTGGCGTTGTTGCCGCCGCTGCGGCGCCGCGTGGTCGCGAGGACCGCGAGCACCAGGACGGCGATGCCGGTGCCGATCACCCAGGGGTTGCCGAGGAACCCGCCGACACTGGCCAGCAGACCACCGGCGAGGAGCAAGGGAAGTAGGGCGCAGCAGGCGACCATGAGCAGCGCGGCCCCGGCTCCGAGGAGCAGGCCGCTGCCTCCCGGTTGGTCGTCGTGGTGGACTTCATCGGAGTGGAGTTCCCTTCGGTGTTCTTGGTCAGCAGCGGCAGTGGCCGTCGTCGGCCACTGCCGCGTTGGCCTGGAACTGGTTGAGGAAGCCGGTCGTGAGGTCGGTGCCGATCCGATAGGCAACGGCCACGGGCACGACCTCGGCGCGGGGGTGCTCGGCCAGCCAGCCCGCGGCGTCCTCATCGGAGGTGAAGTAGTGGACCTGGTTGCAGAAGGAGGACCGGATCGAGGTGATCTGGTCGGGGTTGACCAGCGACACCACCGCGGTGGCGGGTTCGACGCTGGTGACGCCGGCGACGGGGTCGATGGTGACCCGGATCGGCTCGCCGCTGGTCGGGGAGACCGACTCCACGCTCGCCGCGCGCTCGAGCAGGGTCGGAAAGATCAGGGTGTCCAGGGCGCACCAGGTGTAGAGCTCCTCACCGGCCACGGTGAACCGGTGAGGGGTGGGGCGCAGGGTGAGGCCCTGGCCGATGATGCGGCCCTGGTCGTCGTACTCGGTGTCCGGCACCGCGGCCAGACCCGTGCGTACGTCGTCGACCGGACGGCCGGCGGCCGCGGCGAACTGCTCGACGGTGACCGGGCCGCCCTCGACGATCAGCCGCAGCAGCGGGATCGATAGGACGGCGTCAAGGCCGGTCTCTTCGGTGTTGTTGAGTCGTTCGGGCAGTTGCGTCGTGAGCTCCGACATGGCGGTACCTTCTTCATGAGTCGGGTGGAGGCTGTCGGCTGCGGGTCACGCGCAGCAGGACAGCTTGGAGATGTCGGTGGTGAAGGCCTTGGCGGCGATCCGGATGCCTTCGGTCATGGTCAGGTAGGGCGCCCATGCGTCGGCGACCTCGGTGACGGTCTTGCCGAGGATGTGGACACCGGCGGCGGCGAGCTCGCCGGCGTCTTTGGCGACGGCGGTGAGGCCGAGGATCTCGCCGGTCTCAGCGTTGGCGACGATCTTGATGAAGCCGCGGGTGTCGCGGTTGACCAGCGCCCGGGGCACGTAGTCCAGCGGCAGGACGCGGCAGTCGCAGCGGATCCCGGCAGCGAGCACCTGGGCCTCGGTCATCCCGACCGCGCCGATCGCCGGACTGGTGAAGGTCACCCGCGGCAGCCGGCTGTGGTCCACCGACCGCTCAGCGCCAGCGAACGTGTTCTCGGCGACCATGTTGCCGTGGTGGGCGGCGACGTAGACGAACTCGGGGTGCCCGGTCACGTCGCCGGCTGCCCAGATCCGGGGGTTGGAGGACTGCAGTTGGTCGGTGACCACGATCTCGCCCGTGTCGCCGGTCTTCACCTCCACCGCATCGAGGTTCAGCCCATCGGTGACCGGTCGGCGGCCGAGGGCGACGAGGACCTGTTCGGCGTGGAATTCCTGCTCGCCGCCGGAGATGTCAGCGGTGACAACAACCTGGCCCCTGACGTCGTCACGGGCAACGTGGGTCGGGACCGCACGGCGGACCACGCGGATGCCCTCGTCGGCGAAGACCTCCTGCAGCGCCTTGGATACCTCCGGCTCCTCCTTCGACGCCAGCCGGGAACGAACCAGCAGGGTGACGTTCGACCCGAGCCGGGCGAACAGTTGGGCCTGCTCCAAGGCGACGTAGCCGCCGCCGAGCACCAGCAGCGAGTCGGGAACCTTGGTCAACTCCATCGCCGTGGTCGAGGTCAGGTAGCCGGCCTCCTCAAGACCGTCGATCGGTGGGGCCCATGCGCTGGCGCCGGTGGCGACCAGGTAGTGATCAGCGTCGATCGTCTCGACCGCACCGTCAGTCGCGGTGACCTCAAGAACGGGCGCTTCTGGCGTGCCGGCGAACGCAGCGTCGCCGTGGCGGATCTGCCAGCCGTAGGCGTCGGCGACGTCGACGTACTTCTCACCCCGAAGTTCCTCGACGAGGTCCTGCTTGCTGCTGATCAGCGCGGGCATGTCCACGTCGTCCGCTGTGGTGGCGATCCCCGGGAAACGGTTGCCCGCCTCGGCAGCGGTCTGGCGGGCCTCAGCGGCGGCGATGAGCGCCTTCGACGGCACGCAGCCGGTGTTCACGCACGTGCCGCCGAAAGTGCCGCGCTCGATCATCACCACCGACTTGCCGAGCGTGGTCGCGCGGATGGCGGCGGCGAACGCGGCGCCACCCGATCCGATGATCGCAAGGTCGTACCTGGACTGCATCCCGATTCCTCCCCTGAGTCTTGAGAATTGCTCTTGATGCAGCCACAATGGACCTTCCAGTACGGGGGAAGGTCAAGTGCGACCTGTGACACATCGGAGACCCAGATGAGGATCGGCGAACTCGCCGAGGCGGCCGGCACCACCGCCAAGACCCTGCGGTTCTACGAGGAGCAGGGCCTGCTTCCCGCGGCCGAGCGCACCGCGTCGGGATACCGCGACTACGATCCGGAAGCAGCGACTCGGATCGACTTCATCCACCGCGGCCAGGCTGCCGGACTTACCCTCGCGCAGATCAAACAGATCCTCGACATCCGCGATGGAGGCGAGATTCCCTGCGGCCACGTCCGGGACCTCCTAGACGTTCGTCTGAAGGACATTGAGCGCCAGATCTCGGATCTCGTCTCCCTCCGCGACAACGTTGCCGCCCTCCGCGACGCAGCCGCAGAACCCGAACCCGAGACCTGCAACGCCGACGAGGTCTGCAGGTACCTGTAGCCAATCCGAGATGACGCGCGCAGAGGCGGAGCCTCCTGCCGCGACCTTCCTACGTAACCACAACGTTATGGCCAGCAACAGCTAGACCGTCATCCCCGACCGTCCCCGGAGTTCTCCACAGGCGGGTGTGCACTTCTTCCCACAGGGGTGTCCACACCTGTGGACAACTCCGGGGACAACTCGTCTCCGGGCGGGATCGTGCGGATCAGCCATCCACAGGGTTGTCCACCGCTGTGGAGAACTACACGCGTGTCATTCGCTCCAGCGGGACATCATGAGGAACCCGATGAGCGCGATGCCGAAGCCCACGAGGATGTTCCAGCCGCCGATCTGCACGATCGGGAAGAGGCCCTGGGTCAGGTAGTAGACGATGATCCAGAGCAGGCCGAGGATCAGCAGGCCGAACATCACGGCCTTGTACCCGGGGGAGAGGGGCTTCGGACCCGGGTCCACGTCCCCGAGGTCCGTCCGCACGGCGGAGCGGCTGCGGCGCGCGGCCTCGAGCTCCTCGCGCTTCCGACGGGCCGAGTCCTTGCGCTTGCCGGCGGGTGCTGCCACGGATCTTCTCCTCGGGTGGGGGGGGG
>NZ_UNRH01000012.1:0-63424 GCF_900537135.1 Micrococcus sp. Alg238-R198
GGTGATCAGTGCGGACTCGGCCCGTTTGCGGCGCTCGAGGAGCCATTCGGGGAAGTACGTGCCGGCCCGGAGTTTGGGGATGGCCACATCGATCGTGCCGGCGCGGGTGTCCAGGGGTCGGTGCCGGTAGCCGTTGCGCTGTGCGGTACGGCTCTGGGAGGCCTGGCCGTACTCGGCGCCGCAGACCGCGTCCGCGTCGGCGGAGAGCAGTGCGTTGATCACGGTCTGCAGCAGGTGGCGCAACAGGTCTGGGGAGGCCTCCCCGAGAGCTTCGCGCAGCAGGCGTTCAGGGTCGACAATGTGTGGAGCGGTCATCGTGGTGATGTCCTTTCGAGAGTGCTGTGGAAGGTTCGCTCGAAGGCTCCCACGGTGACCGCGTCCGTGAAGGGGACGGTGTTGGCGACCGGGGAGGGTTACACCACTATCAGGGACTCAACTGGACCACTTGCGCTCCCGCCGCAGGGCGTGGATCTGGGCGACCAAGACCGGATCGAGCTGGGCAGGTGAACGGTGCGGCCGGCTGGGCAGGTCCTGAAGGCCGGCTTCTCCCTGGGCGCGGTAGCGGGCGACCCAGGTGGCCACCGTGGGCCGGCTCACCCGGAACTCGGCGGCCACGTGGGACTGCGGGATCCCGTCGTGCAGGTGGCGGTGGACCATCCTGAGACGGCCAGTGGGGGTCAGGGGTGCGTTAGCGTGAGTCATGAGTGGGTCTCTTCTGGCAGGTGGGTTGTTGAGGAACTTCCATCCTGCGGGAGAGGCCCACTCGTCTCATCTCAGCCGGCGCCTCGTGGCAAGAACCTCATGACCCACAACACCTAGGCACGGCCAGGCGGGTCCTGACCAGCGCTCAGCGGCGCACAGCCGCGGCGAGCCAGTCGACGGCGAGGGCGTAGCCCTGGACGCCCGCCCCGGCGATCACGACGTCGGCGACGGCGGAGACGTGCGAGTGGTGCCGGAACGCCTCGCGCCGGTGGACGTTGGAGATGTGCACCTCGGCGATCGGCCGGTCGACGGCGGCGAGGGCGTCGCGGATCGCGATGGAGGTGTGCGAGTACGCGGCGGGGTTGATGAGGACGCCAGCGTGGGAGGTGCGGGCCTCCTGGATCCAGTCGATGAGCTCGCCCTCGTGGTTGGACTGTCGGAAGTCCACGGTCAGCCCGTGCTCGGCCGCGCGGGCCTCGGTGAGCGCACGGACGTCGTCGAGGGTGGCCGTGCCGTAGACCTCGGGCTCGCGGGTGCCGAGCAGGTTCAGGTTGGGGCCGTTGAGCACGAGCAGGGGCAGGGCGGGAGTGGCGGTCATGCGGTCAGTCTAGGAAGCGACGACGACGGCTCCCGTCTCGGCCGCGACAGTGCGTGGAAGGCGCCCGTTTCCCGAACGAAAGTGCCGGGACACGCCGCCGTTTCCCGAACGAAAGCGGGGTGGGGCGGAATAGGTGCGGCGGGGCGTCCGTTGTGGTCGGCAGGACGATCGCCGACGCGCTCGCGTCGGCCCCGCTGACGAAAGGACCCACCATGGCCACCAAGGACCTGACCCTCGAGGAGTTCGGCTCCACCGTCGCCGAGAACGACACCGTGCTCGTGGACTTCTGGGCCGGCTGGTGCGGCCCGTGCCGCCAGTTCGCCCCCGTGTTCGAGGCCGCCTCGGAGAAGCACGAGGACGTCGTGTTCGCCAAGGTCGACACGGAGGACCAGCAGCAGCTGGCGGCGATGGCCGGCATCACCTCCATCCCCACGCTCATGGCCTTCCGCGGCGGCGTGCTCGTGTTCTCCCAGGCCGGCGCCCTGCCGGGCGCCGCGCTCGAGCAGCTGCTCGACCAGGTCAAGGGCCTCGACATCGCGGAGGTCCGCCGCCTGGCCGAGGAGCAGCAGGGCCAGCAGGGCGACGCCGAGCCGGGGCAGGACGATGCCGTGCAGTCCACCGCCGCCCACCTCGACGACGTCAACGGCCGCTGACGGCCCGCGCGGCGTCGCCGCGCCGGCCGCTCACCGCGGGTCGAACGCCCCCTGCTGCCACTGCTCCACGAGCCACGGGCTGAACGCCCGGGGGACGGCGGCCAGGGCGGCGGCCAGATCGGCCGGCTCCACCCAGCACCACTCCGCGACCTCGTCCCGCTCCGGGGCGGGGTCGCCGTGCATCCGGGCACGGAACACCGGGCAGATCTCGTGCTCCTCCATGCCGGAGGCGTCCGCGGCCCGGTAGCGGAAGTCGGGGAGCACCTCGACGACGTCGGACACCTCCACGCCCAGCTCCTGCGGGGCGCGGCGCAGCACGGCCTCCGCGGGGGACTCGCCGGGGCCGGGGTGCCCGCAGAACCCGTTGGTCCACACCCCGGGGAACGCCGCCTTGCCCAGCGCCCGGCGGGTGAGCAGGAACCGGTCGGCCTCGTCGTACACGTGACAGGAGAAGGCCAGGTGCAGGGGCGTGCCGCCGTCCTCGGTGCGGCGGTGGACCGTGGCCTTGGCCTCCGTGCCCACGGCCTCGCCCTCCGGGGACAGCAGGACCACGCGCTCGACGTCGTCGGGGCCTGCGACCGGGACGTCCGAGGCCGCCAACCACGGTCGGGCGACGGGGGAGGGGCGGTCGGGCGGGGAGGGCGTGGCCGGGGTCTGCATGCCTCTCAGTGTGGCAGGCGAGCCGGGCCACCCATCAGATGTGGGCCACGTCACCTCAGTCCGATCCCGACGGCCGGGCGTGGCTAGAGTGCTGAGGTCGGCGCCACACCCCGGCGCGTCCCACGTCACTCGAGGAGAGCACCCCCATGGCCTTCGCCGCCCTGTCCCGTTCCGCCCGTCTTGCCGGCCTGTCCGCTGCCGCGCTGCTGGCCCTCACCGCGTGCGGCGGTCAGGACTCGTCCGACGCCGACGCGTCCGCCTCGACGACGGCGCCCGCCTCCGCGTCCGCGCAGGGTGTGGAGTCGTCGTCCGCCTCGGCGTCGTCGCTGTCCGCGGCCCCGGCCGACTACGAGGCCGGCACGTGCTTCACCGCCCCGCTCGGCGCCCGTGACCTGTCCTCCTTCGAGACCACCGACTGCGAGGGCGCCCACACCGCGGAGTACCTGTGGGCCGTGCCGGCCGTGGCCGAGGGCGAGGAGGCCGACCCGGCCGCCGCCCAGACCTGCACCGCCCAGGCCCAGCGCCTGAGCGAGGAGAAGGAGGACCAGCTGAACGGGGCCGTCCTGACCTCCTCCGAGCTGGGCAACTACGGCACCGACGAGAAGCACTGCGTCGTGTACGGGGTCTCCGGTGAGTGGGAGGGTCAGATCGTGGACCCGGAGATCACCCTGGAGACGGCGTCCGCCGACGCCTGATCCCGACGGCGGCCCCGTGCGTCGTGAGATCGCGCCGCCCGGGACCGCCGCGCATGGACGCGGGACCGGCGAGGCCCGTAGTGTCTTCTGCGTCCAGAAGTTAGACGGTCGAACAGATGCGGCGGTCGGTGCCGCGTCGTGTCCGCCACCGAGGAGGCGCCATGGGTGAAGCGAGGACGGGCGGCGAGGCCGCGCTCTCCGGGGTGACCGCCGAGCTGGACGCCGCGCTCCGACATGCCGCGGCCCAGGCACCCGGATCCGCCGCCTTCGCCGAGCTGCTCGACTCGCTCCACGTCCATGTGGGCGCCGGCAAGCTCATCCGCCCCCGTCTCGTCGAGCTCGGCTGGCGCCTGGCGACCGCCGACCCGGTCCCTCCGTCCGGCCGCGCTGCCGTCGACCGACTCGGGGCCGCCTTCGAACTGCTGCACACCGCGCTGCTCGTCCACGACGACGTCATCGATCGGGACGTGCTGCGGCGCGGCCAGCCCGCCGTGCACGCCTCCGCCCGGCACCGCCTCGAGGCCCGCGGGGTGCCCGCCGCGGACGCCGCCCACGCCGGGGTCGCCGTCGCCCTCATCGCGGGGGACGTCCTGCTCACCCAGGCGTTCCGGCTCGCCGCCACCTGTGCCGCCGACACCGCCCGGGCCGCCGAGGCCGCCGCCGTCGTCTTCGACGCCGCCGCCGTGACCGCGGCCGGCGAGCTCGAAGACGTGCTCCTGGGGCTGTCCCGCCACACCGGTGAGGAGCCCGATCCCGACCGCATCCTCGCCATGCAACGGCTCAAGACGGCGCACTACACGGTCGGCGCGCCCCTGCGCGCCGGCGCCCTCCTGGCCGGGGCGGATCCCGACCTCGCCCGGGCGATGGGCGAGGCCGGCGCCGACCTCGGCGCCGCCTACCAGGTGATCGACGACGTCCTCGGCGTGTTCGGCGATCCCGGGGAGACCGGCAAGTCCGCCGACGGCGACCTGCGCGAGGGCAAGGCCACCGTGCTCACCGCCCACGGCCGCCGCATCCCCGCCGTCCGCGCCCTGCTCGACGCGGGCCCGGCCACCCCCGCGGACATCGAGGCCGCCCGCCGCGCCCTCGAGGCGGCCGGTGCCCGGGAGCACGCCCTCGACGTCGTCGCCGAGCTCACCGTCCGCGCCCGCGAGCGCATCGCGGCCCTGCCCCTGGACGAGACGGTCCGGGCGGAGTTCGCCGACGCCTGCCACGCCGTGCTGACCCGGAGGTCCTGAGATGGCCGCGCCCACCCCGAGCCCTGCCGCGCTGTACACGCGGACGGCCCACGCCGCAGCGGCCCAGGTGATCCGCCGCTACTCCACGTCCTTCTCCTGGGCCTGCCGCACCCTGCCCCGGCAGGCACGCCAGGACGTGGCCACGATCTACGCCATGGTCCGCGTCGCCGACGAGGTGGTCGACGGCGTCGCGGTGGCCGCCGGGCTCGACGAGGCCGGGGTCCGCGCCGCCCTGGACGACTACGAGCGGGCGTGTGAGGCCGCGATGGCGTCGGGCTTCGCCACCGACCCGGTCCTGCACGCCTTCGCCGACGTGGCCCGTCGCCACGGCATCACCCCGGAGCTGACCCGTCCCTTCTTCGCCTCCATGCGCGCGGACCTGGGGATCCGCGAGCACGGCGCCGAGTCGCTGGACGCCTACATCCACGGCTCGGCCGAGGTGGTGGGGCTGATGTGCCTGCAGGTCTTCCTCTCCCTCCCCGGCACGCGGGCCCGGACCCCGGGCCAGCGGCAGGAGCTGCGCGCGCAGGCCTCCCGGCTGGGGGCGGCGTTCCAGAAGGTCAACTTCCTCAGGGACCTGGCCGCGGACCACCACGAGCTGGGCCGCACCTACCTGCCCGGTGCCGCACCGGGCGTGCTCACCGAGGCCCGCAAGGCCGAGCTCGTGGCCGAGGTCCGCGCCGACCTCGACGCCGCCCTGCCCGGCATCCGTGTCCTGGACCCCGGGGCCGGGCGCGCCGTGGCCCTGGCGCACGGACTGTTCGCGGCCCTGGTGGACCGGATCGAGGCGACCCCGGCGGCCGAGCTGGCCCACCGCCGTGTCCGGGTGCCGGACCATCAAAAGGCCCGGATCGCCGCCCGCGTCCTGGCACGGGGCCGCCGGGGAGGCCGCCGATGAGCGCCCGGGACACCGCTCTCGGCCCGCGCACCGTGGTGGTGGGCGGCGGTTTCGCCGGACTGGCCACGGCGGGCCTGTTGGCCCGCGACGGGCACCGGGTGACGCTGCTGGAGCGCGGCGCCGTCCTGGGCGGCCGTGCCGGACGCTGGTCCGAGGCGGGGTTCACCTTCGACACCGGGCCCTCCTGGTACCTGATGCCCGAGGTGATCGACCGCTGGTTCCGCCTCATGGGGACCTCCGCCGCCGAACGGCTGGACCTGCGCCGTCTGGACCCCGGCTACCGGGTGTACTTCGAGGGGCACCTCCACGAGCCCCCCGTGGACGTGCGCACCGGCCACGCGGAGACGCTGTTCGAGTCCCTCGAGCCCGGCGCCGGGCGCCGGCTGCGGGCCTACCTCGACTCCGCGTCCCGGATCTACGGGCTCGCCAAGGAGCACTTCCTCTACACGGACTTCCGCCGGCCGGCCGCCCTGGCCCACCCGGACGTCCTGCGCGCCCTGCCGGCCCTCGGGCCCCAGCTGCTGGGGGGCCTGCGCTCCCACGTGGCGGCCCGCTTCCAGGATCCCCGGCTGCGCCAGATCCTGGGCTACCCGGCGGTCTTCCTCGGCACGTCCCCCGACCGTGCCCCCGCCATGTACCACCTGATGTCCCATCTGGACCTCGCCGACGGCGTGCAGTACCCCCTCGGCGGGTTCGCGGCCCTCGTGGACGCCATGGCGGAGGTCGTGCGTGAGGCCGGTGTGGAGATCCGCACCGGGGTCGAGGCGACCGCCGTGGAGGTCGTGGACCGTCCCGCCCCCGCCGGCCGCCTCGGACGCCTGGCCGCCCGCCTGCCCAGGCCGGGAGCAGCCCGCGGGGACGAGGGCCGACGTCGCCGCCCGGGCCGGGTGACCGGCGTCGCCTGGCGGTCCGACGACGGCGCCGCGGGACGCCTCGACGCCGATGTGGTGGTGGCCGCCGCGGACCTGCACCACGTGCAGACCCGTCTGCTGCCTCCCGGCCGGCGCGTCGCGGAGTCCACGTGGGACCGGCGCGACCCCGGTCCCTCCGGCGTGCTCGTGTGCGTGGGGGTGCGCGGATCCCTGCCCCAGCTGGCCCACCACACCCTGCTGTTCACGGCGGACTGGGAGGACAACTTCGGGCGCATCGAGCGGGGGGAGGACCTCGCCGCGGACACGTCGATCTACGTCTCGCGCACCTCCGCCACGGACCCGGGCGTGGCCCCGGAGGGCGACGAGAACCTCTTCATCCTCGTCCCGGCCCCCGCCGAGCCGGGGTGGGGGCGCGGCGGCATCCGGGTCCGTGACGGCCAGAGCTGGCGGGTGGACCGCGCCGGGGACGCCCAGGTGGAGGCCGTGGCGGACCGGGCCCTCGATCAGCTGGCCCGCTGGGCCGGGATCCCCGACCTGGCCGAGCGCATCGTGGTGCGGCGCACCTACGGGCCCGGTGACTTCGCCGCGGACGTGCACGCCTGGCGGGGTTCGCTGCTGGGCCCCGGGCACACGCTGGCGCAGTCGGCCATGTTCCGCCCCTCGGTGCGGGACGCGGACGTGGCCGGCCTGATGTACGCGGGCTCCTCGGTGCGCCCGGGAATCGGGGTGCCCATGTGCCTGATCTCCGCCGAAGTGGTCCGGGACGAACTGCGCCACGACGCGCGCAGGGCCCGGCCCGCGGGCCCCGGGGGGAGCGGCACATGATCCGCACCCTCTTCTGGGCGTCCCGGCCGGTCAGCTGGGTGAACACGGCCTACCCGTTCGCCGCCGCCGCGATCCTGACCGGGGGGCTGCCCGCGTGGCTGGTGGTCCTGGGCGTCGTGTTCTTCCTGGTGCCCTACAACCTGGCCATGTACGGCATCAATGACGTGTTCGACTTCGCCTCGGACCTGCGCAACCCCCGCAAGGGGGGTGTGGAGGGCTCCGTGCTGGGCGACCCCGCGGTGCGCCGCCGGGTGCTGGCGTGGTCGGTGCTGCTGCCCGTGCCGTTCGTGGCCGTGCTCGCGGGCTGGTCCGCCGTGCGGGGCGAGTGGGCCGCCGTGCTGGTGCTCGCGGTGAGCCTGTTCGCGGTGGTGGCGTACTCCTGGGCGGGGCTGCGGTTCAAGGAGCGGCCCTTCCTGGACGCCGCCACCTCCGCCACGCACTTCGTCTCCCCCGCGGTCTACGGCCTCGCGCTGGCCGGGGCGACCCCCACGCCCGCCCTGGCGGCGCTGCTGGGGGCGTTCTTCCTGTGGGGCATGGCCTCGCAGATGTTCGGGGCGGTGCAGGACGTGGTGCCGGACCGGGAGGGGGGCCTGGCCTCGGTGGCCACCGTGCTGGGCGCTCGGCGCACCGTCCTGCTCGCCGCCGGCCTGTACGCGGCGGCGGGCCTGCTGCTGCTGGCCACCGACCCGCCGGGCCCGCTCGCGGCGCTGCTGGCCGTGCCCTACGTGGTGAACACCCTGCGCTTCCGCCGCATCACGGACGCCACCTCGGGCGCGGCCCACCGCGGCTGGCAGCTGTTCCTTCCGCTGAACTACGTGACCGGCTTCCTCGTGACCCTGCTGCTGATCGGGTGGGCGCTGACCCGGGGGGCGGCGGCATGATCTACCTGCTGGCCCTGCTGGGTGTCATCGGCTGCATGCTGCTGGTGGACCGGCGCTTCGAGCTGTTCCTGTGGCATCGCCCGCTCCCGGCGCTGCTGGTGCTGGCCGCCGGGGTGGCCTACTTCTTCGCCTGGGACCTGTGGGGGATCGCCGAAGGCGTGTTCCTGCACCGGCAGTCGCCCTACATGACCGGGGTGATGCTCGCCCCCCAGCTGCCCCTGGAGGAGGGGTTCTTCCTGCTCTTCCTCAGCCAGATCACGATGGTGCTGTTCACCGGGGCGCTGCGCCTGCTGCGCGGCCGGCGAGGTGACGCCCGTGCCGCGACGCCGGCCGATCCGACCGACGGGGGCAGCCGGTGACCTTCCTCGACCTCGTCCTCGTCTTCGTGGGCTTCGCCCTGGCCGTGCTCGTGGGCGCCGCCCTCGTCGGCCGCGTGCGGGGCGAGCACCTGCGGGCCGTGGCGGCCACCCTGGTGGCCCTGTGGGCCCTCACGGCGGTCTTCGACAACGTGATGATCGCCGCGGGGCTCTTCGACTACGGCCATGAGCTGCTGGTGGGTGCCTACGTGGGCCAGGCGCCCGTGGAGGACTTCGCCTACCCGCTCGGCTCCGCCCTGCTGCTGCCGGCGCTCTGGCTGCTGCTGACGAGCCGTCGTCCCGATCGGCGCGGCCGTCGGCCGGGACGCCGCCCCCACCCGGACGATCGCTGACATGCTGCCGTTGATCCCCGCAGACCTGCTGCGCGCGCTCGGCCTGATCCTCGTCCCGGTCGCGGCGGTGCACGCCGGATGGCCGTCCGCGGCGGCGATGCTGCTCGTGTTCGGCTCCCAGTGGCTCACCCGCTGGCTCGCCCCGGGCGGCGCCCTGGACTGGGCCGCGCAGGCGGTCCTGCTGCTGGCCGGGTGGCTGAGCGTCATCGGCCTCTACCCGCGGGTGCCGTGGCTGGACCTGCTCGTGCACGCCGCCGCCTCCGCCGTGGTCGCCTGTCTGACGGCACTGGTGGTGGGGGCGTGGCTCCGGCGTCGGGGGACCGAGGCCGGGCAGGCCGTGGCGCTGCTCGGCCCGGGCCTGGCCGGGCTGGGGATCGCGGCCGCCGCCGTGGCCCTGGGCGTGGTGTGGGAGCTGGCCGAATGGTGGGGGCACACGGCGGTGACCCCGGAGATCGGCGTGGGCTACACGGACACCATCGGCGACCTCGCCGCCGATCTCGTCGGCGCCGGGGTCGGCGCCGCCCTCGCCGTGTGCCGGGGGCGCACCCGGTGACCCCGGCCCGCCCCACGGTCTCCGTGGTCGTCCCGGTGCTCGACGACGCCGAGCACCTGCGCGTGTGCCTCGCGCTGCTGGCCGCCCAGAGCCGGCCGGCGCTGGAGGTGGTGGTGGTGGACAACGGCTGCGTGGACGACTCGGCGGTGCTCGCCCGCGCCGCCGGCGCGCGGGTGGTGCGCGAGCCGCGCCGCGGGGTCCCGGCCGCGGCGGCCGCCGGCCTGGACGCCGCGGTCGGGGAGCTGCTGGTGCGCTGCGACGCCGACACGCGGATGCCCGCGGACTGGCTCGAACGGATCGTGGCCCGGTTCGACGCCGACCCCGGGCTCGACGCCCTCACCGGGCCGGGGACCTTCCACGACCAGCCCGGCCTCCGGGGACAGGTGCGGGCGGCGCTCTACACCGGCACGTACCGCTGGGGGGCGGGCGCCGCGGTGGCGGCCACCCCCGTCTGGGGCTCCAACTGCGCCCTGCGCGCCGAGGCGTGGCAGGCTGTGCGGACCCGCGTCCACCGCGAACGCGGGGACGTGCACGATGACCTGGACCTGTCCTTCCAGCTGGCCCTGGCCGGCCGCCGGATCCGGTTCGATCCGGACCTGCGGGTGGAGGTCGCCGGGCGCATCTTCCACTCCCTGCGCCAGCGGGTGCGGCAGGGCCGGATGGCGGTCACCACCCTGCAGGTCAACTGGGCCCGGCTGTCCCCCGGGCGGCGGTGGCTGCGCCGGGCGGCCCGGTCACGCCCCCGGCCCCACTGGGGGCGTGGCCCCGACGGTCAGTCCCGCGACTGAGCGCCGCCGGCGCCGCGGGCTCGCCTGTCCAACGGGTTGCGACGCAGGGGCAGCCGGTCCACCAGCGGCCGCAGCAGGCCGCGGGTGCGGGGACGCTCGCCGCCGTCGTGCCGGCGCCTGGCCTCGGCCAGGATGTTCGCGGCCATCTCCGGGAACACCACGGCGTGGAAGGGCAGGATGGCGGTCCAGTAGGCGCGTCCGAGCAGGCCGTCCGGCATGAAGACCGCCCGCTGGCGGTAGACGGAGCCTCCGCCCTCCCGCGGCTCGGTGCTCAGCTGCAGCCAGGCCCGCCCGCCGGCCTTCATCTCCGCCCGCAGGGTCAGCCGCCGCCCCGGCTCCACGTCCTCCACCCGCCACCAGTCCACGGCGTCGCCGCGTCGCAGGTGGTTCGGGTCCCGCCGGCCGCGGGTCAGGCCGGGCCCGCCGGCCAACTTGTCCATCAGCCCGCGGATCTTCCACAGCAGCGGGGTGGAATACCAACCGTTGGCGCCGCCCACCGACTCGATCACCGGCCACACCTCCTGCGCGGGCAGGTCGGACTCGCGCTCGCGCTCGTCCGTGTAGACCGTGGTGCCGGCCCACTCGGGATCCGAGGGCAGAGAGGCGGCCGGGTCCGCGGAGCTCTGGAGGTCCGCGTCGAAGGTGACGTCCAGGGGACCCTCCTTCTCCCGCTTCAGCGCCAGCCGCACGGCGTCCATGTAGGAGGTCAGCCCGCCCGGCGGGTCCGGGATGAGGTCGCGGACCGAGCGGTCCTCCACGACCGCCTCCTCGGCGAGGGATGCGGCCAGGGGCAGGGCCACCGCGACCGGGATGGGGGTCACCATGCCGATCCAGAAGCCCGCCAGGGTCTTCAAGGGCAACGGGGTGGGGATCACGATGCGCCGGGACAGGCCGGCGGCCTTGGCGTAGTCCACCAGCACGCTCGCGAACGGCTGGGGGTGCCCGTTGCCGATCTGGGCCCGCAGCTGCACGGGCTCCGGGAGGGCGCAGGCCTGCAGGAGGTAGTACAGGACGTCGCGGATGGCCAGCGGCTCCACCCGGTTCCTCAGCCAGGACGGGCCGGGCATCACGGGCAGCCGCTCGGCGAGGTGGCGGATCATCTCGAACGAGGTGGAGCCCGAGCCGATGATCACCCCGGCCTCGAACGTCAGTGCCGGGGTCGCCGCCCGCTCGAGACGCTCGGCCACGAGGGCGCGGGAGCGCATGTGGTCGGACAGCTCCGCGACGGGGACCGTGTCCGGGTGCAGGCCGGAGAGATAGACGAGCTGGGCCACGCCGGCCGTGTCCGCGGCGGTGCCCACGATGTCCGCGATCCGCTGCTCCTGGGCCACGAAGTCGCCGCCCCCGCCCATGGAGTGCACGAGGTAGAGCACGGTGTGCACGTCCTGCATGGCGGCTTCGACGAGGTCCGCCTCGGTGAGGTCGAGCTCCACCGCCTCGATGCTGTCCGACCACGGTCGGTCCGCGAGGTCGGAGGGGTTCCGGGCGCCGGCCCGGACGTCGAAGCCGGCGGCGAGCAGCTCGGGGATGAGGCGCCCGCCCACGTAACCGGTGGCACCGGTGACGAGGACGCGACGGCCCCGGCCGTCCGGCAGGGACAGGCCGAGGGGGGAGGTGTGGGACGCCGGCGTGGCACCGGCGGGGACGGGGGAGGGCTGTGTGGACGCCATGGGCGCACTCTAGGGTCCGGGGCGGGTCGGGCTGAAGGTCTCAGGTGTGCGGACCCGGGGCCCGTGAGTGGGCACGCCGCCGAACCTGCGTCGGTCGGAGCGGGCCCGGCACGGTCCGTGAAAGACTGCTCGCTATGGCCACTGCAGATTCCGGAGACGTCCTGCCGCACCTGCGCACCGAGGCCATCCGCGCCGTCGTCGGGCCCACCAGTGCGGACCGCGGCTTCGCCGTGGCCGCGTCGGGTGCCGTGGGGCGCCTGCGCTATGACGCCGCCACCGGCCGTCTGAGCGCCTCCGTCCAGGGCACCGCGCCCAGCCCCTACCGGGTGCAGGTGCAGCTGCAGGAGGCCTACGACGACGCCGCCGAGGACGGCGCCGGCGCCCTCATGGAGCCGGTGGGCGGGCGCTGCACGTGCCCGGTCGGGACGGACTGCAAGCACGTGGCCGCCGCGCTCTACCAGGTGGTCCGCCTCGACGCCGACCAGGCCCTCGACGACGCCCGCCGCAAGCTCGCCGAGATGGTCACCACGGCGGACGCGCTGCCCGCGCCCGCCGGCCGGGGCCACGACGGCGGCGGCCCGGCCGGCCTCGACGCCCCGGCCGCGGACGGGGCGGCACCCCCACCCCCTGCCGGCCTGGACTGGCGACGGGTCATGGAGCCGCTGGCCGGACTCCACGGCCCGCGCCGGGTGGGCACGCCGCCCGCGCTGGCGATCGGCGTGGAGCTCGTGGCCGAGTCCTCCCGCAACGCGTTCCAGCAGTGGGGCCCGGCGACCGCCGGGGAGGAGCAGGTGCGCGAGGGCCGCCCGCTGTACGTGACCGTGCGCCCGCTCAAGCGCGGGGCCAAGGGGACGTGGATCAAGGGCGGGCTGACGTGGAAGGCGTTCCAGTTCCCGCGCGCCGAGTTCGCCCCCGCCCAGGAGCGGGCGATGCGCCTGATCTGGCGTCAGGTCCAGGCCGAGGACTCCTACCCGGGCGACGCCTGGTTCGGTCTGCACGTCTTCGACTCCCCGCGGATCTGGCAGCTGCTCGCGGAGGCCCGCGAGGTCGGGGTGGAGCTCGTGCCGCTGGGGCTGCTGACGGACGTGGTGCTGGAGGCGCCCGTCGCCGTCGGGCTGGACGTCACCCGCGCCCCCGACGGCGGTCTGGACGTGGCCCCGTCCCTGGACCCGGCCCCGCCCGGCCCCGGGCTGAGCGGTGTGCACGCCGTGGGAGGCATCGGCTTCTACCGCGTGGAGCTCACGGACGAGGAGGCCGTGCTCCACCTGATCCCCGCCGCACGCCCCGTCCCCGAGGCCGTGCAGCAGCTCGTGCTCGCCGGCGGGCCCGTGCGCGTGCCCGCCGCGGACCGCGAGGAGTTCCTCGGCCGGATCTACCCGCGGCTGCGTGGCGCCCTGCCCGTGACCAGCGGCGACGCCTCCGTGGAGCTGCCCGAGTTCGAGCCGCCCGTGCTGCGGCTGCGCGCCGACTTCCGACCCGGCCACGAGCTCGTGCTGCGCTGGTCCTGGCTCTACTTCGACCCGCCCCGCGAACTCGGCCTCGACGCCGGCGGCGACCCCCTGCGGGACACCCGGCACGAGGACGCGGTGCTGCGCGCCGTGGCCGAGCTCTGGCCGCGCGCCGGCCGTGCGGAGGAGCAGGTCCTCGAGGGCGTGGGCGCCGCCCGGTTCTCCGAGCAGGTGCTGCCGCTGCTGCAGCGCGCGGACCACGTGCGCGTGGACGTCACCGGCGACCGCCCCGACTACCGCGAGCTGAAGGCCGCCCCGCGCATCGAGGTCGGCACGAAGGCCACGCAGAACGACTGGTTCGACCTCGGCGTGCAGGTCTCCGTGGACGGGCACGTGCTGCCGTTCGTGGAGCTGTTCACCGCGCTCGTGCAGGGCAGGACCACGCTGATCCTCGCGGACGGCTCCTACCTGGGCCTCGACCACCCCGCCTTCGACCGGCTGCGCGCCCTGCTCTCCGAGGCCGCCACCCTGCAGGAGTGGACCCCGGAGCACACCCCCGTCTCACGGCACCAGGTCGGCTTCTGGGAGGACCTCAAGGAGCTCGCGGACGAGGTGGACGAGGACCCGGAGTGGACCGCCGCCGTCGGGCGTCTGGCCGCCGTCGAGCGCCTCCCCGAGGCCCCGCGCCCCGCCGGCCTGAAGGCCGACCTGCGCCCCTACCAGGAGGAGGGTCTGCGCTGGCTCGCGTTCCTGTGGGAGCAGGACCTCGGCGGGATCCTGGCCGACGACATGGGCCTGGGCAAGACCGTCCAGACCCTCGCGCTCTTCGCCCACGCGCGCCAGGCCCGGCCCGAGCGGCCGCCGTTCCTCGTGGTCGCGCCGAGCTCCGTGGTGTCCGTGTGGGCGGCCGAGGCCGAGAAGTTCACCCCGGACCTCGACGTGCGCGTCCTGGACACCACCACCCGCAAGCGCGGCACCGCCGTGGCGGACGAGGTGGCGGGGGCGGACGTGGTGGTCACCAGCTACACGCTCCTGAGGATCGACGCCGGCCAGTACGGCGGACTCGACTGGGGCGGGGTGGTCTTCGACGAGGCACAGTTCCTGAAGAACCGCGCCGCGAAGGTGCACACGGTGGCCCGCGACCTGCGCGCCCCCTTCCGGCTGGCCATCACCGGCACGCCGATGGAGAACTCCCTCAGCGACCTGTGGGCGCTGCTGGGCGTCGTCGTGCCGGGCCTGTTCCCGAGCCACCGCCGGTTCCGCGAGACCTACGTGACCCCCATCGAGACCGGGGGGGACCCCGAGCGGATGGCGGCCCTGCGCCGCCGCGTGCGCCCGTTCATGCTGCGCCGCTCCAAGGAGCTCGTGGCGAAGGACCTGCCGTCCAAGCAGGAGCAGATCCTCCAGGTGGAGCTCGAGCCGGCCCACCGCAAGCTCTACGACCGCGTGCTCCAGCGCGAGCGCCGCAAGGTGTTGGGCCTGCTCGGGGACATGGACGGCAACCGGTTCACCATCTTCACGTCGCTCACGCTGCTGCGGATGCTCGCGCTGGCGCCGCAGATCGTCGACGACCAGTACGCCTCCGTGCCCAGCTCGAAGCTCGAGCGGTTCCTCGACGACCTCACCGAGGTGATCGGCGAGGGGCACCGCGTGATCGTGTTCAGCCAGTTCACGAGCTTCCTGCGGGTGATCGCCGAGGAGCTGGACCACCTGGAGATCGAGCACGCGTACCTCGACGGCTCCACGCGCGGGCGCGCCGACGTGATCCGCGGCTTCCGCGAGGGCGAGGCGCCGGTGTTCCTGATCTCCCTGAAGGCGGGCGGCTTCGGCCTGACCCTGACCGAGGCGGACTACGTGTTCCTCATGGATCCGTGGTGGAACCCCGCTGCGGAGGCGCAGGCCGTGGACCGGGCGCACCGGATCGGGCAGGAGCGGACCGTGATGGTCTACCGGCTCGTGTCCGAGGGGACGATCGAGGAGAAGGTGCTCGAGCTGCAGCGGCGCAAGGCCGAGCTGTTCGGTGCGCTCATGGACGAGTCCGACGACTCCGGCGCCGGTGCCTTCACCGACTCCCTCACCGCCGAGGACATCCGGGAGATGCTCGGCGCCGAGGAGTGAGGGCCGCGCGAGGCGGGCCGGACGTCTTCGTTCGGGAAACGGCGGCGTGTCGCGACGTTTTCGTTGATGAAACGGCGTCCCGCCCGCCCGTTTCGTCAACGAAAGTCGTCCCCGGGGCGCCGTTTCCCGAACGAAAGCGGGGGGTAGCCTCGGGCCATGCGTCGCCCGTCCCGTTCCAGCACCGCCGCCCCTGCCTTCGCGCCGTCCGCCCGGTCGCAGGTGCCGCCGTTCACGGTGATGAGCATCCTCGGCCGGGTCGCCGAGCTGCGTGCCGCCGGCCACGACGTCGTCAGCCTGTGCGCGGGGGAGCCGGGCGGGGGCGCCCCGCCCGCCGTCGACGCCGCGGCCGCCGCCGTCCACGCCTCCGGCCGTGCCCTCACCTACACCCCGGCGCTGGGCCTGCCGGAGCTGCGGGCCGCCGTCGCCGGCCACTACCGCCGCTGGTACGGGCTCGACGTGCGCCCCGAGCAGGTCGCGATCACCACGGGCTCCTCGGGGGCGTTCATGCTCGGCTTCCTCGCGGCGTTCCCCCCGGGGGACCGCGTGCTCCTGCCACGCCCCGGCTACCCCGCGTACCGCAACATCCTCACGGCGCTCGGGGTGGAGGTGGTGGACGTGGACGTCGACGCCGGCACCCGCTACCAGCCCACGGTCGCCCACCTGGAGGCGGCGCTCGCGGAGGGCCCGGTCGCGGGGCTCGTGCTCGCCTCCCCGGCCAATCCCACGGGCACGATGGTCAGCGCCGCCGAGCTCGCCGAACTCGCCCGCTGGTGCGAGGAACGCGGTGTGCGGCTCGTCTCGGACGAGATCTACCACGGCATCGTGCACACGGACGGGCAGGGGCCCGGCGCCTGCGCATGGCGCACCTCCCGCACCGCGCTCGTGGTCAGCTCGTTCTCCAAGTACTGGGGCATGCCCGGCTGGCGGCTGGGCTGGATGCTCATGCCGGACGACCTCGCCGCCGCGGTCGACGGCCTCGCCGGCTCGGTCGCCCTCTGCCCGCCCGCCGCGGCCCAGGAGGCGGCCGTCCACGCGTTCAGCGAGGAGTCCTACGCGTTCTGTGCCGAGCAGGCCGGCGGCTTCACGGCGACGCGCGGCGTCGTGCTGGCCGCCCTGCCCCGGCTCGGCTGGGCCGACGCCGCCCCCGCCGACGGCGCCTTCTACCTCTGGGCCCGTCTCGCCCCGGGCATGCTGGCGGAGTTCGGCAGCGCCGTCGGCTACTGCGCCGCCCTGCTGGAGGAGGCCGGCGTCGCGCTGACCCCCGGCGACGACTTCGACGCCGTCCACGGGCCCGAGTCCGTCCGGCTCTCCTTCGCCGCCGGCCCGGACGCCGTCCACGAGGCGCTCGAGCGGATCGCCGCCTGGCATGCGGCGCGCGGCCTGGCCTGACGGGCTCCGCCGCGCGCCGCACCGCCCGACGTCTCAGCCGCCCAGCCGGTAGTGGCGCCCGAGCGGCGTGCCGTTGACGGCCCGGTCGCCGAGCAGTCGGGCGCGGTAGATCAGCGGGTTGTGGCTGACCAGCACCCGCGCATTGCGCCCATGCCGGTCCAGCCCGCGCGTGCGCAGCGTCGCGGAGGCCCCGCCCACCTCGAACAGGCGGGTCGCCGCGCGCTCGAGGGCGTCACGTGCCGGTTCCCCCGACGGGGGCGCGCCGTCGGCGCCGCCGGGATGACGGGGCGGGGTCCACCGCAGTATTGCGAATCATCCGCAACAGTCTTTATTGTGAATCAGTCGCATCTTTTCGCTCTCGTGAAAGGCCCCCCGTGTCCCACTTCGCCCCGCAGCGCCGTTCCACGCGCACCGCCACCTTCTCCGCCACCCTCGCCGCCGCGGCCATCGCCCTGACGGCGTGCGGCGCGGACGCCGACCCGTCCGGCCCGACGTCGGCACCCGCCTCCGCCGCGGGCGGCTCCGAGTCGCCGGCGGGTGAGGCGACGGCGGCCTCCTCCGTCTCCGCGGAGGACCGCGTCGACCCGGCCCGGGCCACCGAGGTCTCCGCGGTGACGCCGCGCATCCTGCTCTCGCACGAGGACGGGCTCACGCTGCTCGACGCCGAGTCCGGTGAGGTGGTGAAGGAGCAGGACATCACGGGCTTCACGCGGCTGAGCAACGCCGGCAACGGCAAGGACGTCCTGGTGACCACCGGGAAGGGCTGGGAGGTGTTCTCCACCGGCATCCAGGCCAAGGCCCACGGCGATCACTTCCACCACTACGAGTCCGCGCCCGGCATGACCGGCGTAACGTTCCCGGGTGAGCATCCCGGCCACGTCGTCACCCACAACGGCAAGACCACCCTCTTCGCGGACGGCACGGGCGCGATCCGCACCTTCGACTCGACCCACCTGGACAAGGCGACCCCGGACCTCATGCCCGTCATGACGGAGGCCGAGACCGAGGACCCGCACCACGGCGTGGCGCTCGAGCTCTCCGACGGCACCCTCTTCACCACGCAGGGCACCGAGGACTCCCGGAACACGCTCCAGGTGATCGACCCGAAGACCGGCGAGGTCACGGCCGAGACCGACGACTGCCCCGGCAGTCACGGCGAGGCCGCGGCCCAGCCGACGGAGGCGGGCGACGTCGTCGTGATGGGCTGCGAGAACGGGCCCGTCGTGTACCGGGACGGCGAGTTCCACAAGGTGGACGTCGAGACCGAGTACCAGCGCTCCGGGAACCTGTTCGGGTTGCATGACTCACCCATCGTCCTGGGTGATCACAAGGTCGAGGAGGAGCCGAAGGAAGCCGTCGAGCGGCCCACGGGGATCGCCCTCATCGACACCCGCACCGATGAGCTCACCACCGTGGACCTCGGCTCGTCCTACTGGTTCCGCTCGCTCGGCCGCGCTGAGGACGGCTCCGCGGTCGTGCTGACCTACGACGGCGAGGTCACCGTGATCGACGAGGAGACCGGTGAGGTCACCGCCGAGTACCCGGTGATCGAGCCGTGGAAGGAGAAGGACGAGTGGCAGGAGCCCGGTCCGATCCTGAAGGTCGCCGGGAACACCGCCTACGTGACGGACGCGGAGAACCGGAGGCTCGTGGCCGTGGACCTGGAGACCGGTGAGACCGTCCTGGAGAAGGACCTGGAGTTCGCCCCGGTCGAGATGGCCGTGGTCACCGGCCAGCCGGAGTCCGTGAAGCCCGAGGAGGGCGCGCACGGTGACGAGGACCACGACGACGACGGCCACGAGGGCCACGACCACGGCGCCGAGCCCTCGGAGGGCCACGAGGGGCACGACCATTGATCGTGTGACGAGACTCCGGCCGGGCGCCCTTCGTGGGGAGGGGTGCCCGGTCGGCGGCCGGGGGCGTCGTGGGGACGCTGACGGCCAGGGCCGGCACCTGCCGCCGGCCCGTGGATGGAGGAGGGCGGGGTCGCGTCGTGGGGACGCGGCCCCGCCCGCCTGTCCGCAGGCCCCGCTCCGGGAGGGCCTGCCGGATCCAGGAGGGCCTGCCGGAGAGGATGCCCCGGGGATGGTGGGGTCAGTTGGCCACCGGATCGTGGTCCGTGATCACGCTCAGGCGGTACCGGGTGCCCTCGGGGGCCTCGGCGCTCACCACCAGGTCCTCCGCGTCCGACTCCGGCACCATGACGACGTATCCGCCGCAGCGGTCCGACCACCCCAGGGGTTGGTAGGCGGCGAAGCCGTCCGCCCCGAGGATGCCCACCGAGGACGGGCCGGCGTCCGGGTCGTCGCACAGCAGCATCAGGCGCAGGGTGCCCTCGGGGCGTTCGCCGCCCATCGCCGCGCCCCCCTCCCCGGGGGTCTGGAGGCCCTGCAGCTCGGAGGCGATCACGTTGACGTCCGTCGTGGGCGTGCCGGGCAGCTCGACGCCCTCCAGGGCCCGGGCCAGGGGGTCCTCCGTCGGACTGCCCGCCCGGTGCGTGACGGCGGCCTCCGGGAGGGCGGCGAGGAAGCCCTCGCTCAACGGCAGAGCCCCGTTCCTGGCGGGATCGGCGCCCTCGGGCACGAACCCGGCACCGGCGGTGGAGCCGCCGCCCGAACCCTGCGTGGCGCTCCCGGAGGCCGGCGCCGGAGTGCTCGGCGCCGTGGTGCCGGAGGCTGGCCCGCCCGCGGACGGCGTGGTGGTCTCGGACGTGCTCGACGGGGACGGCGTCGTGTCGGAGGACGCCGCAGGGGAGGGTATGGTGCCGGACGCCGTCGCTGGGCCCCCGCCGCCGGAGCAGCCGGCGAGCGTGAGGGCCAGGGTCAGGGCCGCCGTCGTGGCCGGGAGGGCATGGCGGGCGGAGCGGAGGGAAGGGGGTGAGGGGGTCAAGGCGGACCTCCGTCGGTCGGGGGAGCCCGTGCTCCCGGACGCCGGCCCGACCGGTCGTCGTGCAGTGCGTGAGGGGAGACTAGGCATCGCATGGGTCCCCGTCTAGCCCCCGGTGTGAGGGACGCCGGATGTGCGCTTCGCGCGCGGCGGGGAGGAGTCCTCAGGCGGCCGGTGCCTGACCCCGCACCTGCCGCAGCACCTCGGGGGCGACCGCCGCGGCCCAGTCCTCGTAGCCGGCGCCGTTGGGGTGGAACAGGTCCCGGGCCAGGCGGCTGACCTGGTGCCTCAGATTCCGCCGCCACGTGGCCGCGTGCACGTCCGCCACGCCGAGGCCGTGCCGGGCGGCCACCCGCCGCACCACCGTGTTCGCCCGGCGCACGCGAGCCTCGAACGGCGGGATGCGGAACGTCGGGACCAGGCCCAGCGTGGCGCCGGCGGGCAGGGCGCGGGCGATCGCCTCGAGGGGCTCCTCGAAGGCGGCCTCGCGGAACCGCCAAGCCCAGGTGACGTCGTTGCCGCCGACGACGCACGTCACCGCGTCCACCCCGCTCGCCGGCATGAGGGGCAGCTGGTCGGCGAGCACGTCCTTCGCCATGGCCCCGCTGACGGCGAGGTTCACCACCCGCACGGGCCGGCCGGTCTCGGCGGCCACCCGCTCGGCCACCTGGGCCACGTACGTGCGCTCCACGCTCTCGGCCCCGATCCCGACGGCGGCCGAGTCGCCCAGCACCACCCACGTGAGTGCGTCGGGGTCCGCGCGGGCGGCGAGGGCGTGCCAGTGGGCGCGGTAGTCGGCGTCGTGCTGGGCCTGCCAGCCGGAGGGGGAGGGCATGCGCGCCAGGCTACCGGCGCCCTGACGTGCGGATACGCGGGAGGGCATCGACTCGGGCCACCTCATGGGCCAGGATTCGGCCATGACGTTCCTCCGGGCCGTGGGCCGCTTCTACGGACGCTACGCGCAGTTCGGCGGCCGGGGCGGGCGCGCCGAGTTCTGGTGGGTGGTGCTGTACCTGTCCCTCGGCATCACCCTCCTGTTCGAGGCCCTCGGGGCGGACACGACGACGGCCGCCCCCTCCGCCGTCGTGTTCCCCGGCTTCGCGGTCAGCGGTCTCAGCGTCCCCGCCGTCGACTCGATGACCGAGGCCTACCAGGCCTTCTCGGGGGTCTGGGGCCTGCTCCATCTGGTGCCCGCCTGGGCGCTGACGGCCCGGCGCCTGCACGACGCCGGGCTCAGCCGCGCCTGGCTGCTCCTGGCGCTGCTGCCCGTGCTCGGTGCGATCGCCCTGCTGGTGATGGTGCTCCAGCCCTCGGATCCGCGGGTGGCCGCGGAGGCCGCCGCGCCGAGCGGTCAGTCGTCGACGACCTGAACGTCCACGCGGATGTTGCCGCGGGTGGCGTTGGAGTAGGGGCAGACCTGGTGGGCGGCGTCGGCGAGCTGCTGCGCCTCGTCCTGGGGCAGGTCCGGGATGACGACCTCGAGGGTGACGGCCAGGCCGAAGCCCTCGCCGGCCTTGCCGATCGAGACGCGGGCGCCCACGGAGGAGTCGCCGAGCTTCTTCTTGGCCTGGCGGGCGACGCTCTGCAGGGCGGAGTGGAAGCACGCGGCGTAGCCGGCGGCGAAGAGCTGCTCGGGGTTGGCGCCGTCGCCGCTGCCGCCCATCTCGGCGGGGATCGCCAGGTCCATGTCGACGCGGCCGTCCGCGGTCCGGACGTGGCCGTTGCGGCCGCCGCCCGTGGCGATGGCCTCGGTGGTGTAGAGGGGCTCGATCTCGATCTCGATCACGGTGTGCTCCTTGACGGTGTCTGGCCCGGGGTGCCGGGGGCCGCTCGACGGCGGCCACGGTCCAAGGTAGTCCGCGATCAGGTTGTGTGCAATCGAGTTGTCTGCGGGGTAGGTTGTCCGGGTGGACGTCACCCCCCTCGACCTCGACCGCCAGCTGTGCTTCTCCCTCTACCGCGCCAGCCGGGCGGTGACCCGCGCCTACCGGCCCCTGCTCGAGGAGCTGGGCCTCACCTACCCCCAGTACCTCGTGATGCTGGTGCTCTGGCAGGAGGACGGGCCGGTGGGCGTGAACGACATCGGCGCGCGCCTGGGACTCGACAGCGGCACCCTCACCCCGCTGCTGCGCCGCCTCGACCACGCCGGCCTGGTCACCCGTGCCCGCAGCGCCGACGACGAGCGGCGTCGCCTCATCTCCCTCGCCCCCGCCGGCCGGGACCTGCGCGAGGCCGCCGCCGACATCCCCGCACGCATGGCCGACCTCTACCCCGGGCCGGCCGGACAGCGGGAGGAGCTCAAGGCCTTCCTGGACGAGCTGGCCGCGGGACTCGACTGAGCCGGGGCGCGGGCGGGGGCGCAGGATCCCCGCGACCGCCTGCTGTGCTCAGGACCGCGTCATGAGGACGCGGTCCTGAGCACATCGAGCGGTCTTCTCAGGACGCCGCCCGGGCCACCACACCGCCCCGCCCCGACCGCACCGGCGCGGTGCGGCGGTACCAGTCCAGGCAGAAGACGGCGATCAGCACGAGGTCGATCCAGTCGCCGCCGTAGTACATGAGCTGGGCGCCGGCCTGGGCCTCCGCCACGCCCACGCCCGCCGGCGGATGCGCGTAGACGTGCTTGGAGAGGATCGCGTGCAGCGCGAGGAACGCCACGAGCACACCTGCCCGCAGCGGGTGTCCGTGCGGGTGCGGTGCCGGGTCCACCTGCAGGATCGCGGCGGTGAACACCCACCCGGCCAGCAGCACGTGCACGTGCACCAGCAGATGCCCCACCGCGGAGGCATGCATCCAGGCGTGCAGGGGTGTGGTGTAGAGCAGCCACAGCCCGCCGATGTTCAGCAGCCCCGCCACCACCGGGTACGAGACCACCCGCACGTACGGCGTGGACAGCACCCGGGACAGCCGCCGCGCCCACGCCACGGGCAGGCCCCGCAGGGCCACGGTCACCGGCGCGGACAGCACCAGCAGCAGCGGGGCGAGCATGCCCAGCAGCAGGTGCCCCCACATGTGGGCCGTGAAGTCGTGGTGGCCGAGCACCCCCAGCGGTCCCACCGCCACGACGCCGGCCACCACCCCCGCGGCCGCGCTCAGGGTGCGCGCGTCGGACCAGGCGCGGCCCCGGCGTCGTCCGGCGCGGACCAGCGCCGCATAGGCGACCAGGAACAGCAGGAGTCCGCCGCCGATGACGACGCCGGCCAGCGGGAACGGGGCGCTCGCCGCCTGGGCGCCGAGCTCCGCCCCGATCCCGCCGGGGTGCTCATGTACGGGCGGCCGCCCGGCGGGAGCCGCGCCGCCACGCCAGGGTGCCGATCACGAGGAAGGCGATCGCAATGGCCATCCACACGAGGTCGTACACGAGGATGTCGTCCACGGGCGCGTACGGGCCGGTGCCCTGCAGCTCCGTGGGGATGACCTCGTACCGGATCTGGTGGATCCTCATGAGCTTGTGCTGGACGGTGCCGTCCCACGCCTGGAACGCGCCCGCGCCGATCAGCACCGCCGGCCACCACCGGCCGACGCCGGGGCCGCCGCGGCGTCGCACGTCCGCGAAGAGGAACAGCCCGGCCACGGCGGCGAACCAGCCGAAGGCGTGGAAGAGTCCGTCGGAGACCAGGCCGACGGCCGCGGTGGACAGGTCGTAGAAGTGGTGCCAGTGCAGGAGCTGGTGCAGGACGACCTCGTCGACGAAGGCGGCCACGCCCACCCCGAAGAGGATCCCGGACAGCAGCAGGCGGCGGTGGAGGTCGGGGGCGGGGCGGCCGACGGGCCGAGCCGTGACGGAGGGGGAGGCCATGGCGCCCACGCTAGCGGCAGTTCCCAGCGAATGCCCAGGTCACGGGCGTCATCCACGCACCGGCCGCAGTGGCGGTCCCGTGAGGCGATGATGGTGCCCATGGCCGCCCACTCCTTCGCCCTCGTGCCCTCCTCCTACGTCCTCTTGCTGCGGGGACGGGAGGTGCTGCTGCAGCGCCGGCATCACACCGGGTACATGGACGGGTTCTGGGTGGCGGGCGCCGCCGGGCACGTGGAGCCGGGGGAGGCGGCCCGGCAGGGGGCGGTCCGGGAGACGGCGGAGGAGCTCGGCGTCGAGATCGAGCCTGCTGCCCTCGAGCTGCTGACCGTCATGCAGCGCACGGACGGCACGGACACCCCGCGCGAGCAGCGCGTGGACTGGTTCTGGGCCTGCCGGTCCTGGGCGGGTGAGCCGCGGATCTGCGAGCCCGGCAAGGCCCCCCACCTGGAGTAGTTCCCCCTGGATTCGTTGCCGAGCCCGATTCCGGACTACGAGCGGCTCGTGCTGGAGGGCCTGCGCGACGGCGACCTCACCCCGGACACGGCGGTCGGGTTCGGGGGCTGAGGGGCATAGGGGCTCGCCGTCCACCGCCCGGTCAGTCCCGCACCGCCTCCACCACCATGAGCGGGTGCTCGGCGGGGTCGAAGGCCGTGCGGTGCCAGTCTCCGGAGAGCCGTTCCACCCGCAGCCCCGCTGCGGCCAGGTCCGCGCGCACCTGCTCCGCGGAGCGGAACTGCAGGTGCTGGTCCACCTCGGACACCTCCCCGGAGTCGAGGAACTCGGTGCGCACGCGCATCGTCACCACCCCGTGCCGGTCCGGGGCGGAGGTGCGCTCCGACTCGAGGACCCGCCCGGCCGGCATCGTGCGCTCCGTGGGGTCCTGCTGCCAGCCCTCCCACGCGCGCCGGACGGGGTTGCGCGTCTCGAAGACCAGGCGGCCGCCGGGCACGAGCCCCGCACCGATGCGCCGCAGCGACGCGTGCCAGTCGTCGTCGACCAGGTGCATGGCCACGTTGCCGCTCATCACCACCAGGTCGGCGGAGTCCGGCGCGATCAGCCCCGCATCCCCGTGTCGCCACTCGACGCCGTTCCCGCCCGGGCGCGCGCGGGCCGCCGCGAGCATGGCCTCGGCCGGGTCGATCCCGACAACGTCCCGCCCCGGGCCCGCGAGCGTCACCGTCAGGATGCCGGTGCCGCAGCCGAGGTCGACGATGCGGGTGCTGGCCCGCGCGGCCGAGACCTCGTCCGCGACCCGGCGGAAGAACGCGTGGTCCTCGCCCGCGGGGTTGTCCACGTCGTAGATCGCGGCGAGGCGGGCGTCGTCGTAGGTGCGCCGGTTGGCCTCGGCGCGGGAGGGGGCGTCGGTCATGCGCGCAGTCTGTCACCCGGGGCGGGCGCCCCCTGCCGCAGGGCCTGCCCCGCCACGATCAGCAGCATCGCCGCGCCGGCCGCCGCGGCCCCGGCCGGTCCCGCGGCGGGCACGCGGAGCATCGCCGCCAGGGCGCCGACCAGGCCCAGGACCAGCATCGACCCGCCGATCCACCGGAACACCGGCGCGCCGAACGCGCGCGCGAACGGCAGGAAGTGCGCGCCCACCACGGCCGCCACCAGGGCGATCTGCGCCGGGGGCGGCAGGGCGGGCAGGGTCCGGCGGCGGAGCAGGACCGCCGCGAGGGCGAAGACGGCGAGGGCGACCGCCGCACTGCGGAGCATGCTCTGAGCGTCGCCGGGCAACCCGGCGATCCCGGCGAGCAGGAAGGCCATGCCGCCGACCACCCCGATCAGCCCGCCGAAGACCACCGGATGACCCGCCCGGCTGATCCCGCGGACGCGCTGGCCGTCCACGATCTGCCTGTGAGCGTTGCCTGTGTGCACCTGTGTCATCGTTCCCCTCCTGCTGTGTGCGACCGGGGCCATCGTGTCACGGCCGTTAGCCTCCTCCCATGCCCTCCGCCTCGATCGACCACGTGCGGCAGGCCCGCCGCGTCCTGTTCCACGGGGTCACGGGGGCCGGGAAGTCCACCGCGGCCGTGCGGCTCGGCGCTGTGCTCGGCCTGCCGGTCACCCTCGTGGACGAGGAGTTCGGCTGGCTGCCGGGCTGGGTCCCGCGGCCGGAGGCCGAGCAGACCGCCCTGGCGGACTCGGTCACGGCGGGGGAGGCCTGGGTGCTGGACTCCGCCTACGGCTTCTACCGGCCGATGGTCATGAAGCGGACCGACGTCGTCATCGCCCTGGACTACTCGCGGGCCCGGACCTTCACGCGCCTGGTGCGGCGCACGATCCGCCGGGTGGTGGGGCAGGGGGAGATGTGCAACGGCAACCGCGAGTCCTGGCGTCGGGTGCTCGGGGAGGAGTCGATCCTGCGCTGGCACGCCGCCACGTTCGACCGCAAGCGGGCATGGGCCCGGGAGCGGGAGGCCGCGGCGGAGGGGGCGCCGGTGCTGCGCCTGAGCACGCCGCGGCAGTGGGAGTGGGTGCTGGCCCGGCTGGAGGGCAGGCGGCAGGCTCCCTGAAGCACGCTGCTCCTCCGGACCTCACGTCGTGCTCAGGACCGCGTCCTCAGGACACGGTCCTGAGCAGAAGGGGAGGTCCTGCGGCCGCCTCGCCCTTCGTCCCGCGCTCTGACAGGGTGGGGCCATGGACGGGATGGAGCGGGAGAAGGTCTGGCACGTGCGGATCGCCGTCGCGGCGGCGCTCGTGGGATGCGCCGGCGTCGTGTCCGGACTGCGGCACGAGCTGGGGCTGGGATGGGCGGTCGGGCTGCTGACGGCGTGCCTCCTGGGCGTGGCCCTCGCCCTGCGCGACGTGCACCACCGGGTGGACCAGGAGGAGGCGGGGCGTCAGGTGTTCTACGCCGGCCGGGGGAGTACGGCGTGGTTCGCGGTGGTGATGGTGGGGGTCGCGATCGTGCCGGGCATGGTGATCCCCCTGCTCGCGGACGGGGCCGCCACGGCGCTGGGTGTGGGACTCTTCGCCGCCGTGCTGACCGCGGCGGCACACGGCGTGCTCGCGGCCACCACCACCGGGGAGCCGCAGCCCGAGCCGGTCCCGGTGCCGTTGCGCCGCGAGGACGGCTGAGAATCCGCTGCGGAAGTGACCCTTCTGAGGGCGGTGGCGGTCGCCAGAAGGGTCAGTTCCGCAGTGGATTCGGCGACGCCGGAGCACTCAGGAGCACGTCGGGCGCCGGGCGTCGGACGCTCCCGTGGCACCATCGGCTCATGCCCGAGCGCCCCGCCCCCACGCCGCCCGCCGCCACACCCGGCCCCGCCCCTGCCGTCCATGCCGCGGGCTTCGACGAGCTCGACCGGACGACGGCCTACCGCCTCTGGCAGCTGCGGTCGCTGGTGTTCGTCGTCGAGCAGGACTGCCCCTACCTGGACCTGGACGGCCGCGACCTCGAGCCGGCCACCGTCCACCTGTGGGTCGAGGACGAGGCGGGCACGCCCGTCGCCACGCTGCGGCTGCTGGACGACGGCGACGTCGCCCGCATCGGCCGCGTCGTCACCCACCCCGACGCGCGGGGCCGGGCCCTGGCCGGGGCGCTGCTGGACGAGGCGGTCGCCCGGATCGGCGGGCGGCCGAGCGTGCTGGACGCCCAGGCCCACCTGGCGCACTGGTACGCCCGCTGGGGCTACGCGCCGGACGGGCCGGAGTTCCTCGAGGACGGCATCCCGCACGTGCCGATGCGGCGGGCGGGGGCGGGTGCGACGGACGGGCGTCGCGCGCACACCTGAGAATCGACTGCGGAAGTGACCCTTCTGGGGGTGTCAGCGGGCGTCAGAGGGGTCACTTCTGCAGTCGATTCCGGACGTCGCCGCTCGACGTCGCCTGGGTCACCGTCGCCTGCAGCTCCGCGGCCGTCTCTGGATCCGGGGTCACCACAGTGAACCGCTGTCCGTCGTGGGTGGTGAGGACCAGCCCGGCGGGGCCGCCGAGGTCCAGGCGCACGCCGCGGCGGGAGCGGGCCCGCCCCGTCACCGGCCAGTTGATGTAGGCGACGCCCGGGCCGACGTCGTCCTGGACCTCCACCGTGGCCAGTGAGTCCAGGGGCAGCTCGCGGGAGTACAGCGGGGCCCGGAGGCGGAGTACGCCGGCGGCGGGGTCCGCCGCGAGCTCGATGCGGGCGCGCAGGAACGCCACCTGGCTCAGCCACACGACCAGCCCGAGGCTCACCGCGGCGATCACGAGGATGCCCGCCGACCGTAGGGCCTGATCCAGCACGAGCAAGAGGACCAAGGGGAGCGCCGTGACGAACACCAACGCCCACCCCAGCACCGCGTAGCCGGGCGGCGGCTCGACGACGGCGGTGCGCGCCGCCTCGGCCGGCGCGGTGGTCATCGGCGCCGGTCCGGGTCCGACGGGGGCTTCAGCCCGAACCGGACGATGTGGAACGCCAGACCCAGCAGCAAGAGCCCCCAGCCGATGAGTCCTCGCCATTCGAGGTCCGTGAAGGAGAGGACGTAGAGGCCCGCGACGGTGGCGAGCACCGCCGCAAGAGGCCAGTCGGCGGCCGCCATCGCCAGCACCACCAGGAGCACGGCGGCGATCGTCACTGCGGTGTACCGCAGGAACAGGGCGCGGTTGCCGAGCGCCTCCTCGAGTCGTGACTCCGTGCCGGTGTGGACGGGGGTGGTACCGGGGGCGGCCTTGAAGAGGCGGATGTGGCCGTAGGTGAGCGCGGGCGTCCAGCCGGCGGCCCGGAAGAGGTCGAAGTGGTGGTCGTCGGGGTCGGTCTCGTAGGACATGTCGAAGACGACGTCCTCGGGCTCGGCGTCCTCGAAGCGCCAGCCGTGGGCGGCCAGGGAGAACCCGGTCAGCCGCTGGCCGCGGCGGGCCGTGTCTTCGAACCTCGCGAGGTCCTTCTCCGGGGTGAAGGCCGGCCCACTGCTCATGCGTGTGGTGCTCATGTCGTCTCCATGATCTGGTCGGCCATCGCCAGGATTCCGCGCCGGCGCTCGATGTCGCTCATCAGGACGCCGCGTCCCCGGGGGTGAGGCGATGGACGCGTCGGGCGTCGTCGCCGTCGAACTCCTCGATGAACCCGGCATCCCTGAGCTTCTTCAACGTGGTGTGGAGATGCGGATCATCGGGGTCCCGCCACTCCCCGAGAATCATTGAGGGATATATCTCTGAGTGACACTCAGTCATCGACTGCCGGTGGGTGCAAGGGGATGGGGCATCGGATGCCGACCTTGACGCCCCCCCGGGCGCGACGACGCCCCGGATGCGCGCGGCACCCGGGGCGTCGTCGGTGGGACGAGGTGGTCGGTCAGTGGCCGTAGCCGCCCTCGTCGTTCTCCTCGGTCTCCTTCTCGGACTGCTCGGCCTTGGCCGCGAGGCCGTCGACCTCGGCGGGCGCCTGCTGCGCGGCCTGGTCCTGGTCGCCGGGGGCGTCGGAGTTCTTCGTCTCGGGGATCTGCTGATCAGCCATGGGTGCCCTCCTCAGGCGTGGTGGGAGGGGCGCCGGGTGAGCGCCCCCTGTCCGACGGCGCCCGGGGTGGGGTGGGCCGACGTCGTCGCAAGTCAACCAAGGGTCAGGCCGACACGCCCACCCCTGGCCCTCCTGCCGGAGGCCCCCGGGTCAGTCCTTGCCGGGCAGCAGGTCGCGGGCGGTCTCGGCGGCGCGCTGGAGCAGGGAGTCGTCCCCGCCGCCGGCCCAGGAGGGGTCGTGGGGCATCGGGCCCATCGGATCGGCCGCGTCCGGGTCGGGTCCACCGCTGCACCTCGTTGCGCGACTTGGCTCGCGGGTAGTAGCGCATGACCTCCGCGTCTCCGAGGAGCCGGCACATGTCGTCGAGGTCAGCGTCGGTCATGCACCGGAACGTGAGTCGATCGGTGGGTTGCGGGATCACCCGACGACCTTACCGACGGCACTGAGCCGTGCCGCGGTCTGCCGCGCTCACCCCACGAAGACGCAGAAGGGGTGGCCGGCCGGGTCCGCGAACACGTACAGGGGCTCGTCCTCGTCGTCGGAGCGGTCCTGGACGAGGCGCCCGCCCAGGCGCAGGGCGTGGCCGTGGGCCGCGTCGAGGGAATCGCGGTCCGGCACGGTGAAATCCAGGTGCAGCTGCATCGGCACCTCGGGTGACGGCCACGTGCTGGGCTTCAGTTCCTCGGTGCGCTGGAATGTCAGGACGCGGCGGCCGTCGTCGTCCAGCAGCACGAGCCAGTCCGCGCTGTCCGGCTCGCGGCCGTCCGCGAGCTCGTCGCCCGCGCGGTAGTGGAGGCCGAGGAGCTCGCGGTAGAACTCCGCGACGGAACGGATGTCGGCGGCGTCGACGACCGGCTGCTGGAGCACGGGGCGGCTGACCATGGCCACACATTAAGCGACCTCGGCGTCCGCGTCAGCGTCTCGGCCTCAGTCGACGTCGTCGCGCCCCGCATCCACCCACCGCGCGGCCGGCACGACGGCGGCCAGCGAGACCACCGCCAGGACCTGCCACCCCGCGAGCGCCCAGCCGACCCCGAGCGTCGCCCCGAGCGCACCTCCCGCGAGGGTCGCCAGCGGCACGGAGCCCCGGGTGAGGGTGCGGCGCATCGCGGTGACCCGCCCGAGCGTGCCCTCGGGGCAGGCGCGGGCGGTCACGGCGGCCTGGGTGATGTTCCCGAGCAGGACCATGAACCCCCAGAGGGCCGCGCCGGCCAGCAGCCACGGCCCGGCATGAGCGCGGTCGACGTAGGCCAGCAGGTGCAGCCCCACGGCCACGGCGCAGCCGACCGAGCCGAGGAGGATGCACCGGCGCTCGCCCAGGCGGTCGATGGCCCGGCCCGCCAGGGACGAGGCCGCCAGTGCCCCGACCGCGCCCGCGGTGATCTGGACGCCCAGGAACTCCGGCCCGAGCCGCAGGTCGGTCAGGATCCAGACCGCCTCGACCGGGGCGAAGAGGGCCATGCCCACATTGGCGGCCACCGACCCCATCGTCAGCAGCCACAGGACCGGGGTGCGCCGCAGGACCGTCCACCCCTCCGCGGCGTCCTTCCCGAACCGGGCCCAGCGGGAGAGGACGTCCGCGACGCCGGGGTCCCCGTCGTCGTCCGGGACGTCCGCCGCGGCGGAGGGCCGCAACCGCACCCGGAGCGCGACGATCGCCGCCGCGAAGAGGAACGCCGTCGCGATGCCGAGCACGGGCCCTGCGCCCAGCGACCCGACGAGGACGCCCGCCGCGGCGGGCACGATCAACACGAGGGCGGCGTCGGCGGACTCGAGCCGCGCCGTCAGGCGGGCGACGGCGGTGGCCGGCACGACGCGCGGCACGAGCGCGGTCTGGGTGGTCTCGGCCAGCACCGTGAGCACGCCCAGCAGGGCCATGACGGCGGCGAGGTGGCCGAACGTGAGCGCGTCGAGCGCCCACGCCACGACGAGCGAGCCGAGCACCGCCGCCTTGGCGAGGCCGGTGGCCGCGAGCAGCTGCGGGCTGAGGTGCCGGTCCACCACGATGCCGATGGGCACGCCGAGCAGGAGGAATCCCAACCCGGAGAGCGTCATCAGCACGCCCATGCCGTCGGCGCCCACGCCGAGCAGGAGCACCGCCAGGACGTCCAGGGCGACGTCCGTGGCGGACCGGCCACCCGCGTCGAGGGCGTTGGAGGCGACCAGCCACCGCGCCCGTCCTTCCGGCGGCGGGGGCGTCTCAGCGTCAGGGGTGCGGGGGGCAGGCGTCTGACGACGCGGGTCCGTGCTCACCGCCACACGTGGAGCAGGTAGCCGTAGCTCAGCGACGTCGTTGCGGGGTGCTCGGCGAGCCACGCGTCGGCGACCCCTCGCTCGAACTCCAGCCGCAGGACGGCCTCGAGGTCGGCGCGGGAGTCGAAGGTCCACGAGCTCATGACCTCACGGGTCTCGGCCCCGATGCCGGCCCACCACTCGCGCGCGTACGTGTCCTGGCCCTGCGCCGCCGCGTTCGTGCTCGCCCGCAGCAGCTCGGCGAACTGGCCGCGCTCGGTGTCGTTGTCGATCACCACGAGCGCGCCGCCGGGCCGCAGCACCCGGGTGACCTCGTCCAGGCCGGGTCGGACGTCCCAGCGCGGGTGCGGGAAGAAGTACGCGAACCGGGCATGCACGACGTCGACGCTCGCCTCCGGCAGCGGGATCTGCTCGGCCGAGCCGTACAGCACGCGCGCCCCGCCGGGGCGGGCGCGGGCGGCCCCCAGCAGGCGCACGTCCGGCTCGACGGCGATCGTCTCGGCCGCGTCGGCGTAGCGGGGCAGCCAGAAGCCGGTGCCCGCACCGAGGTCGAGCAGCGTCCGCCCGGCCCAAGGCGCCGCCTCCTGCAGCGCCGCCCAGAGGGCGCCCTCACGGTCCATGGCCGCGTTCTCTATCTCGTACAGCGCCGGGTCCACGCCCTGGTTGCCCGAGGGACGGAAGTCGGGCAGGCCCGTGGCCGGTCCGCCCGGTGTGCTCTGCGTCATGCCCGGGAGTCTGACACACCCCCCCCTCCACGCCGGTCCGTCACACGGGTCTGCCACGGCCCGCCGCGCCCCGGAGAGGCTCCGGCCGGTCCTGGATGGCGCGGTGGCGGCTCATGTGACGCGCGAGCCGGCCGCCCGCTGGACTCGCGGCGGCCCACCGCGTGGGATGGGCTCACCACCCATCCAGAGCGGCCGAGAGATCTGGCTCGACGACGCCGCAGCAACCCGCCCGCCGGACCCGGACCCCCGGGAACGGCAGGCCCGGTGCTACCGCCAGGACCGATGGAGGAGAGCAGATGCCCCGTCACGCCACACAGCAAGTCCACGCCGGCTACGAGCCCGCCGCACCCCACCGGCCGGTCGTCCCGCCCATCCACCAGACCACGGCGTTCCGTTTCCCGGACCACGCCACGGCGGCATCGATGTTCCGGCTCGAGACCCCCGGCTTCACCTACAGCCGCACGGGCAACCCGACCGTCGCGGTGTTCGAGAACCGCCTCGCCGCACTGGAGGGCGGCATCGGCGCGATCGCCACGGCCACCGGCCAGGCCGCCGTCGCGCTGTCCCTGCTGGCGCTGCTGCAGGGCGACAAGCACCTGGTCGCCTCCAGCCAGCTCTACGGGGGCACCGTCGACCTGCTGACGGACACGTTCGCGGACTTCGGCATCGAGGTCACCTTCGCGGACCCGGCGGACCCGCCCGCGTGGGCCGCCGCGGTCCGGCCCGACACGCGCGCGTTCTTCCTCGAGGCCATCACCAACCCGCTCGCCACCCTCCCGGACCTGCCCGCGCTCGCGGACCTCGCCCACGCGGCCGGTGTGCCGGTGGTGGTGGACAGCACCCTCGCGACGCCGGCCCTCTACCGGCCGCTGGAGCACGGCGCCGACGTCGTCGTGCACTCGGCCACCAAGTTCCTCGGCGGACACGGCGCGGTGCTCGGCGGCGCGATCGTGGACGGCGGCACGTTCGACTACGGCGCGGCGCCGGACCGGTGGCCGCAGCTGGCCCGGCCCAAGGCCCGCTACGGCGGGCAGACGCTGGTCGAGCGGCACGGCCGTGGCGCCTACCTGACGCTGGCCCGCAGCAAGTTCCTGCACGACCTCGGCCCCACCCTCGCCCCCGCGAGCGCGGCGCAGTTCATCCAGGGGCTCGAGACGCTCGACCTGCGCGTGGCCCGCCACACCGCCACCGCGCTGGCCGTGGCCCAACACCTGGCCGGGCACCCCGCGGTCGCGCGGGTGCACCACCCCGGTGTGGCCGGGCATCCCAGCGCGGCGCTGGCCGCCCGCGACTTCCCGGACGGCGTCGGCTCGGTGTTCTCCTTCGACCTGGCCTGCGGCCCCGAGGCCGTGGCCCCGTTCCTCGACGCGCTCGAGCTGTTCCAGCTGGTGGTCAACGTCGGTGACGCCCGGTCCCTCGTCTCCCACCCGGCGACCATGACGCACTGCCGCCTGACGCGGCAGCAGCGCGAGGCCGCCGGGATCGCCGAGACCACCGTCCGGCTCTCCATCGGGCTGGAGTGTCCCGACGACCTGATCGCGGACCTGGACCGTGCCCTGGCCGCGGTGTCCGCCGCCGGGCCGGCCGTCCCCGCCGCCACGCCCGCCGTCCCCGAGACCGCCGCCGTCACCCAGGAGGTGCGCTGAGATGACCGCCGTCCACCACACCACCCGCTCCGTGTCCCGCCCCGCCGTCCGCGGCTTCACCACCACCGCCGTGCACGCCGGCCAGGAGCCCGACCCGCTGACCGGCGCCGTGGTGCCGCCGATCTACCAGACCAGCACCTTCGTGCAGGACGGCATCAACGTGCTGCGCGCCGGGCATGAGTACAGCCGGGGCTCCAACCCGACCCGGAACGGCTTCGAGACCCAGCTCGCCGCCCTCGAGCACGGCGACCGGGCGTTCGCGTTCGCCTCCGGGCTCGCCGCCGAGGACGCCCTCCTGCGGGCCGTGCTGCGCCCCGGCGACCACATCGTGCTGGGCGGCGACGGCTACGGCGGCACCCACCGCCTCATCACCACCGTCCTCGAGCCGTGGGGCGTGTCCAACACCCCCGTGGACATCACCGACCCGACGGCGGTCGCCGCGGCCGTCCGTCCCGGCCGCACCGCGCTGCTGTGGGTGGAGACGCCGTCCAACCCGCTGCTCGGCATCGCGGACCTGGCCGCCTGGGCGCAGATCGCCCACGACGCCGGCGCGCTGCTGGTCGTGGACAACACGTTCGCCTCGCCCTACCTCCAGCGGCCCCTCGACCTCGGCGCGGACGTCGTGGTGCACTCCACCACCAAGTACATCGGCGGGCACTCGGACGTGCTCGGCGGCGCCGTGGTGGTGGCCGACCGCGAGTTCCGCGGCCGGGCGCTGGCCGAGGCGGTGGCCTACCAGCAGTTCGCCGCCGGTGCGGTCGCCGGCCCGCAGGACTCCTACCTCGCCGCCCGCGGCCTCAAGACGCTCGGCCTGCGCATGGACCGGCACGGCGCCAACGCCGCCGCGCTCGCGGGCTGGCTGCAGGGCCGCCCCGAGGTCGCCCAGGTCTTCTACCCCGGGCTGCCCGACCACCCGGGCCATGCACTCGCCGCGCGGCAGATGGACGGCTTCGGCGGGATCGTCTCCATCCGGTTGGCTGGGGGAGAGGCCGCGGCCCGCGCGTTCGCCGAGGCCACCGAGCTGTTCGCGCTCTCGGTCAGCCTCGGCGGGGTCGAATCGCTGCTCTGCTACTCCTCCGAGATGACCCACGCCTCCGTGCGGGGCACGCCCCTGGCCGTCCCCACGGACCTGGTCCGGCTCTCCGTCGGCATCGAGGACGTGGCCGACCTGCAGGCGGACCTCGAGGCCGGCCTCGAGTGCGCCGCACGCGTCGCCGCCGGCCGCGGGGCGCCGTCGTCGTCCGCGGTGCCCCGTCCCGCCCCCGCCCACCACCGCACCACCCACGCCCGCACCCCGGAGAGGACCCGATGAGCCACGCCACCCTTGTCCCGAGCACCGCGCCCACCCGCGTGGACGACCTGACGTTCAGCATCCACACCACGCCGTTCGACGAGGACTACACGCCCGCCGCCAGCACGCGCGCCACCACGAACTTCGCGAACCTCGCCCGCGGTGCGGACCGGCGGGAGAACCTGCGCGCCGCCCTGGCCATGATCGACGGGCGCCTCAACGACCTCGCCCCCTGGGACAACCCGGAGCGGGACCGCTACACGGCACGGATCGAGATCGTCTCGATCGACGTGCACTTCACCGCCGACGACGGCGCGGATGTCGACTTCCCGCTCATGGAGATGCTCGACGTGCGGGTGGTCGAGCGTGCGACGGGCGCTGTGCTCGGCCGCAGTGTGGGGAACAACTTCTCCTCCTACGTCCGCGACCACGACTTCTCCGTGGTGCTGCCCGCGCACGCGGCGACGTCGCCGGGGACCGAGGAGCCCGACGGCTTCGGCGACCTGCACGGGCGGCTGTTCCAGCACCTGCTCGACTCGCAGGCGTACCGGGAGCGGTTCCCGCAGCCGCCCGTGATCTGCATCAGCGTGTCGACGAGCCGCACCTACCGGCGGCTGACGAACGAGCACCCGGTGCTCGGGGTCGAGTACCGCCAGGACGAGCCCTCCCGCACGGACCGCTACTTCGGCCGGATGGGCCTGGGGATCCGGTGCTTCCTGCCGCGCGGGGCCGTGGCGCCGCTGGCGTTCTACTCGCGGGGCGACCTGCTCAACGACCACGCGAACCTCTCCCTGGCCGGGCTGATCGCCACCATGGAGACCTTCCAGCGGATCTACCGGCCGGAGATCTACAACGCGAACGCCGGGGCCGGCGAGGTCTACCGGCCGCGCCTGGACCACGGCGACTTCTCGCAGACCCGGATCGCCTACGACCGCGAGGAGCGGGCCCGCCTCGGCCGGGAGCAGGGGGAGTACACGCAGGAGCACTTCGTGGGCCCGCACCGCGACCTGCTGGAACGCTGGGCCGCCGCCCACGCCGCACGAGACACCGAGGAGACCCGATGACCACCCTGATCCCCACCGCCCTCGTCGGCAGCCTGCCGAAGCCCGGCTGGCTCGCCGAGGAGGAGACGCTCTGGTCGCCCTGGAAGCTCGAGGGGGAGCAGCTGCGCGAGGGCAAGCTCGACGCGCTCGCCCTCGCCGTGGCCGATCAGGAGCGTGCGGGCATCGACATCGTCTGCGACGGCGAGCAGACCCGCCAGCACTTCGTCACCACGTTCATCGAGCACCTCGGCGGTGTGGACTTCGACCGGCGCGAGACGGTGCGGATCCGCGACCGGTACGACGCGAGCGTGCCGACCGTCGTCGGGGAGGTGGGCCGGCCGGCGCCGGTGTTCGTGGACGACGCGAAGGCCCTGCGCGCGCGGACGGACCGGCCCATCAAGTGGACCCTGCCCGGGCCGATGACCATGATCGACACCCTCGCCGACCGCCACTACGGCAGCCGCGAGAAGCTCGCGTGGGAGTTCGCGCGCATCCTCAACGAGGAGGCGCGGGAGCTGGCGGCGGTGGGCGTCGACGTCGTGCAGTTCGACGAGCCCGCGTTCAACGTGTTCTTCGACGACGTCCGCGACTGGGGCGTGGCGACGCTCGAGCGTGCGGCCGAGGGCCTGACGTGTGAGACGGCCGTGCACATCTGTTACGGCTACGGGATCAAGGCGAACAACGACTGGAAGGCCACGCTCGGGGAGGAGTGGCGCCAGTACGAGACGTCGTTCCCGCTGCTGCGCGAGTCCACGATCGACACGATCGCCCTGGAGCGGCACCACTCCCGGGTGCCGGCGGAGCTCATCGGCCTGCTGCGCGGCAAGAAGGTGATGGTCGGCGCGATCGACGTGGCGAGCGACGAGATCGAGACGCCCGAGGAGGTCGCGGCGACCCTCCGGGAGACCCTCGAGTTCGTGGACGCGGACAAGCTGATCGCGAGCACCAACTGCGGCATGGCGCCGCTGGCTCGCTCCGTGGCGCGGGACAAGACCGCCGCGCTCGTGGCCGGCGCGCGGATCCTCCGGGAGGAGCTGGGCGGGGAGTGAGGGGGGCCTGATGGCCTTGCCTGGCCGGCGGGGCCCCGTCAGGATCGTCTGCATGGATCCTGATGCGAGCCCCCGTGTCCGGCTCACCGCTGACGATCCCCGGCCGGGCAGTCGTCCCGCGACGTCGACCGAGGGGCCCCACCGACAGCTTGATCAGCGATCATCGCCGGAGCTGTGGGGCCGTCTGGTCGCTGCGGTGTTCGCCCTCGACGGCGTCGAGGAGGGCCACAGCACCGTCTCGCCAGCAACGTCGCGCGCCGTCCACCTGACAGGCCGGCCGGAGGAGCGCACCCCGGAGGTCAACCTCTCACCAGGCCGGCGCTGGGAGCCGGTGCACCTGCATGGGGTGGACGACACGTCAGTGCACCTCGTCCTGGCGCCCGAGCGCGGCGTTCGTCTGACCGAGCTCGGATGGCTCGAACCGCATGGCTACGCGGACTTCGGCACGGAGTGGATGCTCTACGGTCCGCGGGACGAGGCGGAGCTGGCCGTCGTCGTCGGGATCATCGAGGAGTCGCTCGCCTACGCGCGCGGCTGACACAGTGTCCCGGGGCGGGGAAGCGGAGGCGGGAGGGGACTGCGAATTTTTCTTTTTCGCGGGTAGTCTTGTTCCATGACTGCGACGGTGAATGACAAGCACACGGTGCTGCCGCCGACGGACCTCGAGGAGATGCTCGACCTCGGCAGGTTCCTCGACGGCCTGACGCAGCCGGCCGCCCTGGTCGGCCCTGACGGCCAGAAGGTCCCCCTGCCGCCAGAGGCTTTCAACGTCCTGCGGGACGTCGTCGAGGCGATGCGGGTGGGCAAGGCCATCACGGTGGCACCCGTCGACCAGCTGCTCACGACACAAGAGGCGGCGAACTTCCTCGGCATCAGTCGTCCCACGCTGGTGAGGCTGCTCGAGGAGGGCGCGTTGCCGTACGAGAGGACGACCGGTGGTCGGCACCGACGCATCCGGCTCCAAGACGTCGTGTCCTATCAGCAGCGGAAGCGCGGGGAGCGGCGTGCCTCGCTGAGCGACCTCGTAGGGGAGGCCTCGTCTGCGGGGCTCTACGACCAGAAGGCGGAGTCCTACCGCGAGGCGTTGCGTCAGGCTCGCGCCGACCTCCGGGGTGAGCGCGGGTAGTGGCTCGCTTCAGCGCGGTGCTCGACGCGTGCGTCCTCGTGCCCATCGCCCAAGCGGACACCTTGCTGCATCTGGCCGAGGCGGGCCTCTATCGGCCGGTATGGAGTGGGCGGATCCTCGACGAGACGGTGCGCGCACTGGAAGCGATGCATCCAGACATGCGTGCGTCGGGGGCGGCGCGTCACCGTGCCGGGGTCATGGACGCCGCCTTCGACGACGCGCGGGTCGAGGGGTGGGAGCAGCTCGTGCCCGGGATTGATCTTCCGGACCCCGATGATCGGCATGTGGTCGCCGCCGCGATCCAGGGACGTGCTGACCTGATCGTCACGGCGAATCTGAAGGACTTCCCGCGGGAGGTCGTTGAGTCCTTCGACATCGAGGTGCAGAGTCCGGATGAGTTTTTCATGAACCAGCTCGACCTGGACCCGGCTCGAGTGATGACGGCCCTCGCAGCCCAAGCGGGCGCGACACGGAATCCTCCGTTGACCGTCAGGGACGTCCTTGAGCGGCTGGTGCCGTGCGGTGCACCCCTGTTCGCGGAGGCCGCACGAGCCCAGCTCTGGCGGGTCGACGTTGAGCGACCTTGATTCAGCCCGACGCCAGAACCGGCGTCTGTCGGCTCACCCCCACACGCCGGAACCGGCGATGAGCCGGACCGCGAGCACCGCCATGACCACCGCGATCACCACGTCCACCACGCGCCACGCCTTCGGGTCGGCGAGCACCCGGGCCAGCAGGCGCGCGCCGTAGCCGAGCGCGGTGAACCACAGGACCGAGGCGGCGACGGCGCCGGCGGCGAAGACCCACCGCGCGTCGGGACCGTGCTGGTTGGCGAGGCTGCCCAGCAGCACCACGGTGTCCAGGTAGACGTGCGGGTTGAGCCAGGTCAGTGCGAGCGTGGTGGCGACGACCGAGCCCGCGGTCCGCGGCGCCTGCTCGGCCACGAGCCCCTGCGGGCGCAGCGCGGCACGCAGGGAGGAGACCGCGAACCAGAGCAGGTACAGGGCGCCGCCCCAGCGCAGCACCTCGAGCAGCCACGGCACGGCCTGCACGAGCGCGCCCACCCCGGCGGTGCCGGCCAGGATCAGCACGGCGTCCGAAGCCATGCACACCAGCACGACGGCGCCCACATGCTCCCGGCGCACGCCCTGGCGGAGCACGAAGGCGTTCTGGGCGCCGATGGCGACGATGAGGGCGAGTCCGGTGAGCAGGCCGGTGCCGGCGAGGGTCCACATGGGTGAGGACGCTAGGGCCCGGCCGGGCCTGAGCCAAACGAAGAGAACTGCAGGTGCCTAAGCTCTGCTTCATGAACCTTGATCAGCTGCAGGCGCTGCGTGCGATCGCGGACGAGGGCTCGTTCGAGGCGGCCGCGTACGACCTCGGCGTCAGCGCCTCGGCGGTCAGCCAGCGCATCCGCGCCCTGGAGCGGGAGGTGGGCCAGGTGCTGCTCCGGCGCGGCACACCCTGCGAGCCGACCGAGGCCGGCGTCGGCCTGGTGCGCGTGGCCCGGCACATGCGGGTGCTCGAACAGGAGGCGTGGGCCGGGCTGGGTCGCACGGCGGCCGGGCGCAGCGTCACCTCCCTGGCCGTGCCCGCCGACGTGCTGGGCACGTGGTTCGGGCCCGTCCTGGCCGAGGCCGCCGACTGGGACGACACGGTCCTGGACCTGCACGTCGAGGACCAGGACCACAGCGCCCGGCTGCTGCGCCGGGGCGAGGTGCTGGCCGCCGTCACCACGGAGCCGCAGCCGGTGCAGGGGTGTGCGGCGGAGCCGCTGGGGAGCATGCGCTACGTCCCGCTCGCCTCGCCCGCCCTGCTCGCCCGGCACGCGGCGGGCGACGTCGTCGACCTCGGCGCGATGCCCATGATGCGCTACAACGCGAAGGACGACCTGCAGCGCCTCGCGCTGAGCGGCGCCGGGCTGGACGTCGCCCCGCCCACGCACCTGGCGCCGTCGTTCGACGGGTTCCACCGGTCCGTCCGGGCCGGCCTGGGGTGGGGGATGCTCGTGGGCGCCCAGGCCGTCGAGGACGTGCGCGCCGGCCGGCTGGTCCGCGTGCCCGGGCTCGACGACGTCCTCGTGCCCCTGTACTGGCAGGCGGCCACACTGCCCGTGACGCGCCTGGTGCGGCTCACGCGGGCGGTGCGGGAGGCGGCCCAGCGGACGCTCGAGCGGGGGTGAGGCGGCGCCGCGGGTCGCGGGCCGTCAGCGACGTCGCAGCGGTGCCGGCGCTTCCATGGACGCCTCGGCCAGCACGGGCCGGAAGCCCAACGCCTCGTTGACGTCGAGCATGTGCCGGTTCTCCTCGGCGTTCCACGTGATGATCGCGCGGGCCTCGGGCAGCGCGTCGCGCACGGCGATGAGGTTCGCCGCCTTCACGCGCATGCCGAGGCGGTGGCCGCGGTGCTCAGGCAGCACGATGGTGTCCCATTGGTCGATCAGCCCGTCCGGGCGCGAGCGGGGCGCCACCAGCTCGCTCAGGGCGACGATCCGGCCGGTGGCACGGTGCCGCGCCACCGCGCGGAAGAGCCGCCCGGTCGTCAGGATCTGCTCGTCCATGCGACGCACGCGGGCTGCATCCCAGACCTGCTCCACCACGGTGCGTTCCCCGGAGGGCACGTCCGTGGCCATGCAGGCCTTGAGGACGGCGAGGTCGTCCTGCAGGGACGCGTCGGCCGCGCCCTCCCAGGCGTGGAGCTCGTAGTCCGACGAGACGCGTTCGGCCTCGGCCAGGGCGACGGCGGGGTCGATCCCCGGATCGGCGAAGTCATACCGGCTCACCCGCTCGATCTGGGCGAGCGCGAAGCCGTAGGACTGGGCGAGACGCACACCCGGATGCTCGGCGGGCACCGCGCCGGCGCCGTTGGGCGGGGTGAGCGCCCGTTGCCCGGCCACCGGCGGCGGCGTCAGCGGCCAGGTCTCGAAACGGGTGAGGCCGGCGGTGTCCAGGACGAGCCGCTCGGCCAGTGCCCGGCCGTGGCCGCGTCCGCGGTGCCGCGGGTGGACGTAGACGTTGAGGGCGGCCGCGTCAGGGTCGTCGACGTGGTTGATCAGGACACGGGCGTAGCCGACCGCCTCGCCGTCGACGTACGCCAGGTAGCGGCGCAGCGTGTGGTCGGTCTCGGCGGCGGCCTGGATGAGCGCGTCCGTGGGGGTCTCGTCCCACTCGGTCGTGCCGATCAGTTCGTGGTTGTACTCGTCTCCGAGCTGGCAGTAGGCCCGCCAGTGGGGGTCGTCCGACGAGACGGGCAGGGGGAATTCGATGATGTCAGGCATGCGGTGACTGCTTTCTGAAGAAAGGGGTGGGCGCAGAGGCACCCGTCGAGCCGTGCTCGAGACGGGCGCGCGGGGAGGCCGGTGGTGGCTCGTCGGACCCACGGCGTCACTGCTGCTGCATCATGGGGTGAACTGTGTCACGATGCGGATCGGTGGGCAAGGGCCTTTGCTGTCGAGATGCAGGCAAGGTTCCACACGACGCGCGGTGGACTCTTCGCGTATCGGGCGGGATCCGGCCGGGGTGACACTGGGTGTCCAGGTGGGCGCCCCCGCGGGTCCCGGGGATCGCCCGAAACGTACGGGCGGCTGCCGCTCTGGCGGGTTGGTTGTGGCGGGCCGTGCGGCGGGGGGCAGGGCCGGAGGTGGCGCACACGGCGCATGGCAGGGCCCCTCGTCACTAACGACCGAATCTGCCTAATCGACGGGCTGGAATCCAAGTTTCTGGTAGATCCCCATGGCCGCCTCGGAGGTGCCCTCGCCGAAGCGCAGACTCAGGGCGGGGTCGCCGGCGGCGGAGCAGACGTCGACGGCGTGCTGCACCAGGGCGCGCCCGACCCCCTTCCCGCGCGCGGCGGGATCGGTGAAGAGGTCAATGATGAACGGCCCCGCGAGGTCCGCGTCCCAGATCGAGTGGGTGACCACCATGATCGCCCCGGCCAGGCGGCCGTCCACCCACGCCGAGGCGCTCGCGTCGGCGCGCAGCTCCCCGTAGTCGCCGCGGAAGGTCGCCTCCATCTCCTCCCGCGCTTCGGCCAGGTCGGAGGCGGCGACGTCGGGTGGGTAGCTCATCAGATAGCACTGGGCCAGATCGTCGGCCATCCCAACGTCCAACCCTCGAAAGTCGAGTCCTCCAGGGAGCTGGTCAGCAGGGTAGAGCTGCGGCAAGTGAAGAGTCAGAAGGTCAGTGGGCACAGTTGTTCCTCTCGTGATGGTGGGGTGTTCAGCGCGATGCCGTCAGAGAGTGAACATGGCTAGGAAGATAGCAGTGCAGAGGCGCAGTGGAGATAGGGCGAGACGCTCGGAGTGTGAGGGGCTGGTCTCGTGCTCGTGGAAGCGCAGCCACAAACGACCGGTTGTACCGCGTGCCGCTGGGAGTCACCTACCCGCCGCATCCGCAGGCGGAGGATGGCGAAAGCGCTCACCCCCCGAGTGGTGCTGGCGTCCATGGCGTGGGTGGTGACCGAGGCAGTTCTGGCGTGGGTCAGCTCTACGCGGGTCGGTCAGACCCGCGTAGCGTGGATGGTGTCCGGCGTGGAGCCCCTCGGGCCTTCGCGCGTCTGACCCGATCGAGGGAGTCTCTCGTGTACATCCACAAGCAGAAGCTTCAGCACGTCTCCAGCCCCGAGAAGCCTGACGCGGTCTACGCCCGCAAGCTGCAGGAGGTGATCGGCGGGCAGTACGGCGGGGCGTGTCAACTTGTCTGTGTAAGCGGGGTGGTCACAGGTAGGGGTTGATCCGGTCGGGGTAGGCCGCGGCGAGCTGGGCGAGGGCCTGCTTCCAGTTCGTGACGGCCTGGCCTTCGACGAGCCGGCCCTGGGCTTTGCGCTGGCCGGCGGGTTTGCCCCGGTCCCGAGCGCGTTCGGCGGCGCGTTTGTCTTCGATGTTGCAGATCGCCAGCCAGAGCAGCTTCACCGCCGCCTCGGTCGAGGGGAAGTGGCCGCGGTTCTTGGTCACCTTCCGTAGCTGGAAGTTCAGCGACTCGATGCTGTTGGTCGTGTAGATGACCTTGCGGAGCATGGGTGGGAACTGCAGGAACGGGATGAACCGCTCCCAGGAGTTCGCCCAGGTCGCGGCTGCAGACGGGTACTTCGTGCCGAGCTCGGAGGCCTCGAACTCGGCCAGCGCCTTCCTCGCGGTCTCTTCGTTGGGGGCGGTGTAGATCGGCTTCAGCGCGGCGGCGACCTTCTTGCGGTCCTGGTAGGCCACGAACCGCATCGCGGCCCGGATCAGGTGAACCACGCAGGTCTGGACCATCGAGTCCGGCCACGTCGCCTCGATCGCCTCCGGCAGGCCCTTGAGCCCGTCGCAGCACACGATCAGCACGTCCTGCACGCCCCGGTTGGCGAGATCGGCGCAGACGTGGGCCCAGAACGCCGAGCCCTCGGTGTCCTGGACCCAGATCCCCAGCACGTGCTTGATGCCCTCGAGGTCCACGCCGACGGCGATGTAGGCGGCACGGTTGAGGACCTGGCTGTTCTCTCGGATCTTGATCCGGATTGCGTCGAGATAGATCACCGGATAGAACTCCTCCAGCGGCCGCGACTGCCACGCCAGGACCTCTTCGCTCACGGCGTCGGTGATGTTGGAGATCGTCTCGTGCGACAGGTCCGTGCCGATCGTGGAGGCCAGGTGGTGCTGGATGTCCCGGATCGTCATTCCGCCGGCATAGAGGCTGATGATCATGTCATCCAGGCCCCCGAGGCGCCGCTGGCCCTTGGGCACCAGGCGCGGGGTGAACGACCCGCCCCGGTCTCGCGGGACGTCCAGCTCGATCGGCCCGACCTCGGACTCCACGGTCTTCGGGGTGGTCCCGTTGCGGGAGTTGGCGTGCTTCGGCGCCTCGCTCGAGCCCTTCTCGTAGCCCAGATGGCTGGTCAGCTCGGCCTGCAGGCCCCGCTCGAGCGCGGCCTTGACCAGCGCGGGCACGAACCCGCCGTCACCGGTGAGCTCGACGCCGCCCGCGTCGATCTGCGCGAACAGGGCATCAAGCTGCCCTGAGGCTTTCAGCTGCTCGACCAGGTCCTGGCCCGAGGGCTCGCCTGGGTTCTTCTCGTCGATCATGGTCATGATTCTTACCGTTCCTCTCGGTACGGCTTACACAGACCATCTGACACGCCCCGAGCTGCGGGCCGGGATCATCACCTGGATCGAGCGAACCTACCACCGCCGCCGCCGGCAGGTGCGCCTGGGCCGATTGACGCCGGTCGAGTACGAGTTGATCATGGACCACACGCCCGCAGACGCGGCGTGAAGACGACTGTCACCTACACGTGCACCAGTCCCTCCTTCCTCTGGTGTACAGCCGGCCATCGGGTGAGAATCCAAACATCACCGGCGTGCGCAGGCAGAGGAGACCCACATGAGCCAAGAGCAACCACCACCCCGGCATCGTCTCCATGAACCCCAGCAGATCAAGCAGGCCTTGTTCTCAGACCCTGCTGACGACGCCCCAGCCACCTATCTCTGGTCCAAACCAAAGAGAGGCCGTTGCCGACGCTGTCGACTGCCGATCATCTGGATTTACACCGAACGCGAAGCACCCTGGCCCTTCCAGCCGGAAGAGTACGAGAGCGCTGGATTGCCCCCTAAGGCTCAGTGGCGCCTTCCTCGACGTCGGAAGATCATCGCCATCCAACGCCCCGCAGAACGCCCCACCGACAAGGTGCTCATCCCACACACGCATGTCTGCCCCTTCGATGAGGACTCAGACTCTCCGGCCTTGCTCCGCATCCAGAACGAGCTGCGTGCCAGCCTCGAGGAAAGCGACACGGAGGAGAAGCTCTCCTGAACAAGCAGAATCCCCACTTGGTGGACAACACGGAGCTCACGCTCTGCCACACGGAGGAGGAGCCATCACCAGCTCCCGCCCTGGCCAACGCGATATGTACGCCTAGGCCCGAGGGATTGCAGTACCGCACTAACGCATCACCGCGTGCGGCACTGCGTTAGTGCGGGTTATCCTGCCCTCATGGCACCAGCTCCTGTCACCATCGCGTTCATCGCCTCCAAGGGAGGCGTGGGCAAGACCATGGGAACCATCTGCCTCGCCGCCGCCCTGACCCACACCGGCCACAGCGTCGAAGTCCTCGACGCCGATCCCCAGGGCTCGGCCAGCGAGTGGCTGGAGATCGCAGCCGAAGAACGCCCCACAGGCTCGCCCATCCCCTTCACCTACCGGGCCGTGAACCTCTCCGACCTCAAACGGCTGCGCCCGAGCACGGACTTCGTCGTGATCGACACCCCACCGGGCACCCCCGACGTCCAGTCCGCCGCTGCCGCAGCGGCCGACCTGGTCATCATCCCCACCACTCCCAGCGCCGACGACATCGCCCGCACCTGGGCCACCGTCGACGCCCTGGGCCCCACCGTGCGCCTGGTGGCCCTGCTGAACCAGGCCAACCCCCGCACCAAGCTCTTCACCCAGGTCGTGGACCTGCTGGCCGCCGAGAACGTCCCGCAGCTGGCCACCACGATCCCCACCCGCGAGAGCTTCAAGCACACCCACGGCACCTACCCCACCCGTACCGCGCTCGGCCCCTGGCTCCAGGTCGCCGAGGAGATCCAGGAGATGACCCGCCCGTGAGCACCAAGCCCACCCCCGGCGCCGCCCGCGGACGCCGCACCACCACCCCGGCCACCCCCACCGACGGCCCGGACATGACCCTGGCCTACGCCGCCCACGCCCAGGCAGCCGCCGAGCCCATCAAGGCCACCTCCATCCGCCTACCCGAACGCCTGCACAAGCACCTGCGCCGGCACAGCGTCGAGGTCGGGGTGCCCATGTCCCAACTGATCATCCAGGCCATCGAAGCCAAGTACCCCGAAGACTGACCGCAATACCGCAGTGCCGCGCGCATGAATGAGGTAGTGCGGTACTGCGTTAGAGACGCCTCTTCCCATGTCTGACTAAGAGCGATACGCACTGAGTAGCTGCCGGTTGACCATCCAGGAGCCGGGGGATACTGAAAGGCCTCCATCCCTCAATCGACCAAGTCAGGGGAGGTCTCTGGACGGGAGAACAGATAGTTCACTCAGCCGCGCGGCGCAAGAACGAACTCGCCACAACGGACCGAACGCAAGCAGACGGAGTGAGCATCGAGGGGATGTGCAGTGGACCACGGAGAAGACCGCTTCCCGCTGGGATACCCCACCACATACTTCATCCTCCAGGTCAGCTAAGCCCGACCCCGGCGGGGAACGTCCACCTCCCCTCCTGTTGCTGCCACCGCATGACAGGGGGCCTCGCCTGCAACTTGTGTGATGTACAGCACGCAGATAGGCTTCGATGCGTCAGATGACAAGCTGAATATTGGAGGGGATTATTTTCGATCGACGTCAAGCCATGCGTGGTCTTTCGGGAGCGTTGGTTTCTGGGGGTCTGATTGCAGTCGCTGCGCCGACTTTGGCGGGCGCCGGGCAGCCGATTGGACGGCCGCCTCATGCTGGGCGACGGCCGCCTCAGTCGGCGTGGCGCAAGCCGCAGTCCTCCTACACGGAAGATGAGCAGCTCGACATGATTCTGAGGGCGCTGGATTCGATGCCTGAAGAGCTTAAGCGAGCTGATCCTCACACATACCCGGGATACAGCGAGAAAATCGCGCCTTACCTTGAAGGCCTCACGACAATTCAGACTCCAGTGGATTCATCTGGCGACGCTGAGGCAAGTCCAGCGTTTAATGTTTTTGGATGCTCGCTGGCGCTTGGCAATTTCGTCGTTCAGTTCGGGTTCCCCGTATTCAAGATCATTGCTTGGATTAAGAAGGCGCGGAGCCTTTGGGGCGGAGTTAGCGGCATTTGGCGTGCAATTCGTTCCGGTCAGGCTGCCGCTGAGATCGGTGAGGATGCCGTGAATGTTCTCTCCGAACTCCTGGGGGTTCCCGGGCTTGTGGAGGCTTGCCTGAGCTGATGTCAGGGCTAATCCCAAACAGGGGGAGGGGTTCCTTTCCGAAGGAAGGGGGCCCCTCCCATGTCGTTCCTATTTCCTTGGCCGTAGGGGGACACTTGTCTACTGCGGCGCTACTGTCCCCGGTGGTCTGGTTGTTTTGGTGGCTGTTGAGCAAGCTCCTCTCCAGCCCTTTGAGCGGATCTCTTTCCCTTGCCCTCACTGCTGCTGCTGTAGTGGTTAGTTCTATTGTCGTGACTTTGTGTGAGCGGCCCTTTACTGTTTCTGCTGGTCACTCAGACCCAGGCGGGTGGGGCTATGCAATTTGGGGGTTCGTTATTCCCCCACTTGTGGGGGCAATGGTGGGGTGGTTCGTTTCTCCGGGTCACGCTGCGTGCGGAGCTATCGCGATGTTCACAGTCTTTGGGACTGAAGCATTGTTATTAAAGACGTGGCGGCCCGGTATGAGTGATGAGGAAATTCGGCAAGCTTGGAGCAAGACCAAGAAAATGACGGAGGAAATGGCCGCTGAAGATCGAATCGAGAGGGGATGGCTGACGCCGCCCAGGAAGTGGAATGATCAGTAGGTTCAGTGTGTCCCATGCCCATTTTGACAGCGATGTCAGCGCTATAACCGCACCACCGCGCTACCGCAGCACCGCACGGGTGAATGCGGTACTGCGGTACTGCGTTAGTTGCACTACTTCCCCGGTCTGACCACGGGTGATGTGTGCTGGGCGCTGCCGATGGGTCGCGCGTGGACCGGGCGGAAGTGAAATCCCCTTGCCCCCTATTGACCAAGACAAGGGCGGGGTGACCATACCCGGACAGGAGAACAGGCGGCTCACTCACCGTCGCGGCCCTCGAAGAAGAACACCGCGACGGGTCTCACCCTACGGAGAAGAACCGGCCCGGACCACGGGTATCCACAGGGCGTGGGCCGTTCAGGGCTGGCCGGTCTCGGTGGTGTTGAGGGCCTTGTAGATCGTGGTCCGGGAGACTCCGAACGCGCGGGTCACCACGGCCTGGACCGCGGCGGTCTTCTCCTGGTCTAGCTTTGTCACAGGCTGACCCCGTCCAGGCGGGTATACCCACTAGGCGCATGTGTCAGAGCCAGTTGGGTGCTGCTGGACAGAGGTGCCAGGGTGCGATCTTGCTTGACAGGGTTGCCCATCATCGCGCTCGACGGATTCGTCGATCCGGCCTTCTCCAACCGCGCGCTGGCTCGCTTACCCGTTGGGCTTGGCCTCGGATTCATGGACGTCATTCTGGAGTAGCGCGATGATCTGCTTTGCGGTTTCACTCCGGTGGTCCTGTGAGATGGGCCTGCTTCCGATCAGGTCGTTGACCCAGAGCCCGTCAGCAGCGAGCAGGGCGAGCGAGGTCATCTGGTCGCGCTCAGCTTCGTCTCGTTCGCTACGTCCGGTCCATCGGTCGATGAGGTCTTCCCAGATCGCCTTGTGCTGGGTGTGCTGGCTGTCGAGAATCAKCTGGAACTCGGCGCGGGAGGCGGCTGTCGAACAAGTGAGTATGTAGGCGGTCAGGCGCTCCATCGGCGTTGCCTCAGCGGTCGGCTTTCCACAGGCGATCTCTAACTGCCGCTCCCAGCGATCAGCGAGTCTCTGGTGGATCGCAGCGATCAAGTCGTCTCGTGACGGGAAGTGGTAGATGATCCCGGCCCTGGTGATCCCTGCAGCGGCCGCGACAGAGTCAAACGTGACTGCTGTGATCCCGTCTTCCTCGATCACTTGGATCGCGGCGTCGAGGATCATGGTCTTCTTGCTCTCACGCACCATCATGCGCCCCTCCGATTGGTTCAGTGGTTTTCGGCGTACTCCATTGCCTCGCTGCCGCGCCCGTAAGCGCGGAGCAGCCGATTGGTCAGAGCGGCTCCACTAGCCAGCATGACAGCGAGGACGATCATCGTGACCAAATAGGCCGTGTCGTAGGCGGAGGTGGCGGCTGCGATCACGTCGAGATCTCCGTCGGCGATCCCGAGGGCATCGGCAATGCTCTCCCCCGCTGCGGCGGGAGTGCCATCCGGGAGTCGGACGACTGTGGCGTAGACGAAGGTCAGGAGGCTCCCGAGGAGTGCTACAGCCGAGAGGGAGCCCATCTCATAGGAGACTTCTTCGATCGAGGCCGCCATGCCGGCCTTTCGCGGAGGCGCGTTGCCCATAATGGCGGCGGAAGCGACGGCGMAGGTGCCGCCCAGGCCGAAGCCGGTCACGATGAAGCTGACGACCAGCAGGGGTAGTGATCCGTTCGCAGAGGCCAGCACGGCGAGAGCTAGTCCTAGGGCGGCGATGGCGAGGCTGCCGGAGATAATGATCCGCAGGCCCACGATGTGCAGGATCGCGGCCCCTAGGACACCTGAGGGCAGGGCGCCAAGCGCGATGGCTGCGACTAGGGCGTGTCTGAGAATAGATGCACGAGTCAGCTGAGACCCTGGGGACATGTCCCGGTTCCAGATGCTCTCCGACGCCCAATGGGAGTTGATCGCCCCGATGCTCCCGACCCGGACCGGCCGCGCCGGCAGGCCGTTCGCCGACGCCCGCACCATGGTGGAGGCGATCATCTACCGGTACCGGTGCGGAATCGCTTGGAGGGATCTGCCCGAGGTCTACGGGCCCTGGCAGACCGTGTGGACCTGGCATCGGCGCTTGGCTGAAGAGGGCACATGGGACACGGTGCTGGCCACGCTGACCGCCGCCGCTGACGCCGAAGGCCTGATCGATTGGTCGGTCTCGGTGGACTCCACGATCGCCCGCGCCCACCAGCACGCGACGAGCATCACCCGCCACACAGGGGGATGGATCGAACTACAAGAATCCGCGTGAGGAGCCGGCCGATCACGGCATCGGGCGCTCCCGTGGCGGGCTGAGCACGAAGATCCATCAGCTCGTCGATGGGACCGGRCTGCCGCTGGTCAGCCTGATCACCCCCGGCCAGGCAGGGGACTCCCCGATGCTGCTTCCTCTTCTGGCGCAGCTGCGCGTGACCCGGCCAGTAGGGCGGCCCCGGACCCGCCCCGAGGCCGTGCTGGGCGATAAGGCGTACTCCTCCCGGGCGATCCGCACCCACCTACGTGCCCGTGGGATCAAAGCGGTCATCCCCGAACCGGCCGACCAGCAGGGCCACCGCAGACGGCGCGGTGCCCGCGGCGGGCGCCCCGTCAGCCTCGACGCGGACGCCTACAAGGGCCGCAACGTCATCGAGCGTCAGTACGCGCACCTGAAGCAGTGGCGGGGTCTGGCGACCCGGTATGACAAGTACGCGATCGTCTACCGGTCCGCTGTGGTGCTGAATGCTGTGATCGCATGGTCCAAACGATTGTCAGACATGCCCTAGTCGGTCATCCTCAAAGTGACGCTGCCGGAGCGGGCGGACTTCTACCGCGAGTTCGTGGACCATCCCCGAGTGATCCGCGTCCTGGCCCTGTCGGGCGGCTATACCCGGGCCCAGGCCACCACCCTGCTGGCCCGCAACCACGGCGTGATCGCCAGCTTCTCCCGCGCCCTGACCGAAGGGCTGAGTACGGCCCAGAGCCCAGCGCAGTTCAATGCGGTGTTGGATGAGGCCATCAACGCGATCGCGACGGCCTCTCGCACCTGACCGGAGGCCATAGGACCGCTGCGGTAGTCTGCGGCCGCCGAAGCGGTGTCCGACCACCCCCCATTCCTGGGGCCGGGCACCGCCTCAGCGGCGTCTGCCGCGCAGTTCAACGGGCAGCCACCGAGGAGCGCACGAAGTCCTGGCGCACCCCCAAGGCGCGGTCGGTGCGCCGGATGGACTCGCCGCCGTCGTCGACGGTTCCGGTGAGGGCCCGGATCGCGTCGATGTTCTCGGGGACGACGATCGCCTGGTTGTCCACCGTGTAGGTGTAGTACAGCTCGTTGCCGTCCACGGTGAGGATGTCTTCCCAGAGGGCCACCTCATACATATCACCCCGGGGCCGGCCCAGGTCCTCCATGAGTTCCACGGTGCTATTGACCGCCACGACGCCGTCCGAGCGCCGGACGAAGGCGATCCGCGGCATCGCCCGGAACGCCTCCAACACCTCCTGCTTCTCGGCCGGGCGGGTGAGCTCGATCGTCCAGTAGTGCAGGTGGTTCTGAGTGTGGGCTCCCTTGGCGGCCATGGTGACCACGTCCAGGTCCGGGACCACCGACTGGGCGTCGGGCCCCTGATGGCTGGGGATTCGGCCCTCGGGGACGATGGTGTTCATGATCCCCGAGTGGTCCGATTCCCACGGATCGGTGGCCCGGCGGATGAGCACCCCCCGGGCCTTGGACAGCAGTCCGACGTCCTTCAGCGCGGTAAGGGCCCGGACGGTGGCGGTGGTATTGCAGGACACCACCCGGGTGCTGTCCCGGCCCAGGGCGGTGGCGTAGTTGGCGTGGGCGACGAAGGAGTGGCCGGTGAGATCGTGCTTCTCCCCGCCCTGGAACACGGATTTGACCCCGTGGGCACGGTAGAGCTCCAGGTTGCCGGCGCCCACCTGGGCCGGGGTGCAGTCCACCACGACGTCAACGTTCTCGAGCAGGTCGTGCAGGCCTCCGACGACGGGAAGGCCGGCATCCGCCATCACCGGTAGGGCCTGCTCGGTAGAGGCGTAGACGGGGATACCCTTCCCGGCCGCAGTCGCGATCCGGTAGTCAGCGATGACGTCACTGACTCCGACCAGCGCCATGTCCTCCTGGGCCCGGACCGCGTCGGCGACGCGTTTGCCGATGACCCCGTACCCGTTCACCGCGACCTTGATCTTGTCCTGCATGCTCGTCTCCTTTCCTGGAGGACCCGTTCCGGTTTCGGGGTCTATCGCCAGCCGCGTCTCACCGGATGCCCGCAGCGGACGACGGTGCTCAGAGCTTGTCGAGCATCTGTTGCATTTCGGTAATCTCGGCCTCCTGGTCGGCGATGACCTGCTCGGCGAGCTGCACGGCCTGCGGGTTCTGGCCGTCCTCGACCTCGTCCTTGGCCATGTCCACGGCGCCCTTGTGGTGGGCGGTCATCTGCTCCAGGTACAACCGGGCGGCCTCGGTGCCCTGGGCCTGCTCCAGGGCGGCCATGTCCTCCTCGGACATCATCCCGGACATCCCGCCGTGGTCCATGCCCTCCATACCGTCCGTGTCCACGGGGTCTTGGCCCCAGGCGGTGAGCATGGCGTTCATGCGCTCGATCTCCGGGCCCTGGGCGTCGATGACCTTCTGGGCGAACGCGGCCACCTCCGCCGGGACGTCATCCTTGGCCAGCAGCATCTCGCTCATCTCAACGGCCTGCTGGTGGTGCGGGATCATCATTTGGGCGAACATCACGTCCGCGTCGTTGTGCTCGGCGGAGACCTCCTCGGCCGAACCGGTCGCCGTGGTGGACGGTGTCGCGGTGGCCGTGGCCGCAGGGGTGGCGGCGGGGGCGGAGCTGGTCGCGGTGGCCGAGGCCTCAGCGCCGGCGTTCTCGTCCTGGGCGCCGGTGCCGCAGGCGGTCAAGGTCAGGGCGGAGGCCAGGGCCAGGGCGGTCAGCGTCATGGTGCGTTTCATGGTGGGTCCTTCCACAGTGGGTTGAGGGTTCATATCAGAGTTAGCGCCAAGAGGCGCGATCAGGAGGTCGCGGGTTGAAGGGCAGCCTGCGACCGGGGGCGCTCGAGAGGAGCCAGGTGCTCCGGGTCCAGGTCGATCCGGCGCAGCAGCTGGGCGTTGAGGGCCACCACGATGGTGGAGACGGACATCAGGATCGCGCCCACCGCGGGGGAGAGCACGAACCCGATCGGGGCGAGCACGCCGGCGGCCAGCGGCACGGCGAGCACGTTGTAGCCGGTGGCCCACACCAGGTTCTGGATCATCTTGGTGTAGCTGGCCTGGGAGAGCTCGATCATCGACAGCACCGCGCGGGGGTCGTTGCTGGCCAGCACAACGCCGGCGGACTCCATGGCCACGTCGGTGCCGGCGCCGATGGCGATGCCGACCTCGGCCCGCGCCAGCGCCGGGGCGTCGTTGACGCCGTCGCCCACCATGGCCACGGACAGTCCCCGGGACTGCAACTCGGTGACCTTGGTGTCCTTGTCCTGGGGGAGGACCTCGGCGAAGACCTCGTCGATGCCCAGGTCCGCCCCGACGGCCTCGGCGACCTGGCGGGCATCGCCGGTGATCATCGCGACCTTGATGCCGCGGGCGTGCAGGGCGGCCACGGCGGCCCGGGACTCGGGGCGGACCTTGTCCTCCACGGCGACCGCGCCGATAACGGACCCCTCGCGCAGCACGTGCAACACCCCGGCCCCGCGCGCGGTCCAGGAGGCGGTGTGCTCAGTGATCTCCGCCGGCATGGTCAGGTTAAGCTCGCGCAGCATGTTCGGGCCCCCGACGAGGATCTCGGAGCCGTCCACGGTGGCGCGCACCCCGCGGCCCATGGCAGCACTGAAGTCCGTGCCGCGCTTGCGCAACGTGCTGGCCTGCGGGTGCTGCCCGGCGGCGGTGACGATGGCCCGGGCCACGGGGTGCTCGCTGTCAGCCTCGGCCGCGGCGGCCACCGCCAGCAGTTCTGCCTCGGACACGCCGGGCATCGCGGTGACGGCGGTGACGACGTGGGCGCCCTCGGTCAGGGTGCCGGTCTTGTCGAACAGGACCACGTCGATGGTGCGCATCCGCTCCAGGGCCATCCGGTCCTTGATCAGGACCCCGGACTTGGCGGCCTTCTCCGTGGAGAGGGCGATCACCAGCGGGATGGCCAGGCCCAGGGCGTGCGGGCAGGCGATGACCAGCACGGTCACGGTGCGGGTGACCGCGTCGGTGGGCTGGCCGATCGCGGTCCACACGATCGCGGTGATGATCGCCGCGACCAGGGCGAACCAGAACAGCAGGGCCGCCGCCCGGTCGGCCAACGCCTGGGCGCGGGAGGAGGATTCCTGGGCGTCAGCGACCATCCGCTGGATCCCGGCCAGGGTCGTGTCGGTCCCGACGGCGGCCACCTTCACCCGCACGGTGTTGTCGGTGGCCACGGTCCCAGCGACCACCGTGTCCCCGGCCTGGCGCAGCACAGGCTTCGACTCCCCGGTGATCATCGCCTCGTCGAACTCCGCGGCGCCCTCGAGGATGGTCCCGTCGGCCGGCACCCGGGCCCCGGCCCGCACTAGCACCACATCGCCCACGGCCAACTCGGTGATCGGCACGGTGATGGTGTCACCGTCCACGACCTTCTCGGCCTCCTCCGGCAGCAGCGCCGCCAGCGCGTCCAAGGCGGAGGAGGCCGCGCCCAGGGCGCGCATCTCCATCCAGTGGCCCAGCAGCATGATGACCACCAGCAGCGCCAGCTCCCACCAGAAGTCCAGCATCAGGTCCCCGATGCCCAGGGTCGTGACCCAGGAGGCGACGAAGGCCACCGTGATGGCCATCGCGATCAGCAGCATCATCCCGGGCTGGCGGGCGCGCAACTCGGTCAGCCCGCCCTTCAGGAAGGGCATGCCGCCATAGAGGTAGATCACGGTGCCCAGCACCGGGGCGATCCACGCCGAGCCCGGGAACTCGGGGACGTGGTAGCCCAGCAGCTGCCCGACCATGTGGCTGAAGAACACCACCGGGATGGAGAGCACCAGTGAGACCCAGAACCGGTTCTTGAACATCGCGGTGGAATGCCCGGCGTGCTGACCGTGGTCGTGGACCTGGTGCTCCTCGTCCAGGGCCGAGTGGGCGTGGCCCTGGGGCATGGCCTGCCCGTGGGTGGCCGCGTCCGCGGGGTGGTGGGCGGCATGGTCGGTGTGGTTGGCGTGGCCGGCGTGGGGGTTCGGGTCTGGGTGTTCGGCGGTCTGGTCGGTGGGGTGATCGTGGTGGTGCGGGGTGCTCATGGTGTTCCTTCTGCTCGGCGGTCTGTTCGGCGACCGGCTCGGCGGTGGGGCGCCGACCTCGAGGGGATGGGTCGGTTAGATCCGGACGCGGTAGCCGGCCGCTTCGATGGCCGTCCGCACGGAGTCCGCGGAGGCGGGCCCGGTCACGGTGACGGGGGAGGCCCCGCCGGCGACCAGTTCGACCCGGACATCGTCCACCCCGTCCAGGGCGCTCACGGCCTCGGCGACGGAGCCCACGCAGTGTCCGCAGGTCATGCCCTCCACCTGGTAGGTCGCGTCGCCGGCGCTCGTCCCGGTTGGGTCGGCACTCTGGCGCCCGGCGGGGGCGGTGGCGTCGGCGGCTGGGGCGCAGCACGAGCAGCCGTTGGTGGCCCCCGGCAGCGGGGTGCGGGCGGATTCGGTCATGACGGTCTCCTTCAGGTCTGAGGGCGGCGCCGGACGGCGCCTCTCCTCTTGGTATATACCCCCTGGGGGTATCATTCAAGGGGTGGAGCGCCGGTGTTCACGGTGGATAAACGGGTGCGCCGGTAGGTGGGCTGGTCGGGGGGCTGCTTGGTGGGCAGGTCGATGGTGAACGTCGCCCCGGCCGTGGTGGAGGTGGCGCTCAGGGTGCCGCCGTGGGTCTGGATGAGAGCTCGGGAGATGGCCAGGCCGACCCCGGAGCCGCCGTGGTCACGGTCGCGGGCGGTGTCCCCGCGGTAGAAGCGTTCGAAGACGTGCGGCAGGTGCTCGGGAGAGATCCCCTCCCCGGTGTCGGTGACGCTGAGCGTGACCCCGGACGGGCTTTGTCGGGCCTCGAGGGTGACCCGGCCCCCGGCCGGGGTGTGGCGCAGGGCGTTGGTGAGCAGGTTGCCCAGGACCTGGCCCATGCGCTGGCGGTCCACGTCCACGGCCAGGCCCGGATCGGCGTCCATGGTCAGGGCCACGCCCTTGGTGGCGTAGGCCTCCTTGTGGGCCTCGGTCGCGGCATGCAGCAGCCCGCTGACCCCTTGGGGGCTGCGGTCCAGTTCGATCCGGCCCTCCTCGGCGCGGGAGACGTCGTTGATGTCCTCCACCAGCCGGGTCAACCGGGCCAGCTGCTCGCCCATCAGCTCACCGGTGGGCTCGTCCCAGTGGGACACCCCGTCTTGCAGGGCCTCGTGGTAGACGGTCAGCACGGAGACGGGGGTGCGCAGCTCGTGGGCCAGGTCCGAGAGCATCCGTCGACGGGTGTCCTCGGTGCGCTGAAGCCGTGCGGCCATGGTGTTGAAAGACCCTGCCAGCTCCTCCACCTCGGTGCCGGCGCCCATGGCCGGCACGCGGGTGTCGTACCGTCCACCGGCCATGGCCTTGGCCGCCTGGGTCAGGGCGTTGATCGGACTCTGGATCCGGCGGGCGACATTCCAGGTCAATGCCAGACAACAGATCAAGGCCGTGGCCAGGGCCACGCCCAGGGTCCAGAAATTGGCGTCCCGGTAGGCCTGCTCCACGTGCAGCACCTGGGCTGCATCGTGTCCGGCCCCGGCCTGTTCCAGGTGCTCGTGGAACAGTGGTGGGCCGGCCAGGGAGGCCACCACCACCGCGGCCAGCACGCTGGCCCCCACCACCAGCAGCTGGGCGAGGAAGAACCGGGCCGCTAATCCTTGGTAGCGCCGCCGGCCGGTCATTGCTCCGCCATCCGGTAGCCGACCCCGCGGACGGTGTCGATATAGCGGGCCGGGTCCGCGTCGAGCTTGCGGCGCAGGTTCTTGATGTGCACGTCCACGAGCCGTTCATCGCCCACCCAGGCCGGGTCCCAGACGATATCGATCAGCTGGCGCCGGGAGAAGGCCTGGTGCGGGCGCCCCGACAAGGCGGCCAACAGGTCGAACTCCGTGCGCGTTAGTTGCACCACCTGGCCCGACACGCGGGCCTCGTGGGCGGCCAGGTCGATGACCAGGTCACCGCAGACCCGTTCCGGTTCGGGGGCTGACACCGTTGTGCGCGGCCGGCGCATGACCGCCCCCACCCGGGCGACCAGCTCCCGGACGCTGAAGGGTTTGGTGATGTAGTCATCGGCCCCCACCGCCAATCCCTCCAACCGGTGGTGCTCATGGCCGCGGGCGGTGAGCATCAGCACATAGCACTCGGAGAAGGCCCGCACCCGCCGGCACACCTCGATCCCGTCCAGCCCGGGCAGGCCCAGGTCCAGGACCATCACGTCGGGCTCGTGAACCCGGGCGGCCTGCACTGCGGCCGGGCCGGTGTGGGTGAGGGCCACCTCGTAGCCGGCCCGCTCCAGGTAGGTGGCCACCATGCGCGCCAGCGGCTTCTCGTCATCGACCACCAACACCCGGCCGGCCGCCGGACCAGTCCCAGTGTCAGTCCCAGTGCCAGTGCCAGAATTCATGGGTCCAGTCTCGCTCTGTCTCGCGCCCCGGCGGCTCAGAACGGTGCCGGGGCGGGGAATCTTCATCGAATCTTCAAGGCAAACCGCCCCATCCCGGCGCGTCACCGGCCGACAATGGTAGATAGCCCCGCCTTTTGGCCCGGGGCGGAAAGGCTCCATGACCCCCCTGACCCGCAGAACCCTGATCGCCGGCGGGCTGACCCTGCTCGGCGCTGGCACCCTCACCGCCTGCGCCGCGCCGAACCCCGCGACATCCCCGGCGGCCGGCACCGGCACGCAGGGCACCGGCACGGCCATCACCCACGTCCATGCCCTCACCCGGGACCCCGAGTCCGGTGAGGTGCTGCTGGCCACCCACCAGGGCCTGTTCCGGCTCCAGGACGGGGAGCTGACCCAGGTCGGTCCGGTCGTGGACTTCATGGGTTTCACCCTGACTCCCGAGGGCCGCTACCTGGCCTCGGGTCACCCCGCACCGCGCACCGACCTGCCCGAGCCGCTGGGCCTGGCCGAGTCCACCGACCGGGGCCAGAGCTGGACGGTGCTCTCCCGCGGCGGCGCATCCGATTTCCACGCCCTGGCCGCCGGCCCGAACGGGGTCCTCGGCTTCGATGGGCAACTGCGCGCCAGCACCGACGGCCTCACCTGGCAGAGCCTTGAGATCCCCGTCGCCCCGGCATCGCTGGCGATCTCCCCCAAAACCGGGACCGTGCTGGCCACCACCGAAACCGGCATGTTGCGCTCGACCGACCACGGCGCGACCTGGACCACCCTGGACACCCCCCAGCTGATGCACCTGGTCGCCTGGGCCGATGACACCACCGCCGTGGGCGCCGGCACCGAGGGACACCTGCTGACCAGCACCGACGCCGGCGACACCTGGACCGCCAGCGACCGCCCGGTCGGCACGGCCACCGCCCTGGGAACGGGCATCACCGACGACGGGCAGACCGAAGCACTGCTGGTCGTCGGCTCGACCGTGCTGTCCACCACGGACGGCGGGAACACCACCGAATCGCTGCTGTGACCTCCCCCCGCCGCCCCCTGTCCGGCTGGCCCGCCCTTCGAACCGTTCTGGGCACCCTCGTGTTGATCCTGGGCCTGCTCGGGATGCACGCTGGTACGGGCACCAGCGCGGCTTGGGCCGCCACCGGTACGGCCGCCGCCACAACTGTTCATCACCTCGGGCCGGGCGCCATCGGTCCGGCCGGCATGGTGCCCGAGGTCGTGCTCCCGGCCGAGCCTGCCGGGGATGAGGCAGCCGACCCCGGGTTGCCGGTCTGTGCCCTGGAGGCCGTGGACGATACCTGCGCCTCGGCCCTGACCAAGGCACCTGTCGTGTCCCACTTGGCCTCCCGGGCCCTCCTGCCTAGGGCATGTCTGACAATCGTTTGGACCATGCGATCACAGCATTCAGCACCACAGCGGACCGGTAGACGATCGCGTACTTGTCATACCGGGTCGCCAGACCCCGCCACTGCTTCAGGTGCGCGTACTGACGCTCGATGACGTTGCGGCCCTTGTAGGCGTCCGCGTCGAGGCTGACGGGGCGCCCGCCGCGGGCACCGCGCCGTCTGCGGTGGCCCTGCTGGTCGGCCGGTTCGGGGATGACCGCTTTGATCCCACGGGCACGTAGGTGGGTGCGGATCGCCCGGGAGGAGTACGCCTTATCGCCCAGCACGGCCTCGGGGCGGGTCCGGGGCCGCCCTACTGGCCGGGTCACGCGCAGCTGCKCCAGAAGAGGAAGCAGCATCGGGGAGTCCCCTGCCTGGCCGGGGGTGATCAGGCTGACCAGCGGCAGCCCGGTCCCATCGACGAGCTGATGGATCTTCGTGCTCAGCCCGCCACGGGAGCGCCCGATGCCGTGATCGGCCGGCTCCTCACGCGGATTCTTGTAGTTCGATCCATCCCCCTGTGTGGCGGGTGATGTTCGTCGCGTGCTGGTGGGCGCGGGCGATCGTGGAGTCCACCGAGACCGACCAATCGATCAGGCCTTCGGCGTCAGCGGCGGCGGTCAGCGTGGCCAGCACCGTGTCCCAKGTGCCCTCTTCAGCCAAGCGCCGATGCCAGGTCCACACGGTCTGCCAGGGCCCGTAGACCTCGGGCAGATCCCTCCAAGCGATTCCGCACCGGTACCGGTAGATGATCGCCTCCACCATGGTGCGGGCGTCGGCGAACGGCCTGCCGGCGCGGCCGGTCCGGGTCGGGAGCATCGGGGCGATCAACTCCCATTGGGTGTCAGAGAGCATCTGGAACCGGGACATGTCCCCAGGGTCTCAGCTGACTCGTGCATCTATTCTCAGACACGCCCTAGTCGTCTCCGAGCTTGTCCAGTTGGGCGAGGATTGCCGCCTTGAGCTGGTCCTCCACCTCGGCCTTGCGGGGGCTGCGGATATCCACCTCGGGCTCGATGATGGGCACCAGCCCGGTAACGAGGATCTGACGGGCGAGCCCGAACTGCTGCTCCACGACGGAGCCCACCCCGTCCCCGGGCAGCTTGATGACCGAGCGCATCTTCGTCCCGAACATGTGCTTTTCGACGGCTCGAGACAGTAAGTCATCCAGGTGCGGGATGGGTTTCATGAGCTGGGCGCCTTGCTGTTCCGGGGCCAAGCCCTGGTCGATTTTGAGGAAGGGCACGATGCCTTTGCTGTTCCACAGGTAGTCGCCCGTGGGGGAACCCTCCACCTGGCGGTTCATTGTGTTCTCGAACAGGATGGCCCCCATGACGCGCTCACCGTCGAAGCTGGGGCTGGTGATGATACGTGTGCGCACCTGGTGTACCAGGTCGAACATCTCCTCTGGGCCGGAGTAGGCATCCTTGTCGATCCCGTAGAGGTGCAAGGCCGCCGGGGTGCTGCCCCCGCTCTGGTCCAGCGCCGCGACGAATCCGGCACCGTTCCTGACCCTCTGATACTTCTCCGAGTCCATGGGAGCCTTCCGCGGCGAGGGAGCACGGTGGTCCGGGTTCCCTGCGCACGTCATGGACGACTGGCCGCCCTCAAGGGGGAACGGTCATCAGCAGGCTCAACCCAGGGTGACGAGCAGGTCCGCGCAGGCCTGTTCACACCGGCGGCAGGCCTCGGCACACACCTTGCAGTGCTCGTGCATCTGGGCGTGGCTCTCGCATTCGTCCCCGCACGTCTTGCAGGCGGCCCGGCAGGCCTCGAGCAGGGCGCGGGTGGTCTCGACGTTGGTGCCGGTCTGCCGGGACAGCATCCGGCCTGTGGCGGCGCACACATCGGCGCAGTCCAGGTTCAACCGGATGCACTGCCTCAGGTCGGCGACCATGTCCTCGGCCAGGCAGGCGTCCGCGCAGGCGGTGCACGTCTGGGCGCACTCGAAGCAGGCCTGGATGCATTCGGCCAGTTTCTGCCGATCGATGTTCCCCACCTCCTTCGGGTAGGTCTCCAGCATGGCGCTCACGTGATGGGTCATGATGTGCTCCTTCGTCGATCTGATCCGACGCACCGGCCTTCGCCGGCCCGCCCTTTCATCGACTGTAGACCGCCCCGCCGACGCGGGTGAAGGGCTCAACCTTGAAGGTTCCGTGAAGATCGCCGGCCACGGAGGCCCGCGGACTCCTTTACGGGCAGGGATGACGCAGGTGTGACCAGCCGCCCCTCAGCCCGGCCGACGGCCCTGAGGACCACGCCGACGGGGAGGACCAGCAGGGCTCGCCTCAACGTGGATCCTGTCGGACCGGACGGTCGGTGTCGGGAAGAGCGCTTATGCGATCCGACCAGGGGCGTCGAGGCCGCCGGTGCAGGGTTGCCGGGTGCATTCGGACCGAGGATCGCAAGGTGGATTCAATCGGTCGTCGCAACACCCTCTCGGAATCACTGGAGGTATGGGCGATGGCAAGCAAGGACTGGGCGAGGAAGATCAGTGACGTGCCCGAGGGGACACGTCGGCAGTGGAGAGCGGATCGGGCCTTGCGGGCCCCGATGCGCTCTCCTGGCAGGCCGCAGCCCTCACGGGAGGTCCAACGCCAGTTCTGGCGTGTRATCGCCACCGGTGTCACCACGGTCGAGGCATCCCTGACTGTGGGCGTGTCCTGGCCCGTCGGGGCGCGCTGGTTCCGTCACGCTGGCGGGATGACCCCGCTGTCCTTAGCCGAGCCCACCGGCCGGTATCTGTCCTTCGCTGAGCGTGAGGAGCTCGCGATCCTCCATGCCCAGGGCCAGGGGGTCCGTCAGATCGCACGCACGCTGGGACGTGATCCCGGCACGATCAGCCGTGAGCTGCGCCGTAACTGCGCCACTCGTTCCGGGAAGCAGGAGTACCGGGCCACGGTGGCGCAGTGGAAGGCCCAGGAAGCTGCCAGGCGGCCCAAGCCGGCGAAGCTGGCCACGAACCAGCGACTGCACGACTACGTCCAGGCACGCCTGAACGGGGTGGTCCTGGGCCCCGATGGCGTGGCCGTGCCGGGACCGGTCGGGCCCGGTTTCAAGGGGCGGAAGATGAAACCGCGCCGGGCGGACCGGCGGTGGTCCACGGCGTGGAGCCCTGAGCAGATCAGCCACCGGCTGCGCCTGGAGTTCCCGGATGATGTGTCCATGCGGATCTCTCATGAAGCGATCTATCAGTCCCTGTTCATCCAGGGGCGTGGGGCGCTCAAGCGTGAACTCGTCGCGTGCCTGCGTACCGGGCGGGCTCTGCGCGAGCCGCGGGCACGTACCCGGAACAAGCCCCAGGGCCACGTCACCGAGGACGTGGTGTTCAGCAAGCGCCCACCCGAGGCCGCTGATCGTGCTGTGCCCGGGCACTGGGAAGGGGACCTGATCATCGGGACCGAGCGTTCAGCGATCGGGACTCTGGCCGAGCGCAAGAGCCGGGCCACGATCCTGGTCCACTTGCCCCGCCTGGAGGGATGGGGTGAGCGGCCGCCGGTGAAGAACGGGCCGTCGCTGGGTGGGTACGGGGCTGAGGCGATGACCGCGGCCCTGATCAAGGCGATGGCGACGGTGCCGGAGCAGCTGCGTCAGAGCTTGACGTGGGATCGGGGCAAGGAGCTGGCCGGGCATGTCCAGTTCACGATGGCCACGGGCACGAAGGTGTTCTTCGCTGACCCCCACTCGCCGTGGCAGCGGCCGACGAACGAGAACACGAACGGGGTGCTGCGGCAGTACTTCCCCAAGGGCACGGACCTGTCGAGATGGTCGGCCGAGGACCTCGCAGCAGTCGCGTACACGCTGAACAACAGGCCCAGGAAGGTCCTGGACTGGAAGACTCCCGCGGAGGTCTTCGCCGAGCAGCTACGCTCGCTCTCAACGCACGGTGTTGCAACGACCAGTTGAACCCGCCCAGTTCCGCTCGGCCCTATTCCAGGACGCCCTCACCACCCACGGGCTGATCGGGTCCATGGGTCAGGTCGGTGCTGCCGGGGACAACGCGGCAATGGAATCCTTCTTCGCGCTGTTGCAGAAGAACGTGCTGAACCGGCGTCGCTGGCAGTCCTTCGACCAGCTCCGGCTCGCGATCGTGAGCTGGATCGAGCGGACCTATCACCGCCGTCGTAGGCAGGCCCGTCTCGGGAAGCTCACCCCTGTCGAGTTCGAGATGGTTCAATCAGTCCAGGCGGCTGCCGCCGCCTGATAACTCGTGTCAAGCAAACTCATGGCAGACCCCCAGCACGAGACCAGGCCCGCGGACCGTCACCGGCCAATGCATAGAGGCATCTGACAGGGGCGATCGTTCATCGATGCCAGATGGCCCAGTGGGCTGACCCCGTTTCGTAGGTCCAGTCGTTATGAGAGTCGTCCTGTTGCCCGCGGTCGCGGGCAGGGAGACTGGTCAGATCATGACGAACAGCAGGAAGCGTCACACCCCCGAGCAGGTCGTCCGTAAGCTCGGGCAGGCCGACAGGATGCTCGCCGATGGTCAGGACGTCGCGGCGGTGTGCCGGGAGCTCGGGGTGTCCGAGCAGACGTACTACCGGTGGCGGAACCAGTACGGCGGCCTCAAGGCCGACGACGCAAAGCGCCTGAAGGAGCTGGAGAAGCAGAACGCGACCCTGAAGCGTCTGCTCGCGGAAGCGGAGCTGGAGAAGGCCGCGCTCAAGGAGCTGGCTGAGGGAAACTTCTAAGCCCGGACAGGCGCCGCGCCGCCGTCGATCACCTCAAGCGCAAGTTGCGGGTGAGCGAACGGATGGCGTGCCGTCTGGTCGGGCTGAGCCGCTCCGCGTACCGGCGACCGCTCAAGGGCGACACGGTCGCGGACCCGGATCGGGCGCTCAGGGAGTGGCTGCGCGCCTGGGCGAAGGACCATCCCCGCTACGGGTATCGGCGGGCGTATCACGACGCCCGCGCCGAGGGGTGGGTGGTGAACCACAAGAAGATCCAACGCCTGGGCGTGTCAACTTGTCTGTGTAAGCGGGGTGGTCACAGGTAGGGGT